>JAFTEX010000061.1 GCA_017453445.1 Bacteroidaceae bacterium
ACTATACACTTTACACTTTGAACTGGGCACAGCCTCGGCGCAGCCTGCTGTGACCATAAAGTCGCGCCTGGCCGACTACTTCTCGAACTATACGAACTCGGAATACACGAATGCCGACCCCATAAGGCTTACGGACGTGACCGTGGACTCGGAGACACGCACCCTCACGCTCGCGGCCAATGCCGGGTTTGCCTCACAGCCGTTCACACGCGAGACCGTCGGCCGCATTCGGCGCGAGGTCGTGCGGCTCATTCCTCCCCCATACAATGCCTACCGCATCGTTATCCTGGCCAACGGGACTCCCATCGAGGACCTTGTGCCTTTTGACTGGAGCGATACCGTTGCTTCGCGTCGCAGATGGGGCGAACTGGAGCACCGGGGCTATCCCTGGGTTGCTCCCCTTTCGCTACCCTACTCGATTACGCAGGGGCTGCAAGGACGGCACTTTTCCGTCTGGGCCAGTCATGGCCGCTACTACGACTTCAACAAAAACAACTGGCAGTGGCAACGCCCCCGCCTCTACTGTACCACGGAAGACCTCTTTACACAGTCGTTCGTCGTGCCCTTCCTGATTCCAATGCTGGAGAACGCCGGAGCCGTGGTCTTCTCTCCGCGCGAGCGAGACTGGCAACGCGAGGAGGTGGTCGTGGACAACGACGTGGAGTCGCCGACAGGCACTTACACGGAGACCAACGGCCTTTATCCATGGGAGAATGGCGGAAGCGGCTTCGCCCATAGCCAGACGATTTACCGCGACCGAGAAAACCCGTTCGAGATGGGTACCTTCCGCAAGGCGGAAGCGCAGCCGCGAAAGCGTCAGACGAGTCAGATTGTCTGGCGGCCCGAATTGCCTGCCGATGGGCGGTATGCCGTCTACGTCAGCTATGCTACCCTGCCCACAAGCGTGAGCGATGCCGAGTACACCGTGCGCCACCGGGGCATGAACACCAAGTTCCGCGTGAACCAGAAGATGGGCGGCGGGACGTGGGTCTATCTCGGTACCTTCGACTTTGGCACAGGTGCGCCAGTCGACAACTGCGTGATTCTTTCCAACCAGAGCAACTACCGGGGTACGGTGACCGCCGATGCAGTGCGCTTTGGCGGAGGCATGGGGAACATCGCCCGTGGAGACTCCATCCACGACCATATCCGAAGCGGGCTCCCACGCTATCTCGAAGGCAGCCGCTACTATGCCCAATGGGCTGGAATGCCCTTCGCGACATACGCGAACCGTGAGGGGACAAACGATTATGCCGAGGACATTAATGCACGTTCGCTGTCGACTAACCGTCTCGCACGCGGTTCAGTCTATCTGCCTGGCGACAGCGGCCTCTGCGTCCCCATAGAACTCTCCCTTGCCGTACACAGCGACGCTGGCTTCCGTCCCGACCGTTCGCACATCGGCACCCTGGGCATCTACACCACCGGCATCCATACCCCTGGCGACTTCACTGATTCGCTGCTCCTGCAGGGCCTCCTGCCCAGCCTTCGCTCCCGACTGATGTCACGCGACCTCTGCGACATGGTCATGACCCAAGTGGACCAAGACCTCCGACATGTATGCGGAACCTGGAACCGACGACAGATTTATGACCGGAACTATAGCGAGACGCGCGTTCCGCAAGTGCCTGGCATCATCCTTGAGACCCTCTCGCACCAGAACTTCGCCGACCTCCTCCGTGGCCACGACCCAAATTTCAAAATGTGGCTGTCGCGCGCTATATATAAAGGTATACTGAAATACACTGCATCGGTACATGCCTTGCCTGCTATCGTTGCACAACCACTGCCAGTCAGCCACTTCTCGGCCCGGCTCGATGCCAAGGGTGACTCCGTGACGCTCTCTTGGAGAGCCACGACCGACCCGACGGATTCGTTGAGCCAACCTACTGGTTACGTCGTCTACGTGAGTGAGGGGGACAGGGGCTACGACAACGGCCAGGCCGTGCCCGACACCCAAATCCATATGCCTGTACGCCGAGGGGTGCTCACGAAGTTCCAGATTCGGGCTTTCAACGAAGGCGGAAGCAGTCTGCCCAGTGAAGAACTTTGTGTCTACTCACCTCGCAATCCGCGTCATCGTGTGCTCATCGTCAATGCGTTCCAGCGTCTGGCCGGTCCGCAACCGATTGACACGGACAGCACGCGAGGCTTCGACATCGATGCCGACCCCGGTGTGGTCTATCGCTATAGCCCATGCTACTGCGGGCGCCAGGTGAACTTTGCCAAGTCCACGGGAGAGGACTTCGGACAGAGCGGCAATGAGCTGGAAGGCATGCTCATAGCGGGCAACACATTTGACTTCCCCACCCTTCATGCCCGTGACTTTCTGATGAGCGACACCACGCTTGCCATCTCCTCCTGTTCGCGCCGTGCCTATGAGAGCGATGCTGCGCTTCGTCGTGCGCCCTCGTCTTCCGCAGGTTTCAACGTCATCGACCTCATTCTGGGGGCGCAGCGAAACGACGGCTATAGTATGGAGGCATCCCCGGCTTTCACGCCAGAGCTCTGCACGGCACTGAGCGACTATGCCAAACAGGGGGGGGCGCTGCTCGTCAGTGGAGCCTACATCACCGACGGGTTACCCACAGACTTTGCCGCCGCCACGCTCCATCTTGCCGCTGGAGGCAGTCTCATGCTCAACGACACGACGGCCAACCTGGTCGGAATGAATACGAGTTTTTCTATCTATCATGCACCAAACGAAGAGCGATACTCCGTGCCGCGCATCAGTGAAGTCATTCCACTGTCGGACGCATTCCCTTCCATAGCCGGTTCAGGACATTCGTTTGCCGTGGCCTATCCCGGAGACAAGCATCGCACGCTCACCTACGGTTTTCCCCTCGAATGCATTCGTCAAAAGGAAATCCGTCAGGCCGTGCTCGCTGCCTCCCTTACCTTCTTGCTAACTCACTAAATCTCTAAACCACAAAATTATAATCTTATACAATGACAATTCAGACTAATTCGAAAGGAACCCGTTTTATAGAGGTCACAGACGAGCATCTCGAAACCCTACGTCGCTATGCCTTGCTTGCCGGCCTGCTCGACAGCAATGGAATCGTGGACGAGAATGTGCTTGACAAGCTTCGCCTCAGTGCTCGTGCCCTACTGGAAGGACACAGCGACGACGCAGCTTTGCTCGCACTCTGTCAGCAGGTGCTCTTCCACGACAACATGAAGGCTTTCGGACTTCACCAACTCATTCTCCTCTATTTGGCAAAGTTCGAAACGCCCGAAGAAGTAATCGACTTGCCGCTCGCTGAGCGAGAACAATGATTGCTGACGATTACCTCCTCACACTCCTGCGCCAGGGGGAGAAACTGCAAGCCGTAAAGGTTTACAGGGACGAAACGGGCTGTAGCCTGAAGGAAGCAAAAGACTACATCGACCATCTGGAGCAAGATATGCGGTACGCCACCTTACGCAAAGCCCCTGACATGGAGCCAGACGAGGAGGTGTTGCGACTTATCCGTCAAGGTGAGAAACTGATGGCCGTAAAGATCTTTAAAGAGCGGACCGGATGTGACTTGATTGTAGCGAAGGATCTCATCGACGAACTATACAAGCAGATAGGGCCTAAGTCCCAGCCACAACCGACCTCAAGTTTCAAGGAATGGTCGGAGCAGCAAGTGCCGTCAAACTCATTTGAATGGCCGAGTCGTGGCGGCAAAAGACGTAGTCAATCGCGTTCCACAAAAGCAGTTCCCTCCCCCCGCCCCACGGCCTACGACGACAGGGGTGGCCACTACGACAAGGGAGAGCGAAACGGCTGTCTCGGGATGCTCCTCATGCTTCTTTCGCCCTTCTTTTGACGCCAATCATTGCGGTTTTGGCATTTTTGCATTTCCCATACAATTTGCCACTAATTATATTCAGTTTTGAGCAAGAGTCTAATAATTATTTTGTATCTTTGCCCCAATCAGAGGATACAAAACACTCAAAACTCTGTTATAAGGCCATGAAATTATTCGTTTTGATGCTTGCGGGGCTTCTGGCAACATCGACGGCTAAAGCCGATGTGATTGACCGCAACGCAGCCTTGAAGAAGGCACAAAGTTTTTTGCCAGGCAGACAGTTTGCCGAGAGTAAGAGAATGCCATCGGCCTGTGTGATGGGTGAGAACACAGGTGAATCCAACGCTTTCTACGTGTTCAACGCTGAAAACGACAGGGGATTCGTCATTGTGTCGGGTGACGACCGCACACGCGATATTCTGGGATATGCAGAGTGCGGAAATCTGGATATGGAGCATCTTCCCGAAAACCTGAAGTGGTGGCTCGATGGTTATGCTGCCCAGATTTCCGCTTTATCTAAGGCTTCGGAGCCAGTTAAGGGGACAGCCATCGGGCCTGCCATAGAGCCACTTATACGAACGAAGTGGGGACAGGACTGGCCATTCAACAAGATGTGTCCCGACGGTAACTACGTAGATTACGACGAGAACGGATTCGACCATTACACCCAGTGCGTAACGGGCTGTGTGGCTACAGCCTTCACCCAAATCATGAGCTATTGGAGATGGCCGAAAAACTGCCCTTCTGTCGATGCCTATGAAGTGGAAGAGGGAAAGACGCTGAAGGCCCTGCCTGCGACTACCTTCAAGTGGGAGGCTATGACTGACACTTATACTAATGAGTCAGCTGTAGAGGCCGAGGATGCGGTAGGCGAACTGATGCGCTACTGCGGACAGGCTTTCCGTCTTTATTACGGGCCTGGCGTTACGGGTGGATACGCCGACCCCTCCGTAATGATTAATACCTTCGGCTACAGCAAGCGCCTCCGCGTGTTGAAGCGCGACGACTACACCACCAGCCAATGGGAGGCAGCCGTCTATGAAGAACTTGCCAACAAACGCCCGATATTGTATAGCGGCGCATCGGATTTTTCAGGCCACCAGTTCATTGTCGACGGTTTCGATGGTCAAGGCCTCTTCCACATAAACTGGGGCTGGAGAGGACTTCCCGACTCTTATTTCGTCCTCTCGTTGGCCAACCCAGGACTTGAACAGGGAATCGGAGGCTCGCCTGGAGCCTACCACTCCGACCAGACGGCACTATTCAATCTGCAACCCGCTGAAGACGGCGAGGTGATGCTGCCGTTGATGCGTATGCAGGGCAGCCATATGTATCCGCCTTCGATGAACAACACTTATACGCGTACAGGTGCTACGGCCGACTTCTCCAATGTCTTCCTAAGTTCCTACATCTTTGTCAACTATCCGACGGAACCCGAATCGGAAATAAATGCGGAGGTGGGATGGGCACTTTATCAGGCCGATGAACTCAAACAACTCATAGGCACAATGCCTTTCACCATACCTGCCCTATTGGATAGCCAAGTTTTGAATGAAATGACCGTTTCTTTTGGCTCGGGTCTTCCCGAAGGCGATTATGCGCTTACCCAGGTCTTCCGTATGCCGGGAGAGACTGACTGGCAACGCTGCGAGGGCTACGGCATCAATTCTGTGTGGGTGGAAGTGACACCTACCGCGCTTTACATGAGGGTGCCCGACAATCATCACTCGTCATTTGCGGTCAATAGCATGAGTATCTCCGAATATCCTGAGACAGGAAGCCCCATAAGCGTGTTTGCCAATCTCGTCAACAACGGAGAGACACAGCGGCTCACGGCCACATTGTGGTTGCAGAAACAGGGGGATGCCACTTGGACAAAATGCAGCAAAGCTACATGCTACACCGATTTAGGCACAACGGCTGACATTGTCATGATTTTCCAGCAGGATGAAGCCGGTGTGTATACACTGAAACTTACCGCCGACGACTCAGACGAAGCCTTGCAAACGATGAAGGTCACGCTTCCCGCGTATGAAGAGGTTATTGCAGATGGTCTGAAATACCGCTGTACGCCGGCATACAAACGCGCCAAGGTGGTGCCCAACTTTGAGGCTGACACGTCTGTAGAAAATCCCATTATACTGCCGAAGGTTACTTCCAATGGCATTGAGCACAAGGTTGTGGGCATCGACAACAATGCCTTCTACGGATGGGGAATGAAATCCCTGACTATTCCCGAAGGAATTGAGACCATCGGCGCCGACGCATTCAGGTATTGCAGCCAGCTTGTCGAACTCACATTGCCATCGACTATTACCCACATCGGTACCTATGCGTTCTATGGGCTGTCGGGCCTTTCGACGGTTGTGTCACACATGCAGACTCCCCCAGAGATTGGCAAAGAGGTGTTCATGTTTCAATATTTAGATTATATAACTGGTTCGACGAACATACTCCCGACGCCAGCAACGCTCTATGTGCCGATAGGATGTAAGTCGGCGTATGAAGTCAAGTCCGGATGGCGCGTGTTTGATGCCATTCAGGAGGGAGACTTGATGGAAGCCGTGGTCGATGGCATCAGATATGTATATGCCACGGGAGAAAGCACGGCAACGGTTGCAAAGGACGAGCGTTATCAGGAACTGACTGCAATTGCCATCCCCGCATCTGTTGTAATCGGCGGCAAGACCAAGCAGGTGAAGGCTATCGGCAGCTCGGCGTTTGACAACTGTTGGAAACTGTCGGCTATCACGTTGCCAGAAGGCATTGAAGCAATCGGGAATAGAGCATTGGCAGGAACAGGACTATCGGGAATCACGATACCAGGCTCGGTGAGAACCATCGGGAAGGAAGCATTTAATGCTGCTCAAATCACCACTTTGACAATCCCGGAGGGTGTTACATCCATTGAGGAAAAGGCCTTTTACAACATGTATAACCTCACTAAGCTTGAACTGCCGAACTCATTGACAAATATCGGCTTAAAACTGATTATGGGGTGCAACAACCTGACCTCGGTGTTGTCTCACATCACCCCCCCCTATCCAATAAACTACCTTACCTTCGTCAGCACAGAGAAGTTCGAATCAGATGCTTGGGTGCATACTCCGTCAACTGCTACGCTCTATGTGCCGAAAGGCGAACTCGCAGCCTACCAGGCTCTTGCTGGATGGAATTGTTTTGCCGAAATTAAGGAAATGGACAAAACCGGAATCGCTGACATCACAGCCATTGCCCCTCATAATGCAGTTCATTATGATTTATCAGGAAAGGTTGTAAACCCAACCGCAAAGGGGCTGCATATCGTAAAATACGGGAACAAGAAATCTGTGAAAGTCATCTATTAGGAAAAGCCTACGCTATAGGCCGAAGCTGACTCCCCCAAAATATGAATGTGCGTCCCAATTCTTGGAACGCACATTCGTTTGCTTAGGTCAGAGTAAGCACCGGGGCCATGGGTAACGATCCAGTGCTATTTCCGTACAAGGATTTCGCAGGTGGCACCACCGTGCTCGATGATGACCTTGAAGTCCTCGGCCATTTCCTCGTCGCAACCCACGACTGCGAGACTGGGAACCTGAGCCGTCACCTTCTTGGCCAAGCTCATGCTGAAGCCCTTAATCTGTGCAAGCTCTTTCTGCACGGCGGCGGGATTGTCACCCACCGAGGTTATCTGCACGGCGTAGGGGCCTTGCTTGAAGTCGGGGATTTCCGGTCCCTTAATGGCGTGGTAAATTATCATGATAATCTTCCACGCAAGCCAGAAGCCGAAGAGGCCAATAGCAAGTACAATACCTACGGCTTTAAGAGCCGTTACTCCGGTTCCAAATCCATTGATGAGGAAACTCATGAATCCAGTTTTTGCTGACATAATAGTTTAAGGTTTTGAGGGTTTGAAATTTAAGGATTTAAGGATAGAGGGTGTCGTTACCGTTTCGTTATCTCTCGGTTTTACTGCCAGAAGTTACTTGGGGTTTACCCTTCCAATCAAAATTGCGGATGGCTCCCAACACGGTTTCGATGGTCATGATGAACGAGGCCACAAAGGCAAAGAGGAAGGCACCGATAATCATCAGTCCGAACTTCATGGCAATGATGATGAAGTTTCCGGCATTCGTCTCAGTGCGTGTCTCGGTATGTCCGTCTGAGTAGCGGTACTTCACGACATCGTCGGGCAGGAACGACATGGCCAAGCCCGCGCCGAAGAAGAAGGTGGCCAAGCCGAAGCCTATCTTGCGGAAGGCGGTGAGGCATCCTGTGCGACGACGGCTCGCTGTCAGCGTGTAGCCGCGCGGATAGCCCGTGATAATGTAGAGCGGAATGAGGATGAAGAGGTAAATCATGAAGTTGTGCAGTCGACGCCCAAAGTTCTTCTGCGACTCCAGCCAGTGCCCTTCCTTTCCCATGGCGTAAGCCTTTATCTCGGCAGTGTTCATCTTGGCCACGGAGTCGTATTCGGCCTGATACTCCACAGCACGCTCCTTGTGCTTCGTCACCGACTCCAGTCGCTTCGTCTTCAGTTCCTCGGTGCTGGCTGTGTCGGCCATGGCCTGTATTCGCACGGCTTCCTTCTCCTGATACTCCTTGTGCGACTTGATGGAACTCAGTTCGTACATCTTGAAGTTCTTGGGCGACGTAAGTCGGTCGTTGTAGTGACTATCCTTGTAGGTTGCACTCATGTCACCCACATTCAGAGCCACCTCCGTCGAGTCCCAGGCCTGCACAGCTGCCACGTCGGCCTTGGCACGTTCGATGTCGTCCTTCTGGTCGTTCTCAAAGTAGTAGAAGATGCCCGCCCCGACCAGTGCGCCGGCAATGAGTTTCCATGTCCACGAGCGATGCCGTTTCTTCGACCATTCCACCACTTCGCGCAGATCTGCCAATCGCTCGGCGTAGGCTGGTTCCGTAGGGTCTTCGACCACTTCTTCTGCCTTGTCCAGCAACTGTTCCATGCGCTCCGTCTCTTCACGACTTACAGGGAACACACTGTCCCAGTCGTTTACGCGTCCGTTCTTCCGTTCTTTGTCCGTAATGAGGGAAGAGGTGAACATCGCCTCGTCCAACAGGTCAAGCGCGTCCTCGTTCAAGATTCTTTCTTCGTCGTTCATGGTTGTTCATTGATTTAAGGTTTGACTTATGTAACTATTTCACGAATATGCGGGTAGGAGTTGACCGGGCACCGTCAATGTCGAGTGCCCCTTTCATCAGTGTTTCCAGAATCTTGTTCTCGGCCTTTTTCTCCTCTACGAGTGCCGTCAATTGTTCCTTATAGATGCCGAGCATGTTACCTGCAGCTTTTATGGTCTTGCCGACGGAGATGGCACCGAGTCCCAGACTGGGCAGGGAGATTCGGGCTGAGGTCTGCGAAAGTTTCAGTTTGCTGATGACCGACAAGGCTTCGTTAGCCGCACGGATGATGAGTTTGTTGCGTTCGAGGTGTTCCGCAAAGGGCACGACCTGGCCATTGGCAAGGAGTTCCATGGAGCGATAGTTGTTGCCGTCGGCTCCCGAGACGTACTTGGCCATAATTTCGTATTCGAACTGCGCACCACCGTAAGACATTTTCTCGAAAGTCGGAGCTGACACGAAGGCACCATATTTCTGGACATGGTTGTCCCACTCCTTTGTGGTGCCCATGAACGTATCTATCTTACGCTTGAATATCTTGCACTCGCTGAAGAAGTTATCAATGGCCTCCACTTTTGTCTGCCTGGGGGCTTCCCAATTGGCGCCCTTGCGCTCGAAACCTACGACGGGAAGTGTGTAGGGGTCGGTGGGGGCCAATGCACCAGCCTGCACACTTATATTCGTCGCCGAACCTGCCTGAATTTGGGTCTTGGCCAAGGCTGCTGCCTCTTCTGGGGTACAGGCCGAGGCTCCCGTCTTGCGCAACTTTACGTCGTAAAAGAGATAGTCGCCCGAGGAACTGTCACCGCACTTCAGCCAGAACATCAGCTGCTTACACTTGCCGATGGGCACCGTGAACGTGGTGGGCTGCATATAGTCGGAAATCTCAAATTCCTGTATCACTTCGCCGTCACCGCCAATCTGCAAGACATCCTTCCGCTTGCTGATGGCCTGACGATAGCAGGCAACGGTGAACGTCATCTCGTCGTAAGCTCCGTATGTATTGAAGGCGGCGCACGAACTTTCGTAGCCCGACCCGCCGGCGGCCAACATGAGCAGGGCACCGAAGGGAGTGACGGCCGAGATGGTGGCATTGCCGATGGTCCCGATTACCACTGACGACCCAATGCCGGCCGCTGCCACAGCCGCTCCGCCTGAGTTGCCCTTGAACTCAAGGTCGAAGTGGACGCTGCTGCTGAGCAGGAAGCCACCATAGATGCGCCGCCCGCCCAACTCGTAGTAGAGTTTCTTCGATGTACCGTCGAGGAAACGGTGGCAATCTACGCTGTACTTGCTTTCGGGTACGTATGCATGGTGTATGTACGGAGCGCCCAAGGCGAACAGGTCTACTTCGTCGGGCAGATCAGGCACGGGATGTTGGAAGAGGTTGTTCTCCACCGGCTCGCCACGATAGACCACGATGTCGGCAATGCCGTAGACCGGGTGGTTCATCGACTCCATGCCTCGCTTCTCGAAGCGGAGACGCTGGCACTTATAGATGGGCACCGTGTAACTGCGGTTGGGACTGGTGGCAATGAGCGGCATGTTCATCACCACACGGTCGTCGGCATAGACACGCAACGTGTCGTTCTTCAGCACGCCGCACTTCGACACCCACCCCACGGTGAAACTGACATAGTCGAACTCGCCACCGAGGTTGAACATCGCGTCGGCACGTGTATTGCTGCTCATGACGTGGGTCACCGACTGGAGAATAATGCCTTCAGAGAATTTCACGCCGCCCATGGAGAAGGTGATATGCTCCGACTTGCCGTCATACACATTGTTCTGTTGGTTGGCACGTCCTGCCACGGCGTATGGCGGTATGTTTGAGATGAGTTTGCACACATCGGGCAATGCCTTCAGCTTAGGGTCGGTTACGGCCGTCTCTACGGCACCCTCTTTAGCCTCTGTCGGCTCCTGACCGGCTGGGTAGACCATGATGTTGGCCGCCACGATGAAACTACTGTGTTCGCGCTGCTCGCTTTCGAAGCTGAGTTGGCGACACCCTTCGATGTCGAGCGTTACCTGTTTCACGACGTCGGTGCTGGTGAACTCATACTCATAGATAATCTTGCCATCGGCCTTCACCGTGAGCCACCCCTGGCCTGCCTCGCCCCCACGTATGTCCTCCGGTCCGGCAATGAAGCGCAACGTCTTGTACTTCCCGTCGAGGTTGAAGAGGGTGGATGCCTCGCTGTTGGTCAGTATGCCCATGTGGGCACGCATCTTCAGGGCGGAGGTATATCGGTGGCCGTTCACACTGACCTCATGCTCGTCCTTCGGGTCAGCAGAGATGCAGCGATGCCCGTTGTTCTTGAAATAGGGTCGCAACTCGCCCACGAGGCTGAGAGGTTTCGAGCCCCCCACGCGGCCGGTACTGCCCAGCTGGCGCGGTGTCTGTGCCGCTGTCCAGAGGGCGGCCTCCACGATGCCCACGGCCACTTCGCCCGTCGTCAGTTCGAAGCGAATGATGTCAGCACCCTTCACGTCTATCGTCATGCGCTCGGGCACGGAGTGCGACGTAATCACCTGGTCCACCACCTTCCTGCCGTCCACGGAGATGCCCAGCACGCCTTTGTCGAACTTCGGGTCGTTCTCGGGCGAAGTGCCCATGATGAAGGTCAGTTTGCTGTATTTCCCTTTCAGGCTATATTCCACATATCCCTGTCGGTCGCTTCCGTAGTTTATGTGGTGCAGGACAAACCCCGTCTTGTAGGGCACACCGCCCAAGGCAATGATGCCGTCGTCGGAATGGTCCACCGACGGAATGCGCCGCATGTTGGGTGCCGTGTTGAAGCCGTTTTTCTTAATGGGGGTAAGCGTGTGCAGATAGACCTGCGCCGTAGCCGTACTGCCCCCCAGGAGGAGGACGGTCAGCAGGATTGTCATCAGCCGTTTCATATACATCTACAATTAGGTTATGCGAAGTCGCCTTACTTATCTTCTAAGGTTAGTCTCACGACACTTAACACATTCATCAGTTTCTGCGTTTTGTCCACGAACTGCCATTCGTCTATCATATAGCCTCCATGGCGCTCGATGTTCTCCTCTATCATGTCCAGAAAAGGACGAATCTCGTCTTTCGTGTCGTAAAACATGTACTGGGGCGTGTCTGGAAGTTCCACCAAAAGCCTGTCTTCGCACAGATTGCAGTTCTCAAGCGCTTCTTTTACATTTTCAAGTTTTGTTCTGTATTCCATAACGTTATAATTAAAATGCAACATTAAGAATTAGAGGTTCTCCATGTGAGGGTAAGCGAATAGTCATCACTATCGTACACACAGCCGTCGCTCCACTCACGTCCCTCGATTTCGGCCGAGAAGTGAATCCATTCCCCAGGGGCGAGTGTCCGGCTGGGGTCCTTCCCTTGCACAAATGTAATGCAATCCGATTCAATGTGGGTAATCTCAATATCATAGAATCCCATGAAGTAGAGCTTCCCGAGTTTCACCTCGATGTCCTTTTCCTCGTGTTTCCACTCTCCGTCTCCGCTCACACTGCAGTGGCGAGTACCCCACACGGCGTGCAAAAAAATGGGTTGCAACGTGATGTCTGCCATGATACGTCTCGTTGAAGTTAATGCAACAAAGTTACGAAAAACAGACAATAGGGCACAAGGCATTCGCCTCGTGCGAGCATCAATCAAACAAAAGTACCTGATTTTTTTACGCAATGACGCGCTATTTGCGCCGACCCGCACGACTTGGCAAATGGCCCGTCTGCTTCACGTAGGCACGGCGGAAGGTGGAGATGGAACCAAAGCCACTGGCCTCGGCAATGTATTCCAGGGTGTATTCCGGATGCTCCTCCATCAGGGGGAGGCTGACCTTTTCGATTCGCAGTTGGTTGATGTAGTCGTAGAATGTCTGACCGCGCACGTTACTCAAGTAATGGCTCACATAAGTGCGGTTAGTGCCCATGACATGAGCCAGTTCACTCAACGTAAGCCCCTTGTTCAGATAGAGCTGCTGCGACTCCACCACCCGTTCCAGTTCCCCAGCCCCTATCGGCTGGCGGTTCGGTTGTGAGGGCGAGGTTTCCTCCCGAATCGTGATGGGATGGAAGTTCCAACTATAATGCAGCACCAGCAGCCAGAGGACTATCGTGGAGACGTAATAGAGCGCATCGACCGACAAGTCGGCATATAGCGAGGTGAAAAGCCACGACAACTGGCTGACAATGGCAAAGAAGAAGACAGGGCGAAGCCACGAGATGTCGATGTCGTCGATGTTTGAATAGTTGCCCCGCACATATATAAGGTATTTACGCGCGCGTATATAGCCAATGATGACCACACTCCAGGCATAGAACCAAAGGAAAACGACGTATGCATCCTTAACCGTCTCCGTAGGCCAGAGGGCGTATGCAACCGAGAAGGCTGCAAACGGCAGCGCAAGCAAGAGAAGCCGTCGCAAGGTGGTCCACCCGGGCATGGTCACTTCGAAGACGAACACCGTGTAGGTGATGGCCGACCAGCCGTCGATAATCATAATCCAGTCAAGCACGGGCTGCACGTACATGCCAGGCAGGATTATCACGATGTCCTTCAGGTTCCAGACGCTCCAAACGCCCAATATACATCCCAGTATGGTCTGAAAGCGACTGCGCTCCTTGCGCCAGAAGAGGATGTGCAGGGAGAAGATGGCAAAGAATGCCGTAGAAAACCCTATCAGGAATGCGGATATACTTACGTTTGCGTCCACAGATTAGTCTAAACTATTGAATTCAATGCAAATATACATCTTTTCGAAGAAGCGTACAAACGAAATAGGCGAAAAGTGAGCGACGGAATGGAAATAAATGCGTAACTTTGTAAGTTGAAAATTGAAAATTGAGAGTTGAAAATTGAATTAAGCAGTTGGTTGCCCACCACACGCCGCGAGATGGAACTGCGCGGATGGGACAGGGCGGATGTCATCCTCTTCTCGGGGGATGCCTATGTGGACCATCCCTCGTTCGGAGTGGCCGTAATCGGCCGTCTATTGGAAGCCGAGGGACTGCGCGTGGCCATCATTCCCCAGCCCGACTGGCACGGCGACCTGCGCGACTTTCGCCGTCTGGGGCGGCCACGGCTGTGGTTCGGAATCTCGCCGGGCTGCATGGATTCGATGGTGAACAAGTACACGGCTGCCCGACGGTTGCGCAGCGAGGATGCCTATTCGCCCGATGGACGCCACGATATGCGCCCCGAATATCCCACCATCGTCTATAGCCGGATTCTTCGTCAGCTTTATCCCGATGTGCCCATCGTCTTGGGCGGCATCGAGGCCAGTCTGCGCCGGCTGACGCACTACGACTACTGGCAGGACAAGTTCCTCCCCAGCATACTCATCCCCTCCGAGGCGGACATGATTGTCTACGGCATGGGCGAGAAGCCCACCATCGAGATAGCCCACCGGCTGACCCAAATGATTGAGGACTACGACCCGACGCTTTCCTACGACGAAACGGGAGAAGCCTGCATCGGGCGCGAGTCATTCCGCAAGGCCCTGCTCGGTGAGCATCAGTTGCCGCAGAGCGTAGGACTCTACGGACCCTCCCCCAGCCCCTCCCTTGTAGGGAGGGGGGCAGTTACTACTGAAAATCAAAACGAATCAGTAACCACTCCCCTCCCTACAAGGGAGGGGCTGGGGGAGGGTCTTGAGGGTCTTTTCATTCTTCATTCCCACGAGTCCTGCCTGGCCGACCCCAAGAAGCAGGCGGAGAATTTTCGTCACATTGAGGAGGAGAGCAACAAACTCCACGCCCGGACGCTCGTGCAGCAGGTGGGCGACCAGTATGTGGTGGTCACGCCGCCCTACCCGCCCCTGACTACGGAAGAACTGGACCACTCCTTCGACCTGCCCTACACGCGCATGCCGCATCCCAAGTACAAGGGCAAGCGCATCCCGGCCTACGAGATGATTCGCCACTCGGTGTGTCTCCATCGGGGCTGTTTCGGGGGCTGTGCCTTCTGCACGATTTCGGCCCATCAGGGCAAGTTCATCATGAGCCGTTCGAAGGAGAGCATATTAAAAGAGGTTAAGGCGGTGACCCAGATGCCCGACTTCCGCGGCTACATCAGCGACCTCGGCGGCCCCTCCGCCAACATGTACGGCATGAAGGGTAAGAATCAGGAACAATGCGCCAGATGCAAACGCCCGTCGTGCATCCACCCGAAGATATGTCCCAATCTACATGGCGACCACCAGCCTCTGATTGACATCTATCGGGCGGTGGACCAGTTGCCAGGTGTGAAGAAGAGTTTCATCGGCAGCGGCGTGCGCTACGACCTGCTCCTGCACGACTGGCAGGACAAGGCACTGAACCGTGCCGCCCGCGACTACACGCAGGAACTCATCACGCGCCACGTCAGCGGCAGGCTGAAGGTGGCTCCCGAGCACACCGAGCCTCACGTGCTCCAGCTCATGCGCAAACCGCCCTTCGAACAGTTCCACCAGTTCAAGGCCCAGTTCGACCTCATCTGTCAGCGCGAAGGCCTGCGCCAGCAAATCATACCTTATTTCATCAGCAGCCACCCGGGGTGCCACGAAGAGGACATGGCCCGGCTGGCCGAGCAGGTGCGCCATCTCGGTTTCCGTCTGGAGCAGGTGCAGGACTTCACTCCCACCCCCATGACCGTCAGCACCGAGACGTGGGCCACGGGCTACCACCCCTACACGCTGCAGCCCGTCTTCTCAGCTAAGAGCCCCGAAGAGAAGAAGCGGCAGAAGCAGTACTTCTTCTGGGCAGATTGATGGGGGCCGGACTAAAAAAGAGGGATGCGACGCAAAATGCGGCACATCCCTCAACCTATCTAATACCAGAAAAAGTTCTTTCTGCGGTTCTGTCTTATTTGAAGAAATCCTTCACTGCCTCGTTGGGCACCATCTGCTCGTCGAAGATGTAGGCACCCGTCTTGGGCGACTTCACCATCTTAATGACTTTTGTGTAGCTACGGCCATCAGTCTTGCCAGTCTGCAAGGAGGCCACGGTTTTCTTTGCCATACTCTGTAAACTTAATTATTTTACTTGATTTCCTTGTGAATGGTCATCTTCTTCAAGATGGGGTTGTACTTCTTCAGTTCCAGACGCTCGGGGGTGTTCTTACGATTCTTCGTAGTGATGTAGCGGCTGGTGCCAGGCATACCACTGGCCTTGTGCTCGGTGCATTCCAGGATTACCTGCACTCTGTTACCTTTTGCTTTCTTTGCCATAATGCGATTCTCCTTTCTGTGTGTTAACCGATTACCTTTATTTCATTCCAGTTGCAGTAGCCCTTCTCGACAGCCTGATTCAGTGCTGCATCCAGACCTACCTTGTTAATCATGCGCAGACCAGCTGCCGAGACGCGAAGCGTAATCCAGCAGTCTTGCTCTACATAGTAGAACTTCTTATAGAACAAGTTTACATCGAAGGTGCGCTTTGTGCGGCGTTTTGAGTGAGAAACGTTGTTGCCCACCATTGCCTTCTTACCGGTAATTTGACAAATCTTAGACATCGTTCTAATCTTCTTTTTTTGCTATCCCAATAGCATTTTTCCAAACAGCGGTGCAAAGGTACACTTTTTTCCTGACATCGCCAAATGTTTGCTCCCCTTTTTTCGATGCACGTCCCAAAGTTGCGTTATTTGCGGCCTCGCATGTAAGTATTCTTTACTTTTGGTGTCTTGTGCCTATAAAGGAAAATTAGTAAGGTTAGGGGCATAAGCATAGTAAGGTTATCCCCCTAAGCATAGTAATCTTACGTTCATAGGCATACTATGGTTGTCTGGGAGGGAAGCGTGGTGTAAGGATTTTTCCCGATAAAGCAAGGGAGGGAAACCGACTGCCCCTGGCAGCGACTCCCCTCCCCCACACATCATGGTATAGCGGGTCTATGAGAAAGTTTCTTTTCTTTACTTACTTCTTGCGGGCTGCCCAGAACTTCTCGCCCTTCACACGCTGCGATTCCGTGAACTTATAACCATCGTAGGCCAGGATGACGATGTTGCCGCCTCCGTAGCTTCTGAGGCTCCAGATTCCGATTGGATCATTCATGAAGTCGGCAAACTGTGTAGTGCCACCATTCCATGTGATGTAAAGATACTTTTCACCGCTTTGGAAAGCTGCTTGGCCCATGTGGTTGTACTGGTCGTTATAGCGATAGAAATTCTCAGGCTCACCCAGAGCTTTCTTAGCCTCTTCAACCAAAGCGTCAAAAACATCTACGCCGAGCTCTGTGTCGCGATAGATCAGGTATCCACCCTTACCCAGCATGGGGGCTTCGGTGACTTGGAGTGCGTAGTCAACCGTTTTGTCAGGTATAATGGGGGCAAACGAGGGTATCACGGTATGACCGTCCTTCACGTTTTGCAGTTTGTGTCCCTTAGCGAAGAGCGGCATGATGATGTCCATCGAGCCGTGGGCCATGCTACCTTCTCTTTGCTCAGGATCCATATCCCAGCGACCTTCAAACTGACCTTGGCCGGAAATCTGGACGCGATAGTAGTTGTCCTTCTGCGGGGTGATAGTTGCTTCACCGGCCTGTCCCCACATGCCAACCATTTCGGTTTCGCCTCCTTCGCGTCTGATGTTGAATTGTACGTCCGAATATTTTGTCTGACCTTCCTTGTAGCCGCTAAAACTGAAATCGGCATAGACAAAGCCGCCTTGTTCCATGTGTTGCTCACCACCCCATCCGGTGGTACCAGAGAAGTCACCGTCAACTATTACGACACCACCTTCTCCTTCAACTTCAACGGGAGCGAATTCAAGAGTATAGGTTTCGTCCAGGAAGGTGATGACCGCTCCGGCATTCACGTCGCTCTTGAAACTGATTTCGTAGGCATGGTCCTTGCCGTCGAGTTCGATGTCGACCGACTTCACCTGTCCGTTGGCGGCACGCACCTTCAGCACGGCCTTGCCCTTGTAGTCGGCGGGAGCCAAGATGAAGAACTTGCCGTCCAGGTCGCTGTGGGCCTTCTTCGTGCTCTTTCCGTTGCACTCAATCCAGATGGTGGCCACGTTGTTGCCGGAGCCCTGGTTGGTGACTGTTCCAGAAATGTGAGCCACGGTGGGCAGCGTGATGGTCTTCGTGCCACCATTTTCACCCAGTTCGTCGGCACCGACTTCCACCTTCACCTCATTGGGATAGTTGGAGTAGTCTTCGGCATGAATGGTGATATAGAAGGCCGTGTTCTTAGGCACGTAGGTCGTGGCCTCGCCCTTGCTGTTGGTGAAGGCACTCTTCTGACCGTCGATGTCCACCTTGATGTAGGGGATGAGGTTGCCGGCTTCGTCCTTGACGATGACCTTCAGCGTGGTGCGCACTTCGGGATAGTCGAGGTTCACCCAGGAGAAGTGGGGCACGGTGCCTTCGTAGACACCCTCAGCCTCGTTGTAGTAGGCCGTGCCTTCCTCTTCCCAGAGACCCGTTTCCTCGTTGAAGCCCCAGAGGGGAATCTCAGCAGGCTCAGCACCCTTGAACTTCTCGGGCACGGGGAACTTCACCGTGGCGGGTGTGCCGATGTTCAGAGGCTCTTCCCAGTTGTCCTTCAGGTTCACCAGCGTCATGCCGTAGGACACGAGCTGCGCCTCCGTGCCGTCGCCGCGCACAGCGGCCAGGTCGCCACCGGGCATCATGGCACCGAAGTTCTCGTCATCGGGACTCAGGTAGAGTATGTCGGCATTCACAGTGCCGGAGAAGGGGTTGCCTTCACTGTCCACGAAGCCGTTGGCCTGGAAGCCAACTGACATGTCTGATACGTTATCCTCAAGGAAATGATCCGAGAAGGATTCGAAGGAGTGAGTAATGCCCGTCTCTGCCATCACCACTTCCCAGATGTCGGCTTCTGCGAAATTGGCAGCACGCGTGATGCTGACGTAGCCGTTCTTCTTGAAAGTGACCACGGTGCGCTTTGCACCGCCGGCAGCACGTGTGCCCACGCTCTTGAAGGCGAAACCGCCGTTGCTGTCCGTGGTGGTTGACTCAGCCCCCGTGGAAACCTGAACGCCGGAAAGGGCATTGCCGTCCTTGTCAAACACAAAACCCGTGAGGGCTGCCATCTTCATGGTGGCGGGATTGACGGGATTGGTGGGAGTCACAGTGCCACCACCGCCGCCGTTGTCGTCGTTGTCGGAGCAGGCGGTCAGTGCCAATGCCCCCACAAACAGGCTGCTGAGCAGCCAAAGATTCATCTTTTTCATCTGCATGAAGTTTTAGTTAAACATATATATTAATTATGGTATAGTCTACTTGAAATAGATGTTCACCGTCAGGTTCTCCAGTTCACTGTGGTAATATTGCAGGTTGACATCCACTGCCCCGTCGTCGTCCGTCGTCGTATGAGAATATACCTTAAAGTCCGTAACCTTCATTCCGGTTGAGCCATCTGCCTCCCAGCAGGTGGAGGAAGTCATGGGCAGGCTCTCCACGCCAATTATACTTTCGCCCTGTGTGAAGGCTGTTATTGACTCGCCCCAACCGGTATAGGTGTGCCTGCTATCAGATTTTGTGGTTAATTTGACGTTCAGCAACTTGGCCTGCTTTGTGGCGATGGCGTTCACATCATCGATGTCGAACTCCAGCATCAGGTCCGATTCGGTGGATGTACTGCCGACTGAATGGCTGACATGGACCGTGGCTTTGACGTGTACGCTCTTCCCCTTTGGGGTAATCTGGAACTTGGCACCGTTGCTGCTGGTGAAGCCACCGCCCAACACGATTTCATTTGGTCCGTACTCCTCTGGGTAGTCTTCAGGATTTACGGCTGGATTGACAGCATAGACACTGCCCTGGACGGTAATCATGGAGATGTCGATAGTTTCCGGATCTTTGTGGAAAACATTGAGGTCAACCTTGCCAAAGAGACTCTCATATTCGTAGAAAACCTCTAACGTATAGTTAACGTCATCCTTCAGTGTGGCCGTGCATGTAATCTCAGTCGTTGCGCCAGTTTCCAGAAGAGCCTTCTTATTTTCGTCGAAATTGAAGTATTGCACGATGGTCTTTTCCTTCTCGTCCGTGGGAACCCATTCGGCGCGGTACTTGCCATAGAGCAGGCCTTTCTTCATCATTTCCATCGTGAGGGTGACCTTGTTCTTGTCCCTCTTGATGAACTTCTTCTCATCGATAGTGAATTCGGGGAAGACGGGACGCGTGTCGAGCGTCTTGCTCACCTCTGGCCCGTCGAACTCCTTGATGGGCTTGCCAATCGCCATCAGATAACCTTTCAGGTCATAGACGAGCGAACTGCTGTACTCGGGATTCTTAAAGTTGGAGTCCATGAAACTCCACTCGCCATCGGCCAGGGCTGCAAGGTCGAACTTGGCACTGATGGCCTCCTTTTTCGACACGTTCAGCATACAGCCGATGCCCAGCGCTTTGGCGTAGATGGCGATGTGGGGGCCGAAGCCCAGACCGTACTGCACGTAGCCCTCCAGCTTGGGACCGAAGGAGAACGACCATGCATCGGGAGCCTCGGGATCGAGCGTGGCCGTGGCCGTCACGCCCTGCCCGTCCTGATAGATGGCCTTGGCGTGGAAGGTGCGCTTGTAGCTGACGGAGGCTTCGAGCGACACACCGCCACCCACCTTGAAGATGGCATGGACCGAGATGGTGGGCGTGATGACAATGGGGCCGATGGGTATGGCGCCGCAGACGATGGTCAGCAGGTCGGCATGGTAGTCGATGGCATCACCGCTGGCACTGAGCGAGAGAGAGGCTCCCACCTCGGCCTCGGCATCCACGAGGGCACCCACATAGACGGGAATGTGGTCCTGGAACTGCATGACGTACTTCAAGGTCAGGTCAACGGTCATCTGCGGCGTGAACGAGAGACCGCCCGGCAGGTCCCAACCAATCTCGGGCAGTTCCAGTTTGGTCGAAGCCTCGCCCGTGGCACGGGTGCTCCATACCTTATTAAATTCGATTTCTTCGCCCTTGGCATTGTAGACGTGCTGTACGTGCTCGCCCAGGGGAATGGCCTGCTCGGGAATGTCGATGCGCTCGAACGCCTCGCCCAGTTCCGCGTCCTCGTAGGTCACGAGATAGCCGTTGCTGGTCTCCTGCACGTTCTTCACCTTGGCCAGCAGACCATCGGGCAGTGCCTCGCTCGGTGTATTGACAATCAGGCATTGCCCCACCGTGGGCACTTGGTCTTCGGATACAGACGAGGGAATGACGAAGGTGTGTCCTTCGGTGTCGACATTCTCGAACTTATTAGACGTGGCAGCAGGCACCACGACAGCCGACTCGCTCAGGTCGTAATCGATTTCAGACAAGATGGGGACGTCCGGCTCCTTCGGGTCATTCCCATCGTCACTGCTACAGGCTGTGAAAAGTCCGGCCATAGCCAAAAATGACATCACGAGCCAATACTTCATGCTACTTCGTTTCATAGTTTTATGGTTAATGTTAAAAAGTTATGCGGGATTGTTGTCGTACTTTCAAATGCAAAATTAGGCAAAACGCATAAGAAAGGGACTAACAAAAAATAAAAATCGACTAACATTTTGCAAAATGTTAGTCGATTTTTGGTATTTTCCTATAATTTCGGGACTTTAGAGTTGCGTTACCCACTCACGCGGAGTCATATCAAGGAAGAACTTGAAGGCTCGGAAGAACGACTGCTCGGTGGCGAAACCCGATTCGGAAGCCACGGTGGAAAGTTTCGTATCGGGGCGATTGCGCAGAAGTTGCTTGGCATGTTCTACGCGGAAGCGGTTGACGTAGGTGGAGACGGTACAGCTTTCCTGAGAGTTGACGACACTGGACACATAATTGCGGTGCACGCCTAACAAGTGTGCAATGTCGGGAACTTTCAGGTCGGGATTGAGATACATCTTCTCGTCTGCTATCAGATGATGGATGCGTTTCATCAGTTCCACTTCGCTTTCCGCTGTGGTCAAGGGAGCCTGTTCTTCCGTCGGCTCTTCTTCGATGGACGGTTCTGCCTTTGCTTCTTCGTCCTGATTTGCGGGTTTCTTGTTACGACGCTGATTAAAATACAACGCACTGCCAGCCAACAAGGCAAGTGCCAGCACGAGGCACACCCATCGAATCCAGCCCGTGCCCGTCGAAGAAGTGCCGACATCCCCATTAAGTCGCAGACGCACGACGGAGGCATAAACCTGATAATTGGTGTTATGTCGTCCGCCCAAGAGCAGGAGGTCGCCTTCGGGCGTCAGCAAGACCGGGCTATAGAAGCCACAATCCGGCATCGGGTCGGTATAGTAGAGGGTCAGGGGGGCCGGATGCTCCTCGGTGGCCTCCCGGTAGTCGATGGTCACTACATAGCAGCGCCATGCTTCGTCACGCGCAAGGAGGTAAGCTCTGCCGCGCAACGTGTCGGCATGGACCTGAGACTGATAGTACAACGAATCGCCGGTCGGCGTATGCATCGGCAGCGGACAGGCGGTCGGGAGCAAGGAGAAAACGGAGTCCCGGGCCTGTGCAATACCCATCTGTCCGTCCGAACGGACGACCGTAAACAAATAGGAATATACCTCGCCCCGATGGTCACTTACCTGGGCCGCAGTCGCATCTTCGTAGACCCTGATGGGTTTCCATTCACGAAACAACTGAGGACAGAACGGTTCGCCGTAAAGTTGATCGACGAAAATCGTGTCGAACGAGTTTCCACGAATGTCACACCCCGAAAAAATCATCGCATTGTCACGCCCCCTCCGGAACATATAGGGGAAGGAACGCTCCTGACTTACGGACTTGAACGGGAAGAAGGTGCGCTGGCCATCAAACATTTCGATGGCATCGGGGGCATACCAATTGCCTGCAACGACCACCCGACCGCTGTCCAGTTCCAGGGCAGAAAGCAGCGTGCGAGCCCGGTCCAGGCAGGCGAACCCCTCGAACGTGTGGCTGACGGGGTCGTACTTTTCCACAGGAAACGCCTGACCGATGCCCAGGGGCTTCTCGTGACTGCCGGCAACCAGCACCTGACCGGAACTGAGAAGAAGCGAGATGCCGTCGTCATGAGGATAGACCGTGTTCAGCAAATGCCACTTGCCATCGCTGAAATACTCTGCCGTAGGCGTCGGAACGAAGCCCGAAGTGTGACCGCCCACCACCAGAAGTTCCCCTCCAGGCGTGTACAGTGCAGTGTGTCCGATGCGGGGCACGTTGAGGTCGGGAAGACGCTCGGTCTCAATCTTTACGACGGGGTACGGCGCCTTGCGGTGCGTTTCAGCGTGAACGGTTCCCGCAGCCATGGCCCCCAAAGGAGCCAGGAACAGGAACAGGGAGAGGAATCGGGTTTTCATGTCATGTGGTTTTTCTCGGTGTGCTATTCTTCGTCGGGTCGCAGATTGTCGAGGTCAAGGATGTGGAGTTGGAGGGCACGGACGGCCAGCCGCGTGGCGTTCACCCCATTGCGCTCGTTTTCGGCAAAGAGCCGGTTGACGAGGTCGGCCTGACGCTTCTCGAGGCTCTTGGCCCCGAAGGGCATACTGCGCAGCTGGGCTATCATGTCCTTGGTGTAACCCAGTGCAAGGTGGCGCAGGAAACGCTCGTCGTATTCGTCAATGTCGTAGTTGATGGCGGCGTCGCGCTTCATGGTCTCGGCCATGACCGAACGCTGAAAACGTTCGACAATCTTTTCCAGGATGGGCTGGTTAAAGACGAGCCGGCGCCCTTTCATGACCAACTGCACGTCGTCGCGCGTCAAGAGTTCGCCCGTCTTCAGAATGATGCCGTCAGCACCCGCCTTCAGGACTTCCACCCAAAGGCGTTCGTTCAAGATTTCCCCCGTGAAGATGAGCACGTGACATTGCGGATAACGCACACGCACCTGGCGGCATATTTCCACGCCAATCGTCGTACTGCCCCCCAACCCAAGGTCGAGCAAGAGCAGGTCTGGCACGGCCACCCTGAAGAGTTTCCACACTTCGCTCTCGTTCTGAGCAGTGCCAATGACCTCGGCTTCCGGAATCTCCGTGCGGAAGATTTGTTCCGTGCCCTTGAGTTCCAGTTTGACGTCTTCTACAATAATTACTTTGAATGGTTCCATCCGACTATGTGAGTTAAAATTAAGATTTAGGAAAAATGGATTAACTATTAAGAATCAGGCCTTAACCATGAGCGTAAAGAATATCTCATAACCGCCGTCGGCCGAAGGCTGTGCCACGAGGCGGAGGCCGGGATGATTGGCATAGGTGTCGTGCTCGCGTATGATTTGCTTCGCCACAAGGTAGGAGATGCGAGACGAATCGGGGAAGAAGAGGTTTGCGAGTTGCTCCGCACTGAGGGCGGAAGCACTGTCCCGGAGGGTGAAGCGGACGAAGTTTTCCTCCCGGCTCGCCTCAATCGTGAGCCGCGTCTGGCCCTGAACCATGCCGGAGAGCAGGGAATCGAAGAGGACTTGCAGCAAAGTTTCGTCTGCCAAGACTGACAGAGGTTCCGAAATGTGGTCCACGATATTCACCTCCGCCTCGTTCCCCTGCCGCTTCAGGTATCGTTCGGCAATCGCCTTTGCCTCCTGAAGGAGCGGGGCCACCTGCAGGTGTTGACGCTTAAACCCGGGTTCTCCCACTTGTTCGTCGGCCTGACGGCAGAGCAACGAATAGACGTGGCGGTAATAACGCACCAGTTCTGACAGTTGCTCAATGTCGTCGTCCCCCATCTTTTCCGTCAACAGGCGGATGCGGGAAGGGTAATACATCGACTCGTGCTTGATGGTGGACAGGCAGTTGTCGAGTATCTGATTCTGTATGTACAGGCGGTTTTGCTCAAACTCCAACCGCGCCCGTTCGTCGGCCAGCCTGCCTATTTCATCCTGCAAGCGATTGACGGGGAGCACACTCTCCTGCGCCACCTGTCGCTGATAGCCGATGGCCTGCTTCCGCATTTCGGGGTAGGTGGACGTGGCTGAAAGAAAGGTTTCGTGCAGAGGACGCTTCTGTGCCATTCGGAACAAGGCAAGACAGTAGTTCTTCAACTCGTCGATTTCGCGCTTCTTATATAGTTGCAGCCCCACCAACAGCCTGACCGCGAACGCCAATATCACGACGGACACCCCGATAATCAGCAAAAGGAGATAGTTGCTGTTGCGATGGGTGCGTTCCAGCCGGCGGTAGTAGGTCGGAAGGCTCTTGTCCTGATGCAGATATTTATGCAGGCGTATGCACGCGCGATTATTATATTGGTACATCTGCCAATCGTTCAGTGCCAGTGCGGCCAGCGACATTTCGTTGCGCAGACCGACTATCAGTTCATAGTCTGCCTCGACGCCCTCTTTGGCCCATCGCATTTCTGCGGGTTCGTTGCCGGCGGAGTCCACGAGACACATCTGCGGCATCCCCGGGTGGGACTGGTTCAGTGCGTCGAGGGTCTTCTGGGCCAGGCGCACGGCCTCTTCATAGTCGCCCTCCACATTCGCCAGGAACAGGGAATCGTAGTACTGCGTCTCAGCCCCGGCCTGGCAGAGAAGTGGGAAGAGAAGCATCAGCAAGGCGGCCCTGACGACACGAGGCAGACGGAAATAGAACGTACTCCCCTGCCCCAGTTTGCTGCTGACTCCGAAGTCGCAACACGAGAATATGGCGGACGTCTTCTTGTATTTCTCTATGATGCCCCGGCAGTTCATCAGTCCGAAACCGAAACCCTTCCCTTCGTTCTTCGGGCCAATCTCCTTGGCGTCATAGACTTTGCTGTGCATGAGCGTGTCGACCTCTTCGTCGGACAGACCGCATCCCGTATCGGTCACACGGACTTCCACATACTCCTCCGCAGCCTCTGCCGAAAGTGTCACGGTGCCCCCCTCGGGAGTAAACTTTCGGGCATTGTCACAGAGCGTATTGACCATAAAAAGCGTCAGGCTCTCATCGGCCTTGACATACGCGCCGGTGGGCTGCACTTGCAGGCTTACGTGCTTCTGGTCGAAGGCATAGTGCCCATCGGCTATTATGGAGAAGAGCCGGTTCAGGTCGACCGTCGAGAGATGGAGGCTGAGTTGTCCCTGTTCCATCCGTATCCATTCGGTCAGAATGGCATTGCAGCGGTCTATCTCGTCCACGAGTTCCACGATGTATTCCCGGCGTTCGGGACTGACTTTACCCTCCTGGTTCATGCGCATCACCTCGCCGCCGATGCGGTCGAGGAAGGGAACGATGGCGTGCACGAGCGATACCTTGGCCCGGTTCTCTGCGTTCTTCCGTTTGTCATCCGTGACGCGGCGGCGGCAAACCTGCAGCAACTCCTCTCCCTCTTCGCGTTCGTCTTCCAGTTCCGCAAGCGTCTGGGTCCTCCAGTTCACGAAATCGCGGTAGGGTTGCCACTGTTCGTCCTCCAGTTCTTGCAGGCTGGTGCGCACCCGACGCTTCAACATGCGCCGGACCAGATAGGCCAACAGCAGTGCCACCACGAGGAGCACGACACACAGCACCATGCGATTGCGGAGCGAACGCGTCTGGCGTTCCAGTTCCTCGGTACGGCTTTCCAGTTCCTGGTTCTGGTTGGTGGCCTGCAAAAGGTCGAGATAGAAGTTCCGGTTATAGTCAGAAGCCTGCTTCTCTCCCAAGGCACTGTAGGTGAGACTCAGTTGCTGCCGGATGCCGGCAATCCATTCCGGCACCGTGGAGATGCGCGGATTGTCTATCCATTCCTGCTCGACGCTGCGCTCCAAGTCGTCGGGACGGAAGGCAGACAACGTGTCGGGGGAAACGACACCATAGTAACGCAGGTGGTGAAGGTTTACGCAATGCAGGGCCTTCGCGTAGTTCTTCAGCGAAAGGTCATAATCGCCTCTGTAGAAACAGATTTCGCCTAACGTGCGGTAGGTACATGCCGTCTGGAACAGGTCGTCGTATTCCTCGAACAGCGTCAACGCATGACGGGCGAAGGCCAACGGCAGGAAGGTCTCCGGCTTGTCCTCCCGGAGCATGTGCTGGAAGCGCAAGAGGTGGTACTCGTCCGAGCGGTTTTCGCGAATCAGAGAGTCGTTCGTGAGGAACATCGACGCAAAGGCCTGAAGGCAGTTGGCCTCAAAATAGCGGAAGCCGTTGCGGCGACTGGTCGTATAGGCGCGGAAGAGATAGTCGAACTCCTGCAGGGTGACGTCGCTGGCGTCACGGCCTTCGACCAGACCGCCCGGCCCCAACATGTAATTATAGTACACCCACTGTGCCGTATCGACATGGAGTTGCAGGGCCGGCAACACGTGGCGAAGTTCAGTCCGGGCCAGCGAATCCTGCTCTTGATAGAAATAGTAGGTGGAAGCAATCAGGTGATATTCCGACTGGGCATAGACCCACAGGGCAATCTCATGCGGCGAAAGGCGTGCCTCGCGGGCGGACAGGTGTTGCATCCGTTCCTCGGCGAGTCCCTTCACCTGGAAGAAGCGTTCGCCGTCGCCCGTGCGTTGCGACGCCTTCATCTGCATGACGTCGGCACAGAGCAGCAGCAGGTCGTTGCGGGTGTCGTGACGAAGTTGTCCGAGCACGCTGTCCACCCGGTCGAAGTCCATGCGCTGATAGGCGACAAACGCCAGGTTCAGGCGGGCTTCGTCGCGGCCGTCCGGGTAGTCTACCGAACGCCTGTAACTCTCTTCCGAGAGTCTTTCAACGGAATCAATGTCGATGTAGCGGTACCTATAGGCTCGCGCGTTCAGCGAGTCTATGACCTCCGTCTGGCTTTGTCCCGCGGGGTTGCCACATGCGGCAAGCAAGCCAAGGAGGCACACCAGCGTCAGACAGAGGCTATTGCGCATTCAAGAGTCTTTCCATTTCGGCAAATTCCTTGCCCATATTCAGATTAAGGTATATACGATACAGCGGCGATGCCCAACGCTTCGAGTCGTCGGGTGTCATCCGTCGCACTTGTTCCATGGGTTCCTTTGCCTCGCGATAGAGTTTCTGCAACGTTTGGCGGTCGCTGCGGCACTTCGGGTTGCGGATGTCAAGGCAAGCAGTTTCGGCAAAGAGCAATGCCTTGTTCAGCGAGGCAATGCCCTTGTTGTAATAGGCATCCACCATGGACGTGTCGCACCGCAGGGCATTGTCCGCCGCCACGATGCACGAATCGTTCTCGCCCTTGGCCAGATACATCTGGCTCTTTCCCAGCCAATAGATGTTCCGGTCCCCGATGCTCCGGAGCAACGTGTCGCACAGGGCCAGGCCCTCGTCATACTGTTTCGACTCGGTGTAGACATCCATCAGGTGGAGGAAGAAATAGTCGTGCCGGGGATAAAGTTGCGTTCCCTCGACGAGGGCGCCGACGCGTTCCTCCTTCTTGCCCAGGACATCGAGGCAGCGCACCTTGTATTCTTGCAGGGAAACCCTCAGCGTGGAGTCGGCCCCCTCTATGGCACGGTCGATGTATCGCAGTGCCTTCTCGGGCTTGTTGTCGTTGTAGGCCGACACGGTTGCCCAGTAGGCCGCGCGGGAGAGAAGCGTGTCGTTGAGCACCATCGGGTAGTACTCAAAGATGGGGGCCTGGGCCGAACGGATGTACATCTCGAAGTGGTCGTAGGCCGCTGCATAGCGGTTCCGCTTCAGGAGAAACTTTCCGCCGTTCAGGAGATTAGAACGATAGGCCAACAATATCTCACGACTCTTGGCGCGATACTTGTAACTTACGAGGCCCTTTTCGTTGGGCAGCACGTCAAGGCTGTCGCAGACCAGCAGGTACTCATACATCTTGAGTATCGTAGAAAAGAACTTTGTGGTGTCGTATGGCTGCTTGAGGTAGAACTTCATATTCTCTGCCTCCCACTGGCTTCGCTCCAGTTCCTGGGCCATAAAGTAGATGTCTGTCCGCTGGTCCTTCTTAATGTCCGGGCGGTTGACGTTATCCAAAAGGTTCTTCTCTGCGTTAGCCTGGTTGCGTTTGTTCTTGATGGCCGCCTTGGCCTCGCTGAGCAGCGTCTTGAACTTGACGGGTTTCTCCCCGGCACCGTACGTGACGAGGGGAAAGATTAGGAGTATCGTGAGCAGTAGCTTCTTCATAAAAATAAGATGTAGGGGCGTATGCAGGCCATACGCCCCTACTCTGTCATCAGTTTTCGTTATTTACTTTGTATAGGCATCCAGTTCGGCTGCCTTCTCCTTTTCACCGAGGTTGCGATAGATTGTCTGGAGCGGGCCTGCCCAGGTCTCGGGCTGCTCGGGAGCCAGTTCGCGGCACTTCTCAAAGTACTGCACGGCCTCACGGTAAAGGTCCTTCACCAGACGGTTCTCAGCCTCCTCTACTTCCTTCTGCGTCTTGAACTTCTTGCCGTCGATTTCCTTGTAGTAGTTCTCGGCTGCCTGGCGGTAGAGCGACGTTCCGCACATGTTGTTTCCGTCGACATATTCGGGGTCTATCTCCACGGACTTCTTGAAGTATGCCAGTGCTTCCGTGTACTTCTCCTGTGCAAAGAGGCTGTGACCCTTGCCGTAGTTGGCAACCTTGTTCTCGGGATTCTTCGCCAACACCCTGTCGGCAAAGTCGCTCATGGCCTGAGGTCCCTGCTTGCTGAAGTGGGCAAGCAAGTTCTGTGTGGCCACTTCGCTGTTCTGGCTGTTGGGTTCTGCCTCGATCATGTGCTCCAAAGCCTTGACCCAGTTGGCGGTGTCGCCCTGCTGAAGATAGATCTGCGGCCGGCTGCTGACCACGAAGTTATGGCTGCCCTCGTCGGGGAACGTAAGGGCTTCGTCGTAGAACTTCTCGCAGACGTCGAAGCGCTTCATGTTGTAGGCGATGTAATAGATGTTGAAGGCGAACTGGCTCACAGGGTACTGCGGGTTCTTCACGGCTTCGTCGTTGGCCACCTTCGGATAGTTCTTGGCGAAGTTGGCATACTTGTCGTAGGCAGCGATGGCAGCGTCCAAGTTCTTGGTCTCAGAATAGAAGATACACAGATAAGCGTAGTAGGTCATGAGTTTGGGCATCTTCAGCTGGGCATTGGCCAGCGCCAGTTTCTGGGCTTCGTCCTTCGGGTTGGCATATTCGATTTGGCCGTAGCATCCGTCACACACACCGTCCACCGACTTGGCGAAGGTCAGCGTGTCGAACGTCTGCTTGGCTGCTGCCAGATTCAGTTCGGGATTCAGCAGTTGCGTGCTGACGTCGTCCAGAGCCTTGTGGGCATCGAACTGCTGCTTCTGGGCGACACGTCCGCTCTTCAGGGCCTTTGTCAGCGAAGCGTGGGCTTCCAGCGACTTGGCCTTGATTTGGTGTGCGTTCTCGTCTATCAGACTTTGCTTCTTCTTTTCGCCCTTTGCCTCCTCGGCCACGTTGGCACTGTAGAGCAGAAGCACCTCGTCGCGCAACTTGACACCATGTGAAACCTGAGACTTAGCCTCCTTGATGGCGGCCTTTTCTTCGGGAGTCTGTGCAAATGTCGTACCGACTGCGGCACACATCAGCATGGTTAAGAAAATCTTTTTCATAATCTTCTTGGTTTTAGATGTTGGTTAGTTTACTATTCTTCATTGTTTGACACGGTTGTGTCCTGAACGTTTAAGTTTTCCGTCGTCTCGGCGTTTTCGGTCACTTCCGTGCCTTCTTCCACCTCTTCGTCCTCTTCACGTGCCACGATGCACACGTTGCTGATGACGTCGTTACGCTTGGCGATGTCGATAAGTTTGACGCCTTGTGCCACACGTCCCGTAAGACGGATGTCGGTGACGTGCATACGAATCGTGATACCCGACTTGTTGATAATCATCAGGTCGCACGTGTCGTCCACGGCCCGCACGGTGACGAGTTTGCCCGTCTTCTCCGTCACGTCGATGGTCTTCACACCCTTTGCGCGGCGTCCCGTCTTGCGATAGTCGTCGACATGACTCATCTTTCCGAAGCCCTTTTCGCTGATGCAGACGATCTTGTCGTTCTCGGGGTCGCGCACGGCCACCATGCCTACGACCTCATCGTCGCCGCCATCGAGCGTCATGCTCTGCACACCCGTGGCCACACGGCCCATGACGCGCACCTGGTCTTCGTGGAAGCGGATGGCACGTCCGTTGCGGTTGGCAATGACAATCTCGTTTTCGCCGTTCGTCAACTGCACGCTTACGACGCGGTCGTCGTCGTTGATGTTGATGGCACGCACGCCGTTGGCACGCGGACGGCTGTAGTCCGTCAGGCAGGTCTTCTTGATGATGCCGTTCTTGGTGCAGAAGAACACCCAGTGCCTCTCGCAGAATTCCGGGTCGCCCAACTTACGGATGCAGAGGCAGGCATTCACCTTGTCGTCCGGTTCGATATTGAGCATGTTCTGGATGGCACGTCCCTTCTGGGCGCGGCTTCCCTCGGGCAGTTCGTAGACCTTCAGCCAGTAGCAGCGGCCCTTCTGCGTGAAGAACATCATGGTGTTGTGCATCGTGGCCGGATAGATGTACTCGATGAAGTCGTTGTCACGTGTCGAACTGCCCTTCGAGCCTACGCCGCCGCGCGTCTGGGCACGGAACTCGGCCAGGGGCGTGCGCTTGATGTAGCCCATGTGCGACAGTGTGATGACCACTTCGTCGTCGGCATAGAAGTCTTCGGCGTTGAATTCGTTGGCGGCCGGCTTGATTTCCGTGCGGCGTTCGTCGCCGAACTTGTCGCGCACTTCAGCCAGTTCGTCCTTCATCACCTTGCGGCAGAGGTTGTCGTCGCTCAGTATCTGGTTGTAATACTTAATCTTTTCCTGCAGTTCGTCAAATTCGGCGTGCAGTTTCTCCTGCTGCAGGCCGGTCAGTTGGGCCAGTCGCATGTCGACGATGGCCTTGGCCTGCAAGTCGTCCAGCGCGAAGCGCGACATCAGGTTCTGCTGAGCCTCCTGCGGAGTCTTGCTCTGCTTGATGATGTGTACCACCTCGTCGATGTTGTCCGACGCTATAATCAGGCCCTCCAGAATGTGGGCACGCTCCTCGGCCTTGCGGAGGTCGTACTTGGTTCGGCGGATGACCACCTCGTGACGATGCTCGACGAAGTTCTGGATGCAGTCGCGAAGCGTCAGGAGACGGGGGCGACCCTTCACCAACGCAATGGCGTTGACGGAGAACGACGTCTGCAACTGGGTCATCTTGAACAGTTTGTTCATCACGACCTGTGCGTTTGCGTCGCGCTTCACGTCGACGACGATGCGCATACCTTCCTTGTCCGACTCGTCGTTTACGTTGGAAATGCCCTCCAACTTCTTTTCGTTGGCCAGTTGTGCGATGGTGCGAATCAGTTCGGCCTTGTTCACGCCGTAGGGAATCTCGTTGAAGACGATGGTGTCGTGCGTGTCGCCGCTCTCAATTTCGCCTTTGGCACGCATGATGATGCGCCCGCGACCTGTCTCGTACGCCTCCTTGATGCCCTGCACTCCCATGATGTAGGCACCCGTCGGGAAGTCGGGACCCTTCACCCATTCCATGAGGTCCAGGCTCTGAAGTTCCGGATTGTCGATGAAGGCGATGCTGGCATTCAGCACCTCCGTCAGGTTGTGTGTGGGGATGTTCGTGGCCATGCCGACGGCAATACCCGTGGCACCGTTCACCAGCAGGTTGGGAATCTTCGTGGGCATCACGGTGGGTTCCTTGCGGGTGTCGTCGAAGTTGTTCACCATGTCCACGGTGTCCTTCTCCAGGTCCTCCATCATGGCCTCGCCCATGAGCGTGAGGCGGCACTCGGTGTAACGCATGGCGGCTGCGCCGTCGCCGTCGACCGAGCCGAAGTTTCCCTGGCCGTCCACCAGCGTGTAGCGCATGTTCCACTCCTGTGCCAGGCGGACCAGGGCACCGTAGAGGGCGCTGTCGCCGTGGGGGTGATACTTACCCATGACCTCGCCGACGATACGCGCCGACTTCTTCGTGGGTTGGTTGTGTACGTTGTTCAGTTCCTTCATCCCGAAGAGGATGCGGCGATGCACGGGCTTGAACCCGTCACGCACATCGGGCAGGGCGCGAGCCACGATGACACTCATGGAGTAGTCGATGTAGCTCTTCCGCATTTCATGCTCGATGTCTACTTTAATGATTCTGTCTTCTGCGTCTTGCATGTTTCAGTTTTATATGTGTGTAACGTTGTTTTTTGATATACCTATTTATGTACACATACGCGTATGCGCGTAAAAAATCATGCAAAGATACGAAGAATTTGAGAATTAAGGGGCATGAATCCGCGATTATTTGCTCTTAAACAATGTTAAAATCGTCCGACGGCTCCCTGCCGGGGGATGTCGGGCGACATACCCCGACGCGCTCAGAATCGATTTCTGGGGCCTTTACGGCGGTGTCGGCCCATGGCGGAGCCTTCCGAAGAGGGTGCCCCCGTCCCCGTATCGTCGGGACCGACGTTCCACGGCATTCGCTCGGAAAAACGAGGACGCCCCCGATCGCTGGCCGTCCTCGCTCCTTTAGGGGCCGGCAGGCATTATTCGGTGATCTGGGCGACTGCGTAACCTTCTTGGCGCTTTCTGTGTTGCCAGGGTTGACAGCACGGGCGGTAAGAGAGTAGTAGATCATAGCTTTCCGTTTTTAGTTAATAGATGTTTTTGCGCTCGTGTCTTTGGTACCTTAAGACAATGCAAAGGTATTCACTAAAGCGGAGCTCATGAAACCGGAAAACCGTGAGTGCAGGGAAAAGGCACATGAGCGACGACTTTCCCGCGATGGGGCCGAAGATGAAACTGATTTGCCAATAGATGAATGCCGAAACCACGAGCGCAGGCAGGCAAATCAGCACGTCGCGCCCGAGGCAACGCGGGTCGAACAGGTCAGGAATGCGCTCAAACGTGTATAGGAACACGATGACGTATGCCACAAGCATGGGCACGATAGAGAGCATCCATGTCTGCCGGATGTTACGCTTGAAAAGACGTTTCCAGTCCGTCATACCTTATATATTATATAGCGTCGTTCACAATTTTCCGCCGAGCCAGTCCTTGAATGCCTCCAGACGGCGCAGGCCGATGCGCAGGTCGTCGTCCACCGTCACGCCGTCGAGGAGCACGATAGCGTCTTGCCGCCCATCGTGGCGTGGCGCAGCTTCGTGTAGCCGTCCTTGAGGTAGAAACAGACCACGTCCTCCGCCCGTATGTAGGCGAATCCGCTGCCGTCCCTCACGAGAAACTGCTGCCGGAAGTTGCGCTCCCAGTACTGGTTGCCCAGGCGTTCGAAGGCTGCCGACCCGGATGTGGCCACCAGCCGTTGCCCCAGTTTCACCAGAGCCGCCGCGAGGTCCGTCTCGCTGATGGGCTTCAGCAGGTAGTCGATGCCGTTGCGCCGGAAGGCCTCCGAGGCGAAGTTGTTGTAGGCCAGTCGTTCGTCCTCGATGATGATGTATCTCATGCCGGATTCTGCAATTTCGTTTCCGTTACAAAGTTAATCAGTTTTTTTTGTGAAATTCTCACCATTTTGCCCAATTTTATTGTAAATTGCAACTTCTATATAGATTATTTGTAGTATATTTGCACAGCGAAAGTTTCCAGACATTTCGTCATCAATGTCCAACCCTTAAATAAAAGGTATTATGGTAAAAAGACTACTCTCTATCGTCCTCATGGCAACCGCACTCTTCGCCACAGCAGAGGCACAGACACTCCGCCTCAATCCCGACCGCCGTCAGCCCTCACCGGCCCGCAACGCCGCGATGGCTCCGGCCCGTGTGGCCAGTCTGGACGGCACCACGGCCTGGGGATACGGCCCCACCTCCGGCTGGGGCGGAGTCGGAGTAGGCTCGACCGGCATCGTCTTCGACGTGGCCATCTTCGTCCCGGGCGACGGTGTCCTGAAGGGAAGCACCGTGCACGGCGTGAACATTCCCGTGCTGGACATCGGCATGAAGAACGTCACCGCCTGGGTGCGCTCCAGTCTCACGGGCAAGAACCTGGCCGAAGCCACGGCCGCAGGCCCCTTCATCCAGGACAAATACTCGAGTGTGGCCCTCGACAACCCCGTGGCATTGCCCGAGGGAGGCCTCTACGTGGGCTACACGTTCACGTGTTCCGAGACCTACCCCGTCGCCATTGGCGGCGAAATGATAGCCCACGGACTCTACCTGCGCTTCGGCGGAGGCGAGTGGGGAGACTATTCCAACCAGTTCCCGCCCTCGCCGCTTCAGGTGCTGATTTCCGGGTTCAACCTCCCCGACTACGACGTGGAAGTGGCCTCGGTCGGCACGTCCGTCCAACTCTCTGGGCAGGAATACACGCTGCCCGTCACGGTCGTCAGCAACAGCGGCAAGGCCATCAGTTCACTGGACCTCGACGTCACCATTGACAACCGCACGGAAAGCCGCCACATCGACTTCGCGTCGCCGCTGGCCGCCGGCTTCAACGTGCAGGGTTCGTTCCAGGTCAAGGGCACTTCGCCTGCGAAGGCCGCCGCCTTCGACGCGGTGATGAAGGTGCGCAAGGTGAACGGCGAGACGTATGCCGCCGAGGCCACCGGCACGGGTACCGTGAAGAACCTGTCAAAGGCCGTGGCGCGGCGCACCGTCATCGAGGAATTTACCGGCACGGGCTGCGGATGGTGCCCCCGGGGCTGGGCGGGAATGGAGTACATGAAGGCTAACTATCCCGAACGGTTTATAGGCATCGCCTTCCACAAGTACAACAGCACCGACCCCATGTACTACGCCAACTACCCCTTGCTCGGCCTGTCCGGCGCCCCGGGCTGCATCGTCGACCGCAAGGAAACGGTAGACCCCTACTACGGCACGGGGCAGAATGCCCTGGGCATCGCCACGGACTTTGCCCGCCTGAACGCCGAAATGCCCGAGGTGGAAGTGACGGCCATTGCCCGTTGGGCCGACGATGAAGAGACGGCGGTCCAGATTGAGGCCGAAGTGGAGTTCCTGACCAGTCCGGGCAATTACTCGCTCGTCTACGTGCTCACGGCCGACAGCCTGCGCGGCACGACCACGTCGTGGCGGCAGAGCAACTACTACGCCAGCAACTACACGAAGGCGCAACTGGCCGGATCGCCCCTGCTGGAGGAGTTCGGAAAGAACGGCACCTACGGCAACAGTCAGGTCTACCTGACCTTCAACGACGTGGTCGTCGGCAGCAGTTACGACACGAACGGCAACAACCTCGGCCCGCAATGGCAGAAGACCGACGGGTACGCGGCAGGCGACCTCCGCTCGGTTTCCTACAACGTGTCGCTGCCCACCAAGGCCACCCTCAAGGCTGCCCTGCGCAAGGACCTCCTGACGTCCGTCGTCCTCGTAGTGGACCGCGAGACGGGCTTCGTCCTGAATGCCGCAAAGGCCCGCATCGGCACGGCCAATGCCGTCCGCGACATCCTCCCCGCCTCGACCCAAAGCCTCTCGGGACGCTACAACCTTTCGGGCCAGTCCATCGCGGCTCCGCAGCGGGGCGTCAACCTCCTGCGCATGTCGGACGGCACCGTCCGCAAGGTGCTGGTGAGGTAAACGGCCCGTAAGGTCACGGAACAGACACTACAGGACAAGCAGGACCGGATATCTTTTCAACAACGAATTGCACGAATTTAACGAATTATTTATCAGCTAATTATCAAGCAACGGACAATTCGTTAAATTCGTGAAATTCGTAGTCTTGATAAGAAGAGGGACTGTGCCGAAATGTGTGGTATGGTCCCTCACCGTTTCGTCACAGTTTCAGCAGGTCTTTCACGGAAAATGTCTTGCTTAATGCCTCGAACAAGAAATGCTGATAGGTGAAAAGAGACGTAGGAAACCGGGCCACTTCCTATGAAATCATGAGACAGATTCCGCATAAATATAGAAATCGGATAATTACCCATCTTCATTCGGATAATTATCCGTTAGCCTTCGGATAATTATCCATTTAGGAAAAAAATAAATATAAAGTTTGTATATTTTCATATTATCTTTGGGAAAAGTTTGTATTATCTTGGGAAAATCCTTGCAAAGTCCCAGGAAATTCTTACCTTTGTCTCACAGACATTTAACTATCAGAGAAAGGAGAAAAACTATGCCTATAGACTATGCACTGATGCCACGCCTGGAGAGCATCTACAGCCAGAAGAAGAAAAAACTCGTGTACGCCACCGCACAACGCAAGGCGACCGTGACGACGGACGACATCGCACGCCACATATCGTCGCACAACTCGGTCTTCTCCGAGGGCACAATCGTGGGACTGCTACGCGACGCGCAACGCTGCATCATGGAACACTTGATGGCAGGCGACCGCGTGGACCTCGACGAACTGGGGGCCTTCTACACCACCCTCGCCAGCCGAGGGGCACGGACCACTGAGGAGTTTGACACGTCGCTCATCAAGAGCGTGAATCTCAAGTGGTTGCCATCGAAGCGAATGCGCACGGAAATCCAGCAGGTGGAGCTGCGACAGGTACCCACAAGACGGGAACAACGGAAGGCCGTCAAGAAAATGAAAGAACTCGTGAACGAAGAAGTTGGTTCAACTAATCCCGAATGATATGAGACGAACATTAACCACACTGATGCTGCTCCTCGCGGTCATGACCACACGGGCACAAGAGAACGTAAAACCCTTCACCGTACCAGAACTGACGGAATGGACGGGCAATCAGGGAACGACGACGCTGAGCGGACGCATCATCGTCGTGAGCCGCCAGCTACGCCCCGTGGGCGAACGGCTCGCCAAGGACTATCGTGAGGCCGGACTCGGCACGCTGACCCTGGCCAAAGGCCGTCCAAAGGCGGGCGACATCGTGCTGACGCTGAAGAAACTGGACACGATGCCCCAGGAGGGCTACCGCATGACGATAGGTGACTGTGTGGAGATTGACGCCCCGGACGAGACAGGAGCCTTCTGGGCCACCCGCACCGTCCTGCAGTTGGCATCGCGGGGACCGCTGCCGCGCGGCGTGGCGACCGACGTGCCTCAATACCGGATGCGCGGACTGATGCTGGACGTGGGGCGGAAGTTCGTCCCTATCGACTACCTGCGCAATCTGGTGCAAATCATGGCCTACTACAAGATGAACACCCTGCAGCTCCACCTCAACGACAACGGCTTCCGCCAGTACTTCGGCGACGACTGGGCGCAGACCTCGGCGGCCTTCCGCCTGGAGTGTGACACCTATCCCGGGCTGACGGCCACGGACGGCCACTACACGAAGCAGCAGTTCATCGGGCTTCAACAATTGGCCGACGAGTTGCACGTGGAGATTATCCCCGAAATAGACGCCCCGGCCCACGTGCTGGCCTTCACACATTACCGTCCCGAACTGGGCTCGAAAGAGTACGGCATGGACCACTTCGACCTGTCGAACCCCGACGTCTACCCGTTCATGGACAGCCTCTTTGCGGAGTACCTGTCGGGCAAGGAACCCGTCTTCCGGGGGCCTCGCGTGCATATCGGCACAGACGAGTACTCGAACCGCCGGCAGGAGGTCGTGGAACAGTTCCGCGCCTACACCGACCACTACCTCACGTTCATGAAGCAATACGGCAAGCAACCCGTGGTCTGGGGCTCGCTGACCCACGCTCGCGGGGAGACTCCCGTGCAGAAGGAGAGCGTGTTGATGGACTGTTGGTCAACGGACTATGCCGAACCCGACTCGATGGCCCGTCTGGGCTACCAACTGGTGTCGATACCCGACGGGATGGTCTACATAGTGCCCGCTGCGGGCTACTACTACGACTACCTCAACTGCCAATGGCTCTATGAGCACTGGACCCCTGCCGTCATGGGCGGAAAGACACGCTTCCCGGAGCAACATCCGCAGGTGGAGGGTGGCATGTTCGCCATCTGGAACGACCACTACGGCAACGGAATCTCGACGAAGGACATACACCACCGGCTCTATCCCGCCCTGCAGACCATGGCCACCAAGTGCTGGACGGGCCAGAAGACCACGCTGCCCTACGCCGACTTCGACCGAGAGAGGATGTCGTTCTGCGAGGCTCCGGGCGTGAACGAACTGGGACGACTGCCCGAAGATGGTTGCACACTCGACGAAATCAAGGTCGGACAGCCGCTGGGACTGCCCGTGACGGAGGCCGGATACGACTACGCCGTGAGCCTGGACATCGAATGTCAGGCAGAAGAAGAAGGGACAATTCTGACCCGGAACGCCCACACCACGTTCTATCTCTCAAGCCCCGGCGGCGGAGAACTGGGATTCATGCGCGACGGCTACCTCAACAGGTTCAACTACCGGCTGCCGAAGACGGGCCGGGTGAGCCTGCGCATCGAGGGGACAAACCGCGAGACCCGCCTCTTCGTCAACGGACAACGCCAACAGGTCCTCAAGAGAGAAGAGGTCTATACCCACCGCCCCGAGAACCAGATTCGGACGCTTGTCAACGCACCTTTCCAGCCGATGGTCTACCGACCAGGCTCAAGAATGTCCTATGTGCCTACGCTCTTTTTCCCACTTGCCGAGGCAGGGCAATTCAGAAGCCGTGTGACGAACCTGCGGGCCGTAAAGCTTTGAATATTCAAAAACTTTTCGTATCTTTGCGCACGAATGGTAATTTGTGACGAGAAATGAGTAATCAGCGCTACATGATGCGCGGCGTTTCGGCCGCCAAAGAGGACGTACACGCCGCCATCAGGCACATCGACAAGGGCCTCTATCCGAGGGCTTTCTGCAAAATTATCCCGGACATCCTGGGTGGCGCCCCCGAGTATTGCAACATCATGCACGCCGACGGGGCCGGCACGAAGTCGAGCCTGGCCTACATCTACTGGCGAGAGACGGGCGACCTCTCCGTTTGGAAGGGCATCGCACAGGATGCATTGGTAATGAACACCGACGACCTGCTGTGCGTAGGCGCTACGGACAACATTCTGGTATCCTCGACCATCGGGCGAAACAAAATGCTCATCCCGGGTGAGGTCATATCCGCCATCATCAACGGCACGGACGAACTGATGCAGCAGATGCGCCAATGGGGCATCGGCATCTACGGAACGGGTGGCGAAACGGCTGACGTGGGTGACCTCGTTCGCACGATTATCGTGGACAGCACCGTCACCTGCCGCATGAAACGCGCTGACGTCATCGACAACGCCAACATACGACCCGGCGACGTCATCGTGGGCCTCGCCAGTTATGGACAGGCCACCTACGAGACAACGTACAACGGAGGCATGGGAAGCAACGGGCTGACCTCGGCCCGCCACGATGTCTTCAGCAAATACTTGGCTGAGAAATACCCCGAATCATACGACAAGGCAGTGCCTGAGGATTTGGTATATAGTGGTTCCTACCGTCTGACAGACAAAGTAGAGGGCTCGCCCATCGATGCTGGTCGCCTTGTGCTCTCTCCCACCCGCACCTATGCTCCCGTCGTCAAGAAGATATTGGACGAACTTCGCCCTCGCATTCACGGCATGGTGCATTGCACGGGCGGCGCCCAAACTAAGGTATTGCACTTTGTGGGCGACAACTGCCGCGTGGTGAAGGACAACATGTTCCCCGTGCCTCTCCTCTTCAAGACTATTATCAAGGAAAGCGGCACCGACTATGCCGAAGCCTACAAGGTGTTCAATATGGGCCATCGCCTCGAAGTGTACCTTGCCCCGGAAGATGCAGAGCAAGTGATAGCCATCAGCCGTTCGTTCAACATCGATGCACAAATCATCGGTCGCATCGAGGAAGGCAAGAAGAGCCTGACCATCGAGAGCGAATACGGCACATTCAACTACTAAACGAAAATGAACATGAAAGTTACACGAATTGTCAGCATCATGCTTGGGTGCCTTTTCCTATACTTTTCCTACCGAATGGCAGTAAACGCATACGAGGAAATCCTAAACCTCACAAAAGCCCGCCCCTCTTCCATAGGCATCGTGAAGGACTGCATCGATTCCCTCATGTGGGTTTTGGCCACCTTGGGTTGGATTTCCATAGCTTATGGCTGTTTCCGCATTGATGCCATTGAGACATGGGGCAACATGCTGCGTGCCAAGATTAGACATAATCGAATGAAAAGACATAATATATGAGCCGTCATACCCTACATCGCCTTTGGCTGACGCTGTCGGCCCTCGTGTTCGCCCTGTCTGCCCACGCACGCATTGTCAGGGACTCTCTGCAAAGCCGCGTACTGGGCACAACGAAGTACTACACCGTCTATACGCCTGCTGGCTTTAACCACAATCCCCAGCAACACTACCCCGTGCTGTATCTTCTGCATGGCTTCACTGACGACGACCGTGCATGGCAAGACAAGGGACAGATGGACCGCGTGGCCGACGAACTGATTGCCAGCGGAGAGATTCAGCCCATGATCATCGTTATGCCCAACGCCGGAGGCCCGGACACGAAGAACATCTGGAACGGGTACTTCAACATGACGGGATGGGCCTACGAGGACTTCTTCTATCAGGAGTTTCTGCCCACGGTGGAAGAAAAATACCGCGCCGGAGGCAGCCGCGGACAACGAGCCGTAGCAGGCCTGTCGATGGGTGGTGGCGGCAGTGTGGGCTATGCCTTAGGGCATCCCGACATGTTCTCGTCGTGCTACGCCATGAGCGCATGGTTCATCGCCGAAGAGAGAACAGGCGTATCACCCGACGACAAGGTGGGCCTACTCACAAACGCCGTCAGCAAGCGTTCGCCCTTCGATGCCTTGAAGAAGGCTTCGGAAGAAGAGATGGACAGCTACCGCAAAATCGTATGGTTTATCGACTGCGGGGACGACGATTTTCTGTTCGAACAGAACATCAACCTGTACAAGGAACTCCGTAAACATCGCCTCAATGCCCAGTTGCGTGTACGCGACGGAGGCCACACGTGGGAATACTGGCACAATGCCCTTCGGCTGTGCCTGCCTTTTGTATCCAGAAATTTTAGCAAATAAGGAATGGCTGAAAACAACAATCTACTTGACAAACTGGAAGGTTTGGTGGCACGATACGAAGAGGTGTCGACACTCATCACCGACCCGAATGTGATAAGCGACCAAAAGCGCTACGTGAAGCTCACCAAGGAATACAAGGACCTGGGCCGCATCATGGAAGCACGGAAGGAATACATGGGACACTTGCAGAACGTGCAAGACGCCAAGGACATGCTCGCCATAGAGGACGACCCAGAAACAAAGGAAATGCTGCGCGAGGAAATGGCTGCAAGCGAACGTCGCATACCCGAATTGGAAGAGGAAATCAAATTGCTGCTTATCCCTGCCGACCCAGAGGATGACAAGAACGTCATCATGGAAATTCGTGGCGGAACGGGAGGCGACGAGGCTGCTCTGTTCGCCGGCGACCTCTTCCGCATGTACTCGAAGTATTGCGAGACGAAGGGCTGGAAGACGGCCGTCTCCAGTTTCAGCGAAGGCGCTGCAGGAGGCTACAAAGAGATTGTATTCTCCGTGACAGGCGAAGGATGTTACGGCACGCTGAAATATGAATCCGGAGTACATCGTGTGCAGCGCGTGCCCGCCACCGAAACGCAAGGCCGCGTACACACCAGTGCCGCCACCGTGGCCGTATTGCCCGAGGCCGAGGAGTTCGACGTGGAGATTAACGAAGGAGCCATCAAATGGGACACATTCCGCTCCTCCGGTGCCGGCGGTCAGAACGTGAACAAGGTGGAGTCGGGTGTGCGTGCCCGCTACATGTGGACAAACCCCAACACGGGCGAAACAGAGGAAATACTGGTGGAATGCACGGAAACGCGCGACCAGCCCAAAAACAAGGAGCGTGCCCTGGCACGCCTGCGCACCTTCATCTACGACAAGGAGCACCAGAAGTACATCGACGATATTGCCTCGCGCCGCAAGACGATGGTCTCCACCGGCGACCGCTCGGCCAAGATTCGAACCTACAACTATCCGCAAGGGCGCATCACCGACCACCGCATCGGCTACACCATCTACAACCTTGCCGCCTTCATGGACGGCGACATACAGGACTGCATCGACCACCTCATCGTGGCAGAGAATGCCGAACGAATGAAGGAAACGGAACTTTGAGAGTTGAAAGTTGAGAGTTATAATTAAATTATTTGAAAAGATGATGTTCCATACCGACATATTGCAGACGCTGGCAAGCACACTACACAAGTGTGCCAAGCGCTTTCCAGCATCCTTGGCATTTGTCACGGCATTAGCATTGTATCTCATCTATCACATCTTAGTCCAACCCTACTGGGACTCTCAACTTCTATATTCTCTCATTGGCTATTTCTTTTCCGTGGGGACCGTGCTCTCTCTCACCCTTGCCCTATGGGTTGAAGAAACGGGAGAAGACGAGAAGACCAACAACATACAAATCGGAGCTTACGCCCTGCTGCTGGCCGATATCATCTATCTCTACTCTATCGACTTCGGCAAAGACCAACAGACGGAGACGTTCCTGATGCATGCCTCCATATTGTTTGCCCTGGCGCTCTCCGTTCTCTTGCTTTCTTTCCGCAAGGAAGAGAATGACATTGCCGCGTGGAACTTTACTCTTCGCCTTGTCCAAAACCTTGTTGTATGCGGGGCCATCGGCTTAGTGGTGTGGGGAGGCCTCTGTTTATTACTGAATTCCTTCCGCTGGCTTTTCTCCTTAACATTTGAATGGGAATGGTATGGAATCACAGGGGTGATTTTCGCCTTCTACCTGCCCGCCCTCCTTTTCTTGGGGCGCATACCCGGGGGTATACAGAAGCACGACACGACGCCGCTGCGCTCGTCCTTCCTCGGCAACGTCATGCGCTACATCTTTGTACCTCTCGAAGGACTTTATGTATTGGTGCTATTCGCCTATGCTATTCGCATCTTGGTTCAATGGGAACTGCCAAATGGCTATGTCTCGTGGCTCGTCATAGCATCCATGGCGGGTTGCATTGCCATCGAGATAGGGCTCTACCCCATTCGTCAGTCAGAGAGACGGCGCATTGATGAAAAGATTGCATGTATCCTGCCTCTCGTTCTCATGCCCTTGCTCCTGTTGATGACCGTAGGCATTATCCGCCGCTTTATCGACTATGGTGTCACCATACCCCGACTCTATCTCATAACACTTAATCTTTGGTTCTATGCCGTGTGCCTGGGGCTCTACCTCACCCGTGCACGTCGTATCCATTGGCTGAGCATTTCATTTGCCGCCCTGTTCCTACTCACGTCGGCATTACCCATCAACTATTCGAACTTCACCCGAAGACACCTGTTGCGCGAAGTTCGGCAATTGATTGGCCCTACAGGAGCGTCCATGCCACTTACGCCTCAAGCCTACGACGAACTGATGCAATCCCTGCCACGAGAACAGGCGGCCTCCATCAGTTCGAAACTCCAATACATCGAGTCGCAGTTCAACAAAGAGAGCATCAGTTCGGTGGTCAAACAAAAGAATCGAAGTATCTCGTTTGAAAACTATATTAAAAAAGCTGAATCCGGCCAAGACATTTCCTACTTCTACGGAGAGGCTGCGGACGTAGCCATTGACATCCCGCAAGGATTCACAAGATTAGAGGAAAGGCATTTCAATATTGAAATCAGCAAGGACCAGAAGCAAGCAGAATTGCCTGTTGCAAAGGACAATGGCGAGGTCATCGACACCCTTGTGGTGGACATCAGCGAACTAAAATCTTACAGCAAGGAAATGAGCCGCCCCATAATGCACCGCTCGAAGCATGGCAAATACGTATATGCCATGACCCACTTCAATGCCAGCATACCCGGCTCTCTATATATCAATGGTTATCTATTCACAAAATAAAGCAAACTTGACTATGGGACAACCCAAAGAGAACAAGGACGAAAGCACAAAGAAAGGCTGCCTGAAATCAATAGAGGATAACTGGACCCTCCTGCTTCCAGTTGCCATAGCAGCACCGCTGACACAGCCCTGCCTCAGATGGATGGGAAAGGAAGACAACACTCTTATGTTCTTCCTTGTGTATATACTGATATATCTGCTTGCCTACGTGGTGACAGTAATAGTTTTAAGAGTCATTAAAAGAATTAAGGAATGACAAGACAAGAACTAATAGCAAACATACAAAGGAAAAAGAGTTTTCTTTGTGTAGGATTGGACACCGACATCCAGAAGATACCTGAGCACTTGCTCAAGGAAGAAGACCCCGTATTTGCCTTCAACAAGGCCATCATCGACGCCACGGCGCCCTACTGCATTGCCTACAAACCCAACCTGGCCTTCTACGAGGCCATGGGCGTGAAAGGCTGGATTGCCTTTGAGAAGACCATCAAATACATTCGCCAGAACTATCCCGACCAGTTTATCATTGCCGATGCCAAGCGTGGCGACATTGGCAACACCTCGAAACTATATGCACGGACGTTCTTCGAGACACTGGACGTGGATGCTGTGACCGTAGCCCCCTATATGGGTGAGGACAGCGTGACACCCTTCTTAGGGCATGAAGGGAAATGGGTTATACTGCTTGCATTGACTAGCAATAAAGGCTCATTCGACTTCCAACTGAACGAAGACAAGAACGGCGAACGTCTCTTCGAGAAAGTGCTTCGCAAGAGTCAGGAATGGGCAAAAGAGGACGCCATGATGTATGTGGTGGGTGCCACACAAGGGAAAGCCTTTGAAGACATTCGCAAGATTGTCCCGCAACACTTCCTGCTCGTACCCGGAATAGGCGCACAAGGCGGTAGCCTCGAGGAGGTCTGCCGCTACGGCATGACCAAGGATTGCGGACTCATCGTCAATTCCAGCCGCGCCATTATCTATGCCTCTAACAGCGAAGACTTTGCAGAAGTGGCCGCACAGAAGGCAAAAGATGTACAACAAGAAATGGAAAAACAACTAAAATACACATTATAAATGGAATTTTCAGCACAACAAATTGCAGGCCTCGTAGGAGGCACCATTGAGGGAAACCCTGCGGCAAAAGTAAACGACTTTGCCAAGATTGAGGAGGGGCGACCTGGATGTATCTCGTTTTTGGCAAACATGAAATACGCCCACTACCTCTATGAAACAGAGAGTAGTGTGGTGCTCGTGAATAAGGACTTCCAACTGGAAGGTGAGACAAAGGCCACACTCATCCGCGTGGACAATGCCTACGAAACCGTAGCCAAACTGCTCACGCTGGCAGAGAGCATGAAACCCAAAAAGAAGGGCATCGACTCGCTGGCCTTCATTGACCCGACTGCAAAGGTGGGCAAGGATTGCTACATCGGTCCCTTTGTGGCCATCGGTCCAGGGGCCATGATTGGCGACGGCGTGGTGTTGCACCCCCACGTGACCATCGGTGAGAACGCTTCCGTGGGCAATAATACAGAAATATACTCTAATGCCGTCATCTATCACGACTGCAAGGTGGGGCAGAACTGCATCCTGCATGCCGGATGTGTCATAGGTGCCGATGGCTTCGGCTTCGCCCCCACCCCCGACGGATACGAAAAGATACCTCAGATTGGCATCGTTACCATCGAGGACAATGTGGAAATCGGTGCCAACACTTGCGTGGACCGCTCCACAATGGGCAGCACCTATGTGCGCAAGGGTGTGAAGTTGGACAACTTAGTTCAGATTGCCCACAACGACGACATCGGCTCGCACACGGTGATGAGTGCCCAAGTGGGCGTGGCTGGAAGCACGAAGGTGGGCCAGTGGTGCATGTTTGGTGGACAAGTGGGCATCGCAGGCCACGCCACCATAGCCGACAAGACGAATGTGGGAGCACAGTCGGGCATCCCCAACAGCATAAAGAAGGAAGGCACCACCCTCATGGGGTATCCGGCTCTTGAGTACCGCAACTTCTGGAAGTCAAGTGCAGTGTTTAAGAGCCTGCCAGACTTGAGCAAGCAGATATATCAAATGCAGAAAGAAATTGAAGAACTGAAGAAGAGATTAGAAAATAGGGAATAGAGATTAGAGATTAGGCATCCGCGCAGGGACGCGACGTGCCGCATCCGAAAAAGCGTAAATTCGACAATGACAAACAATCAAAATACACTGAAAGACAGCTTTTCCCTGAGTGGAAAAGGACTGCACACGGGGTTGGCCTTGACCGTAACGTTCAACCCGGCCCCCGAGAATCATGGCTACAAGATACAGCGTACAGACCTGCCCGGCCAACCCATACTGGACGCAGTGGCAGAAAACGTAGTGGAAACGACACGTGGCACCGTGCTGGGCAAGAAGGACATCCGGGTTAGCACCATCGAGCATGGAATGGCAGCCCTGTATGCCTTGGGCGTGGACAACGTGCTCATACAGGTGGACGGTCCCGAATTCCCTATACTGGACGGTAGTGCCGAACTGTATGTCAAGGAGATTCGCCGTGTGGGTATCAAGGAGCAGAATGCCGAAAAGGACTATTACATCATCAGCCGTAAGATAGAGATTAAAGACGAAACAACGGGGTCATGCATCACATTGCTGCCCGACGAAGACTTCTCCATCACGACGATGATTGACTTTCAGTCGAAGTTCATCAGCAGCCAATTCGCCACGCTCGACAACATGGAGCACTTCGAGACGGAGATTGCCGCGGCACGTACCTTCGTGTTCGTGCGAGAGATAGAGCCTCTGCTGAAGGCCGGCCTCGTGAAGGGTGGTGACCTCGACAATGCTATCGTCATCTACGAGCGGCAAACCACACAGGAAGCCCTCGACGAACTCTGCGACAAGACCGGGGCGGAGCACCACGATGCCAACGTACTGGGGTATATTCAGCACAAACCCCTTGTATGGGAAAACGAGCCGGCCCGCCACAAGTTGCTCGACATCGTGGGCGACATGGCCCTGATAGGCAAACCCATCAAGGGACGCATCATCGCCACACGGCCCGGCCATACGGTGAACAACAAGTTTGCCCGCTTGATGCGCAAGGAGATTCGCAAGAACGAAGTGCAGGCTCCCCTTTACAATCCTGACAAAGCTCCCTTGATGGACAACGTTCGCATCCGCGAGGTTCTCCCCCACCGCTACCCGATGCAACTGGTGGACAAAATCATCAGCATGGACAAGAAAACGGTGGTGGGCATCAAGAACATCACTTCGGACGAACCATTCTTCCAAGGACATTTTCCACAGGAGCCTGTCATGCCCGGCGTACTCATCATTGAGGCTTTGGCACAAACTGGCGGTCTGCTCGTGCTCGGCGGACTGGATGAACCCGAACGCTACAGTACCTATTTTCTGCGAATCGACAACGTGAAGTTCCGCCAGAAGGTGGTTCCCGGTGACACTCTCATTCTAAGGGCCGAAATCATCGCCCCGCTCTCCCACAGTATCGTCTCCATGCAAGGCTATGCCTTTGTGGGCGAGAACTGTGTGGCCGAAGCCACACTGACCGCTCAAGTGATAAAGAATAAGTGATAAAGAATAAGTGAGAAGTGAGAGGTGAAAGGTGAGAAATGAAGCCTATCAAGGTCAAAACATACAATTCGTAATTTCTAATTTTTAACTTTTAAAATAAACATGATTAGTCCATTAGCATACATACATCCCGAAGCCAAGATTGGCGAGAACTGCGAGATTGGTCCCTTCTGCTACATCGACAAGAACGTAGTTATCGGCGACAATAACACACTGATGAACAGCGTCACCATACTTTACGGTGCACGCATTGGAAACGGGAATATATTTTTCCCCGGAGCCGTCATCAGCGCCATTCCCCAAGACCTGAAGTTCGTCGGCGAAGAGACCACGGCAGAAATCGGCGACAACAACAAGATTCGTGAGAACGTGACCATCAACCGAGGCACAAAGGCCAAAGGAAAGACGGTGGTAGGCAGCAACAACCTGCTAATGGAAGGCATGCACGTGGCACATGATGTCATCGTGGGCAACGGTTGCATCATCGGAAACGGCACAAAGTTGGCAGGCGAAGTCGTAATAGACGACAATGCCATCCTCAGCGCCCACGTGCTCGTCCACCAGTTCTGCCGAATCGGAGGCTACACCATGGTGGGTGGCGGAAGCCGTGTGAACATGAACATCTTGCCCTACACCATGACAGCCCGCGAACCAGCCTCCTATTGCGGACTGAACCTCGTGGGGCTGCGCCGTCGCGGATTCTCGCGCGAAACCATCGACCTCCTGCACCACACCTTCCAAATCATCATGGGAGACGGACTGCTGGCTGACAAAATCGAACGTGTGAAGAAGGAGATTGGTCTGACCGACGAGACGGAGTACATTCTGGACTTCCTCAAGTGTACCGAGCAAAGAGGGTTCATTCACTAATGGGAAACGACTAAAACTTACGGACATGACCCTGCGACTTACCCTTATTAGCCAAGAAGTGGAAGACTTCATACAGGAGTTCAAGATTGATGCCGACGCATCGTTTCTCGACCTCCACCGCCTCATCCTCCAGCATTGCGGATATGAGGAACTGCCGGGACAGCGCTTCTTCATCTGCGATGACAACTGGCATCCGACCCGGCGCATACTGCTTGCCGACGAAGGCAACGTCGACATCGACGAAGACATCTACCTGATGGGCGATACGGACCTCAGAGAGTTTCTCGAAGATGAAGGCCAACGGTTTGCCTACCGCTTCGACCCCGTAAACCGTCGCATGTTCCTTTTGGAACTGACTGAGACCACTTTTGGCGACAAAGTTCCCGAAACCGGTCTCCTCACCCGTCGTCACGGGGACGTGCCCCCACAACTTTTACAGAAAGAAGACGCAGCCCCCGCCCCAACGGCAAGCAACGTCGTCAGCGAGGAACTGGAGGAAGCTTTCTATGGCGATGACGGATTCGACGAAGAAGACCTGGACATGGAGGGATTTGACATTCTGAATCAGTAAATAGGGACTGAAGAGCAGGGAACATGAAGACGCTGGTAGTATTGCTGGGCCCCACGGGTGTAGGAAAGACGGAACTCAGCCTCTCGCTTGCAGAGATGTTGGGGAGTCCAGTCTTGAACTGCGACAGCCGTCAGCTCTTCCGTGACATCCGCATCGGAACGGCTGCCCCCACCGAGGAAGAATTGCGGCGGGCGAAGCACTACTTTGTGGCGACGCTCCCCATTGATGCCTATTACAGTGCAGCACAATACGAGAGCGACGTGCTAAAACTGACCAGCGAATTGTTCAAGACACACGACACGCTGCTGCTTTCGGGCGGAAGCATGATGTACATTGATGCCGTGTGTCAAGGGATTGACGACATCCCGACCATCAGTAAAGAGGTGCGTGCCAAGGTAAAGACCGAACTAGCCGAAAAGGGGCTTCCCGCTTTGGTCGAAGACTTGCAGCGGCTCGACCCCGAATATCATGCCATTGTCGACCCGCAAAACACACGCCGCGTGGTACATGCACTAGAAGTGTGCATGATGAGCGGGCAGACCTATACCGCGTTTCGCACAAGGAAGCACAAGCCTCGTCCCTTCCACATTGTCAAGATAGGATTGAACCGTCCACGTGAAGAACTGTTTCAGCGCATCAATGCCCGGGTCGACAAGATGATGCAAGACGGGCTGCTCAATGAGGTTCGCTGCATGCTCCCTTATCGCGACTGCAACGCTCTGAACACCGTCGGCTATAAAGAACTGCTCCATGTCATTGACGGAGACTGGCCGCTTGACATGGCGGTGGAACGTATAAAGAAGAACACGCGCGTGTATGCAAAGAAACAGTTGACATGGTTCCGGCGTGACGCGCAAATCACATGGTTCCATCCTGACGACATTGACCTCATCAAACAATTTATCAATCAAACGATACAATGAAAAAGTTGAAAAGTGTATTACACAATATCTACAGCGGCCCTTGGTGGCAGCGAGTATTTGTCTGGCTGTTCACGTTTCTCCTGCTGCTGCTGTTGCTGCTTGTGGCCGTAGACATCAACTTCCTTTGGCTCTTCGGCCGCTCACCGGGCTTCCGGGATATCAAGCATCCCGTCACGTATGAAGCCAGCGTCATCATCAGTGCCGACAGTCTTCCCATCGGACGATACTACAACGAGAACCGAACATCGGTCACGTTCCAAGACATCAGTCCCATCATGGTGCGAACGCTAATAGCGACTGAGGACGAACGATTTTACCACCATCGCGGCATTGACGTGAAAGGTCTTTTTGCCGCCGTGAAAGACATGTTCGGCGGCCACGCACGTGGTGCAAGCACCATCACGCAACAGCTGGCAAAAAACCTGTTCCGTGTCCGCACCAAAGAGGAATATTCCACCGGGCTACTGGGCAAATGGCCTTTCACACGCCTGCTATCCATCAAGGCCAAGGAATGGATTGTGGCCACTAAACTGGAACTACTATTTTCCAAGGAGGAGATTCTGACCATGTATCTCAACACTGTGGACTTCGGAAGCAATGCTTTCGGCATCAAAACGGCATCGGCCACCTATTTTGGCACGACACCAGACAATCTTACATACGAACAAGCGGCCACACTGGTCGGACTGCTCAAGGCCACGAGCACGTACAATCCCAAGCGTAACCCTAAGAACAGTACAGAACGCCGCAACATCGTACTCACCAACCTCTATGACAACGGGGGGATGATTGTCAACGGCATTCCTGCAAGCAAGCAGCAACTGGACAGTCTGCAACGACTGCCCATGGTGACAGCCGAACGCCAGTCTGGAAAGAACTTCTTCGGCCCCGTACCCTACTTCAGGGAAGCGGTCAGAGACCATATCAAGATGCTCTGCGAACACGGTCTCATCAAGGGACACGACGCAGAACACCCACTCGATCTGGACGTTGACGGACTGAAGATTTACACCACACTCGACACACGCATACAACAGTATGCCGAGGCTGCCGTCCACAAGCAGATGCGCGCCATTCAGAAGCGTTTCCGCGACCATTGGGGCAACACTCCGCCCTGGCAGGATGGGCAACACCGTGAGATTCCCAACTTTGCGGAAGACATTGCCAAAAAGACTTCGGCCTACAAATACCTTGAAAAAAAATATAACGGAAACGAAGACTCCATTAATTATTACCTCAATCTTCCCCATCCCGTGGAGGTGTTCACCTACGATGGCGAAGAAACACGAGAACTGAGCACGCTCGACTCCATCCGATACATGCTTCGGTTCATGCATTGCGGACTGGTGGCCATCGAACCCGACACGAGGCATGTGAAGGCCTGGGTGGGAGATGTGGACTATAATTCTTGGGAATACGACAAAGTAACGGCCATGCGCCAACCTGGCTCCACATTCAAACTCTTTGTCTACACAGAGGCCATGAACCAGGGCATGAAACCCTGTGACACGCGTGTCGACGAGTGGAAAGCCTATCCCGACACTGTGGACGGAAAGCCCCAACAATGGATGCCCCACAATGCTAACGGCTACTTCAGCAACGCAAGCCAACCCTTAAAAGGAGCCTTTGCGCAAAGCATCAACAGCATCGCCGTTAAGTTGGGTTATGAATGTGGAATTTCAAATGTAGCGCGCACGGCCCATGCCATGGGTATTGAATCGCCGTTGAAAGAGAAACCATCGCTCAGCCTGGGGTCTAGCGACGTGAATCTACTGGAACTGACTAATGCCTATTGCACTCCCATAGCCGACGGTATTGCCAATATGCCCATCCTCGTCACTCGCATTGAGGACCGTTACGGCAGAGTCATTTACGAGCCGAAGCTCTCCACGGAACAGGCTATCCCCTATCGTTCGGCCTACCTGATGCAACAGATGCTCCGTGCCACCATGACCGAGCCTGGAGGCACCTCGGGTCGCCTGTGGTCATTCGTGGCCCCCATGACAGGGAAAGTGGATTTCGGTGGCAAAACGGGCACAAGCAACAATCATGCCGATGCCTGGTTCATCGGTGTCACGCCTGGATTGGTCGGCGGAGTCTGGGTCGGAGGCGAATATCGGAGCATACACTTCCGTACAGGAGAACTCGGACAAGGCAATCGCACAGCTCTCCCGGTCTTCGGCGACTTCATCCAAGCCGTATTGCGCGATAGCCGTTTCTCTCGCTATCTTCATAAATTTGCTCCTCCAAGGGAAGGCGAAGGCATCAATCCGAGCGATTGGGCTTGCGTAGGCACCTATTACGCACCGCCTTCGGACGAAGACAGCCTCGACATCGAATTTGGCGAAACGCCCACCAACCACTCCACAACCTTCATTATCGAGAATGAGGAAGACGGTGGCAATGAGGAAATATTTGACTATTAAGCGAATTTATTGAACAATCCCTTGCCTATTCAGCCAAATATACATATATTTGCCTACGCATAACAGAAAACGAACGAATAAACTATAAACATAAAATAACTCAAAACTAACTACATGAAAAGCGAACTAAAAAGACTGTTCCTCACAACAGCATTCGGATTCATTGCCACGGTCTCAGTTTTGGCTAAAAACGACTATGTGGCCTACCTGTTCACCTATTTCACGGGCAACGCACCCGAACAAGAACAGATATGTTATGCACTGAGCAACGACGGATGGAACTACACCCCCCTGAACAACGGACGTCCCGTCATTGCCAGCGATTCCATTGCTCTGACCAAGTGTGTCCGTGACCCCCACATCCTGCGCGGAGAAGACGGTTGGTTCTATCAGGTCATCACCGACATGAAGTCCAGCCTCGGCTGGTCGTCCAACCGTGGCATGGTGCTCATGCGCAGCCGCAACCTGATTCAGTGGGAACATCACACCATACACTTCCCTGAACGCTACAAGGGCACCATGTTTGCCAATGTCACCCGCGTATGGGCCCCTCAAACCATCTATGACAAAGAGGCCGGAAAGTACATGGTTTACTTCTCGATTCTCACCAACGACGGCTCGTGCCCCTACGATCGTGTCTACTATGCATATGCCAACAGCGACTTCAGCGACCTCGAAGGCGACCCCAAGGTGCTATTCGATGTGAAGGATGCTGCCATCGACACGGACATCGTGCGCGACGACGAAGGCCTCTATCATGTATTTTTCAAGACCGAAGGACAACGTCAGAAGGGCATCAAGCAGTTCATCACGCCCTCTCTGTTGGACAAGTCGAAGTGGCAACTGCAGCCGGGCATGTGCCAAGATACGAATAAGGCCGTCGAAGGCGGTGGAGTCTTTCGTCTGTTTGACGGCACATGGGTACTGATGTACGACTGCTACACCAGCGGTCACTACCAGTTCTGCAAATCCACCGACCTGCGCACCTTCAAGCGTGTGCAGGACACTCAGACCAGCGGAGCCTTCACGCCCCGCCACGGTACCGTCATCGCCATCACCAAGCAGGAATACAAATTGCTCACAGCATGGGATACACTGTTGCAGGCGGACCGCGACCTGAAGTCCCGTCCCATACCGACCTTAACACTGAAGCAACTCGACCAACGCAAGGCTCTCATCGACGAGACCCGTCACGTGCTTGCTGGCAAGGCAACGGCCAAGGCATTCAAGGCCCAAGCCGGCAAAATTCAGAAGTTCCTCAAATAAGAGCATTCCGGAAAAGCAGAATGACGGAATCAAATCTATAACAACTAACGAAGAAGCACCATGAAACGAATACTTCTCCTTCTCTCCTTCTCTCTATCCCTCATGTCCGGTTATGCTGCCAACAAGGTACAAACCGTGACACAGGTAACGAGCAGCGTGACGCTTTCCGATGACGTTGACTATATAATTACTGACGCTACCACTCCCTTCACAGAGTCAGGTTCCGTCGATATTGTCAATACGGAACATGCAGTACTCATCTTGAAGAACATCAAACCCAGCAAGGTAATCAGCAGTTACCTCAAGTACGTTACCGTCAATGGCACCCGGGCTCGCAACAACCAGAACTGCATCGTCCAGATGTATGCCCAAGGAGCTATCATATTCCCCTACGACAAGAGTCTCAAGCCTCTGACCTGTTATACGGAACCCAACTTCGAGGGGAGTAGCTACAGCAGTTACGGACTTGGCAACACTGGCGGTTTCATGAACACTCTGAACACCACCAGCCTGAACAACAAGATTCGCTCGTTCAAGCTGAAGCGAGGTTACATGGTGACTTTCGCAGTCGGTACGGGCGGATGGGGCTATAGCCGTTGCTTCATTGCCGACCAAGAAGATCTTGAGTTCGCTACCATGCCCGCCCCGCTGGATGCCTCTATTTCCAGTTACCGCATCTTCCACTGGTACAATGCCCAGAAGAAGGGTTTGGCCAGCAATGGTGACAAGAATGCTAACGATGCTCTCAACACGTCCTGGTGCTATGACTGGGCACAAGGCAACGCCTCACTGCTTCCCGACCACGAATGGGTTCCGAACCACATCTATGAGGACTGGCCTTCGCCATCAACCTGCGGCAGCGTGACGGGGTCGTGCCACATGAAGACGAACAACGAGCCTCGAAACAGTGCCGACGACCATCCTCAGGACCTTGAGACGATTCTCAACAACTGGCAGAACCTGATGCGCACGGGCATGCGTCTCTGCTCCCCCTCTTCGTGGGACGGCAGTGACTATTGGAACGGAACTGGTTTTATCAAGGGATTCCTCGATGAAATTGATTCACGCGGCTGGCGTTGCGACATCGTGGATGCCCACTGCTATTGGAATGCTGGAAACTTCGGTTATCTTCAGTCTCACTGGTGGTCCTCCATGAAGCGACCTATCTGGATTTCGGAATGGATTTGGGGCTCTTCCTGGGGCAACAATGGTTGTTGGGGCAGTGGAGTCAACAACTCTCAGATACTCAGCACCACCAAGGAAATTCTGAACACGCTGAACAACTCCGGCGTCGTGGAGCGTTATGCCTACTGGAACTCAGAGAGCAAGGGACACATCTATGAGAACGGCGGACTCACAGAACTCGGCAAATACTACGCCGCCATGGAGTCGGGACTGGGCTACAACAAGGCTTACGAATTTGTGCCCAAGGTCGTTTACAAGGCACCTTCCGCCCCCACGGGTTCCTACAACAAATCGCGCCATACATTCGACATGACTTGGACAGACCCCAATGGCGATATGCTGGACAGCATCGTGGTAGAATGCAAGTTGCCAGGGTCAACCAAATGGGTGAAAAGCGGCAACGTGGCACTGAAGGACAAAACTAGCGCAAGCGATGTCAGCTATAGTTACTCTGAAACTATCACGGAACCAGGGCTTTATTACTTCCGCGTCGTTGAGTACTACAACAACGGCAAGAAGTTTACTTCGAGCGAAGCCAACGTCACCTTGGCTTCCGCTACTTCCATTGGTTCGCTTCAGTACGGACAAATGAAGATTGCCAGTAGCGAGAGCGTCACCACCGAACTCGATGCTCAGCCAACGATTCCGTACGTCGTAGTGGGCATGGTGTCGAACAAGAACCAGAGCAACGGCATCACCAATCAGGTGCAATCGCTCTCGAAAAACAGTTTTAAGTTCCGTCTCTATCCGTGGCAACTGACCACTCCTGTCAGCATTTCTACTGCCGAGACTGCTGACTACCTTGTTCTCCCTCCCGACACGGTTTATCACCTCTCCGACGACATGATGATTATCTCCCAGAAGGTTGGCACCATTAAAGGCGACGAAGTGCAGGTGACCTTCCCAGAAGCCTTCCCAGAAGGTGTGACACCGGTGGTCGTAGCACAGCAAAACACCACCGTTGCCACCTCTGCCCCCGTGACCGTGAAAGTCTATGACGTAACCCGCGAAGGCTTTAAGGTGAAACTGGTGAGACAGGAAGCTGTCACATCCACTTTCAGTGGTCAGAACGTAAACTATTTTGCAGCCACACCCGGACAGATCACCATTGGCGGTGGTAAGTTGCTGACGGTCGGACGCAACACCACGGAACCTGTCGGCGGCTCTGCCCGTCAGACCGTAGTCTTCCGCGATGCCCAAGGCGATACGCTGCACCTGCAGAATCCTTTCATCATCGCGGCACCGCAAACTGACAACTACGGAAAGGCCAGCGTCTTCCGTATGCACAGCACCACGAGTGACGACAATGGCGTCTACCAAGCCAGCATACGCCGACAGGTGGACGGAACCAACACGACAGAAAAGGAGACCAATTCAGCCAAGAACAATGGTGACTACATCGGATGGTTCATAATCAGCGATGACCCCAGCGGTACGGGGGACGAACAGCCCGTCATTGTACCCACGGGCATCGAAGGCGTGACCCAGGGAAGAGGCTTCTCCATCAGTGTGGCAGACCATGCCATCTATGCCGAAGGCTCCGGACTGCGTGCCTATTCGGCCAGCGGTGTACGGGTGAACCTTGGTGAACCTTTGCCTTCCGGCCTTTATGTGGTCACCGACGGGAAGCGCAGCGTGAAAGTGCATGTAAAATAGGAAAGAAATACAAACTGTCTGAAATACGATGAAACACTACCGGACTGACACACTGAAGAAGTGGGGAATGATAGAAATGGCATTCCTTGCATGTATACTATGGCATCCTGCATGTGTTTCAGGCATCCTTGCAGAGACTTCCGTGAAGTACCTCACATTCGATGAGGCGGTTGGGAGTTTCCGAGAGGAAATCCAGGCTGATTATGTCATACTCAATGGGACAGAAACCACTCTCTCCGACGGGGAGTGGTTCCTGCTCAATGACAACATAGAGTTCTCCAAACGCCCCAACGTCGCCGGCACAGTTCATCTGATACTGGGCGACGGTTGTACACTGACAGCCATGAAAGGCATTCACGTCGGCATGGGGAACACGCTCTACATTCATGCACAGTCGACGGACAAGCAAATGGGCCGGCTCATCGCCCTGAGCAACGCCAACTATGTGGCAGCAATCGGCGGCAACAAGAGTGAAGCCTGCGGTAACCTCATCATTGACGGAGGCGACATCACAGCCACGGCATCCGACTACTATTATGCAGCCGGCATTGGCGGCGGCTTCTGCGGTTCATGGGAGAAAATCAGCATTCATGGTGGCATCGTCCGTGCCACAGGAGGCGACTCTTCGGCCGGCATCGGTGGAGGCTACTTCAGCGACCAAATTCAAAAAGGCGGAGGCTCCATCACCATCACGGGCGGCACGGTTATGGCCACCAGCGGAAAGCGTGGTGCCGCCATCGGTGGAGGGTTCATGGGATGTGGAGGACATATCTCCATTTATGGAGGCCAAGTAACCGCACTGGCTGCCAACAACGAGAGCCACGGAATCGGTGCTGGCGGATTTGATACTGGCATACCCATTATCGTCCAGAGTGTCAGAGCCATTACACCGACCGATATGGCAAAATTGATTGCCAGTTCCCCCATCACTTTGAGTTGGAATGAATCCCACGACTTCATCCGTTCCGACAATTACTACGGACCTGTGACATTCCTTCGGGGTTTCTATCTTCGGGGAACTGCCACTCCAGCCTCTTCTGAGAACATCGCCAGGGAGACACTCGTCCCCTACATAACGGGCGACGTGGACAAGAGCGGCTCACTGACCATAGCCGATGTGACGGCACTGGTGAACATCCTGTTAGGGAAATCCTCCGATGCTTATGACGCGATTGCAGGAGACTTGGACCAGAACGGTGCCATTACAATTGCCGACGTCACTACACTGGTCAACTTAATCTTAGGAAAATAGACCGCAAAAAAGAAGAAAACTTTCCTAAGGCCATAAGAAAGCTTTCTTCATGAAATAAGAAAGTATTCTTCGGGACAGAAGAAAGCTTTCTTGTTTTTTTACCGCTCCAATGTGTGCACACCTGCTGAAGAAATCAACAGATGGTATCATCTCTGCCTGTTAATTTTTGTTAATATTTGAAAAAACTGGCTACCCATTTATTAATATTCCTAAAAATAACCTTATATTTGTAGAATGGAAACGGTCTATATTGACAAAAGCGCAGAGGATGAATTGTGTTCTTCGCTAAAATGTCATGCATGGAATACGTCTTTAGATGCAGAAAAGCAAAAAACTAACAAATAAAACCTCAAATTCTACATGTGTATGAAAAACCGTTTAAGCAAACTGAGTAGGAAAGCATACTTCATGCTACTCCTGCTGGGAGCCTGCGGTATGACATCATGCAAGGACGAGTACGCACTGGACGACGAGAAGCCCAGTTGGCTCAAGCAAAACATCTACCAAGGATTGGAGGAAGATGGTCATTACACCTACTACCTCCGCTTGTTGGGAGACCCTGATGTCAACCCCACCAATGCCCGCCCCCTCACCGAGGTGCTTTCACGAACCGGCTCAAAGACAGTCTTTGTGGCGAACGACGAGGCCTGGGAAAAGTTCTTCAAGGACAACGCCCAGTTGCCCGCAACCAACCCATGGCACACCGCCACGAGTTACGACCGCCTGAGCATCAGCCAAAAGAAGTTGCTCATCCACACCAGCATGCTCAACAATGCGATTGTGATGGAGAACCTTTCAAGCAGCAGCAGCGACATCAGTTCGCGAGGCGACTACATGCGCCGATATACCGATGTCGAGGCCACAGACACCATCACATTCCTCGATGGGCAGTCGCTGCCTGTCAACTACAATGTGGGCAATGCCGAGAAGGACTATTGGTGGCGTTTCCGCCAGGGCAATAATCCTGACGACCCAATGGGTGGCATCCACCTTGTCATGGACTCCACACTCTCCATGATGATTCACTTCACGAACGAACACCTGACCAAGAACAACGTCACCGACGACGACTTTGCCAAGTTCATGGGACGCACCCGCAACACGGGCGACGTACACATCTACGACGCACTGCTTTCGGAACAGGACGGAGTGGCAGAGAACGGTTACGTCAATAAGGTGGAGAAAGTCATCTTCCCCCTGCCCAACATGGCAGAACTCATCCGCACCAACGGAAACACCAACATCTTCAGCCACATGCTCGACCGCTGGAGCGCCCCGTTCTACAACAACGGCGTGACGCTGGCCTATCAGGACGTGCTGGCTTCGCGTGGTGTATCAAAGGGTGACTATGAACACGGATGGATTGACTCCATTTTCACCAAGCGCTACTTCTCCGACCTGAGCTATGGTCACCGTGCATTGAATACAGACCCCGACGGACAGCCGTTCCGCGACGCACAGAGTACCGATGTCACGCTGAAGTTCGACCCGGGATGGAACGCCTACGTCTTCTCCGACGAGAACTGGCGCAGCAACTCCACGACGGCTCCGCAGTATGACATGGCCGCCATGTTCGTCCCCAACGACGAAACGCTCTGGAAGTACTTCAGCGAAGGCGGCGGTGGATGGCAGCTCATCAAGACTTATTATCTGAAAGAGGGTACCGAAGACGCTATCCCCTACGTGGCCCCTCATACTCTTGACGAATTGTATCAGCAGATTGACCAGATTCCCCTCTCCACTCTGCGCTCACTTATCAACGTCGTTATGTTCCCGTCGTTCACTGGGTCTGTTCCAAGCAAAATGACCAAACTTCGCGACGATGCACAGGAGCAGATTTTCTATGCAGAGGATATCGATCACATCACTGGGACGATGCTGGCCAACAACGGTCTTGTCTATGTCACAGACAAGGTATATGGTCCGGCCGACTATACATCTGTGGCCGCACCGGCTTATATCAGTAACACGAACCTGGTTATGCGCTGGGCCATCTACAATGGTTCCACCAAGGCCACAGACTATATGGGTCTGAACTACTATGCCTACCTGAAGGCCATGCAGAGCCGCTTTGTGCTCTTCCTGCCGAGCGACGAGGCCCTTGCCTACTACTACGACCCTGTCAGTTTCAAGAGCCAGAAGAGCCGCGTGTTACGTCTCTACTATCGCAACCAAGCCTTCCCCATCTCCTATCAGATGTATGCCTACAACAACGAGACGGGGGAAATCGGGCAGCTCTACAATCTGGAGCGCATGACTAATTCTGAAATCACTAACCGCTTGAAGGACATACTGGAGAGCCATACCGTGGTGCTTGACGGCATTGACGAAATCAACAGCGGTATTGACGACTACTATCTGGCCAAGAATGGTGCCGCCGTGAAGGTCACCCGCGAAGTGGGTGCCGACGGAGTGAAGCGTATCACCAAGGTACAAGGCGGTTTCCAATTGGAAAACGAAGAACGTAAGCTGGACGGCTTCGTAGGCGATGCCAACCGCAATGCCTACACCGAAGTTCGAGGCTCACAAGTGAACAGTGTCACCGATGAACAGGACATGTCCAACGGAACCACCTATATTCTCGACAGCCCCATGCTTCCTGCCAGCCGCAGTGTGTACAACATCATGACAAGCAACTACGACACCTACGGACGCTTCTATGACCTCTGCAATGTCAACGAAGATGTGATTCGCGGATGCGGGCTGGTGGACGAGGTTAACCTCACCCCCACTCAGCAGCGGACTGAACTCAAAAAGTTCCAAGTTTTCATCAATGACAACGGTCCTGACTTCAACGTACAGTTCTTCAACAACTTCCGTTACACGATTTTTGTCCCCACCGATGATAAGGTGAACGAGGCCATCGCCAACGGACTTCCCACGTGGGACGAAATCGAAGCCGACTATGCCGAAATGGTTCCCGTAGTACACGAACTTGACTCGCTCCGTTCGGAAGTGAAGGATGCCGAAATGCAAGGTAACACCCCAAAGGCAGAAGACGTGGCCCGCATTGCCGAACTTTTGCCCATGGCACAAAATGACAGCCTGATGATCCAGGCCAAGGTCACCTACCTCATCAATTTCGTACGTTACCACTTTGCTGACAACAGCGTATTCGTGGATCACAGCACCTTCCCCAGTACCGACTATGTGACGGCCAGCTACGACAACATTAAAGGTCTGTTCTGCAAAATCAATATCCAGCGCCCGAACGATGGCGTGCTGGAAGTGCAGGACACCAACGGCGGCCAGTGGATGCATGCCACGGGCAAGGTCAACATTATGGCCCGCGACGTGAGCTGCTCCAAGAGTCCTGCCGGACAGACCACAATGAACGGCATCACCATCGACGGTTCCAGTTTTGCTGTCATTCACCAAATTGACGGTGTGCTCAACCACACCACGTTGTCGAACGGAAGGTATGAGGTCAACTGGAACACGCCCGCTGCCGCAAAAATGTATCTGAAACGATTCGCAATCCGCTAAAATCGAACAAGCCATGAATAAATATATAAAGATTTTAATGCTCTGGGCAGTTGCATTCTTCGCCCTGCCTGTCAGCGCACAGAATACCCGCATCAGCGGTACGGCATCTGATGAGTTCGGTGGCATCCCTGGCATTCAGGTCAAGGAGTTGGATTCGAACAACCGTATCGTCAGCAGCACCGTCACCGATGCCAATGGTAACTTCACCATGGTGATAAAGAACGCTAAGAACAAGCTGGTGTTCCACGGCATGGGTTATCAGGACAAGACTTACAGCCCTGTCAACAAGACTGTCTACAAAGTGAACATGAGTGAAAGCGTGAAGGTGATGAAGGAAGCCGTGGTTACAGCCAAGAAGAAGGCTCCCACCACAGGTCTTGACATTCCCGCACGCGAATATGCCGGTGCCGTCAGCTCCATGAAGATGGACGACCTCGAAGGTCTGGCATTTGAATCTGTCGACCAGGCCCTGCAAGGCCAGATTGCCGGTCTCGACATCGTGGCCAACTCGGGTAACCTGGGTTCGGGTACGACCATGCGTCTGCGCGGTACGACCACCATCAACGGTAACGCCCAGCCCCTGATTGTCGTGAACGACCACATCTTCGAGCTCCCCGACGATGCACAGACCATCAACTTCGAAGACATGGACAACGAAGAACAGTTCTCTACCCTGCTGAACGTCAACACCGAGGACATTGAGAGCATAACTGTACTGAAGGATGCAGCTTCGGCTGCCAAGTGGGGTGTGAAGGGTTCGAATGGTGTCATTGAAATCAAGCTTCGCCGTGGTCATCGTGGTCCCACCCGTGTAAACTTTGCCTATAAGTTCACGGGCACCTGGCAACCAGATGGCTACAAGATGTTGGACGGTGATGGCTACACCATGATGCAGAAGGAGGCATTCTTCAATCCTACGCAGCGTGCTACCGCAATTCCCGAATTGGACTACAACACGGAACTCCCCTACATCTACAACCACTACTCACACAACACCGACTGGCTCGATGCCGTGAAGCAGTTTGGTAAGGAACACCGTTACACTCTCACGCTCGACGGCGGTGGTGAAAAGGCCACGTTCCGTGTGAGCGCAGGTTACAACAAGTCGACCGGTTCCATCATTGGTCAGAAACTTAACCAATTCACGCAGAGCACCACACTGGACTATAACGTCAGTGACCGTATCCAGTTCCGTGCGACCATGAACATGACTTTCACCAACAACCACAAGAACTATGAAGGTGAGGATGGATCCGGACACATGAAGCGTACCATCTTGGATCGTGCATACAATGCCATGCCAAACATGAGCATCTACGAATATGATGCTATGGGCAATCGGACGGGAAACTATTTCAATATGCTTCCGTTAGCCGCCAATTTCGGCCATAGTTCCACGGGCAGAATGACGAACGACGGAACCAAGACTTCCTGGGAACTCAGAGACATGTTCGTCAACGGTAACCCTGTTGCATACGCTCGTCTGGCCTGGTGGGAAATGAAGCAGTATAACCTGACACCTCAGTTCGACATCACCTATAAACTCTGGGGTAAGGACAACGACCATCACCAACTTAACTACAAAGGTGACGTGCAGCTCAACATCTTCAATACGAGCGACGACAAGTACGTGCCCAGCGAATTGCATTCCATGCCATGGGTTTGGGGTGGTGACAACTGGGCATCAACTACAAGCAACTATCGTAACGAAGTTTCCAACAACGAGTATAAATCGCTGGAGTTCACTACACGTCACGAGTTGCACTACTATTCCCACTTCAAGAATACGGATCACAGTCTCTCGGGTATGGCACGATTTGAGATGGCCACCGGTAACAGTTCCACTCAGAACTTAGGCCTTTGGAACGTCCCCAACGGCATCACCGACCCCACCGTGGTTGCATTGATGAGATCGGCCAGTGCTGGAAACAACGAATGGCGAAGCCATAGTTTCTTTGAGCAGATTCACTACTCCTATAAGAGTAAATATAGTATTGATGCCAGTGTACGCACCGATGGACGCACCGAATTTGGCCGTGCTCACAAATACGGAACATTCCCCGCATTTGGTGCCCGTTGGAACATTAGTGACGAAAAGTTTATGGAACCTACCCGGAAAATCATCAGCATGTTGGCTTTCCGTCCGACATGGGGCATCACGGGTAACACGGGACGTGCAGGTGGCAACCAGTATAATAGATATTACTCTGCCGGATACTACAATGGACACACGGTGGTTCGCCCTGCAAACCTGTCTCTGCCCAATCTTCGGTGGGAGAAGACGCAACAGTGGAACCTCGGTTTCAACCTGGGTTTGCTTGATGACCTGTTGACCTTCGAGTTTGAGGTTTACAACAAAAAAACCACCGACTTGCTGATGGAGGGTCTTCGCATTCCAGAAGTTAACGGTTTCGGTTCACTGGCATGGTTCAATGGAGGAACACTCCGCAATAAGGGATGGGAACTGAATGGTTCCACCGCCAAATTTGCGAAAATCGGCAAATTCTCCATGAAACTGCGCGGCAACATATCACAGAACTTCAACGAGGTGGAAGAGATGGATCCCTTGTTGCTTGAGAACCTTAACGGTGAAGACACATGGAACCCCACCAACTTTGCTTATCAGACTCGCATACAGATTCACAATGCCATTGGTTCCATCTATGGTTTGAAATCAAAGGGAGTCTATCGCTACGATTACAACCACAATGGGTTCGACAATGCAACTTGGAAAGCATACGGATATGCTGAAAGTGTTCCCGATGGAGTTGGAGGCTATCGCAACAGTACTTCGGCTGATGAGGCCGCAGCATACGGTAATGGTTACCACTACAGCCAAGCTGCCGATGGAAGCTGGTATCGTGACTTCGCCATCAACACTGCGGCAGCCGCAGCCCGTCGTGGTGAAAACAGCACCTGCCCGTTGGCCTACGATGCCAATGGCAATCTGTTGACTGATGCCAAGGGGAACCCGCTCCCCATGTACTACTGCTATAGTGAGGGAAGCCGTTATCAGTTCCAGGGTGGCGATGCCATCTATGAAGACATCAACCACGACGGCTCCATCGACCGCTATGATGTGGTTTACCTCGGTAATTCAAACCCCAAACTTTATGGTGGTTTTGGTGTGAACTTCTATTACGGACGTTTCGAGCTGAACGCTTCGTTCAACTTCCGCATGGGCAACCAAATCTTGAATCTTGCCAAAAGCCATTACGAGAGTATGATTCCGATTACCAATCAGAGCTATGCCACTACGTGGCGCTGGCGCAAAAACGGTGACATCACGGACATTCCACGTGCATTGACAGGCGTAAATGGTTATGCAAGTTACAACTCACTGATATCTGATCGCTATGTGGAAAATGGAGACTACCTGCGTCTCCAGTACATCCAGATAAGCTACAACTTTGATCCCGCAAAACTGAAGAAAATCGGCATCCGCACTTGCAAGTTGTTTGCATCTATCAACAACGTATTCTGTTGGACCAAGTACACGGGCGTGGATCCTGAAGTCAGCATCGGTGGTTTCGGAATCGCCAAAGACGAGAGCAAAACCCCACGTGCGCGTTCGTTCACATGCAGTCTTAACCTTGGCTTCTAAAATATGACACTATGAAAAAACTGAATCATTCCATCATAAAAACAGCACTGCTTTTCAGCGTTGCTGCAGGAGTTTCCTCCTGTCAAGACTGGCTGACGGTTTATCCTCAAAGCCAGATTGTAGAAGAGAACATGTGGGAAGACAAGAACGACCTGGAGGGTGTGCGCTATTCCGCCTACCAACAGATGTGCTCCACCATAGACAAACTGATTCTTTGGGGAGACCTTCGTTCCGACTCCTATTCGATTAACAACGCAGACCAGGACAACGGCACGTCCAGCCTGTATCAGGAGATTCGTGACGGACGCATCGAACGCGACTCTGCAAGTACCTATTTCGAATGGGGCGGTGTCTACCAAACCATTAACATCTGTAACAAGGTGTTGCAGCACGGCGCTGAAGTGTTGGAAAAAGACAAGCAGTTCACCACTGCCGAATGGCTGCAGATGAAGGCAGAGGTGACAGGACTGCGTGCCTTGAACTACTTCTACCTTATCCGGGCTTTCAAGGATGTCCCCTACTCTACCAAAGTAATCAACAACGACACGGAAGTGATGTACTTGCCCGCCACCAATCAGTTAGTGGTGCTTGACTCACTCATCCTCGATGTGGAGAGCGTCAAAGGCAAGGCACGCAATCGTTTCTCCAGAGTGGCCGACACCAAAGGTCTCATCACGAATGCGGCACTGTACGCCATGCTGAGCGACATGTATCTCTGGCGTGCCTCACTACGTCACGGACGAAGCGGAAATCTGGATGCGATTGATACCGTCTATATCAATAACATCCCCGGACGCGAAGGAAGTTATGTGGTACACAAAGTCAGAGATGACTATCAGTTGGCAATCGCATACGCCGACACGGCATTGGCCAAACTGACCATACAGAACGACCGTTCGAACCGTGCCTATGGGTCTGTCTCGTATGAGACGGAGGACTATGGTCTGACCAACTGCGACCTCTATAAGAACAACTTCGAGAACTTCACAACGGGCAATGCGCCTGATTTGCGAGCCTACATCGAAATCTTTAGCGGAACCAGTGAAGAAGCCATTTTTGAACTTCCTTTCAACCAAGCAGAAGAACGAGGCCATAGTTTGAATGGTGGTGACAATGATGGTGGAATCTGGGGATATGCCAACAAAACACACCTTACAGTCAGCACAGGTACGTTGTCCAGAATTTACACTGACGGCAATGAACGCAATCGCGACAGTCGTATGTGGTTCTCCGCATGGAATCAAGCAATTGGTCAGTCTATGGGCTTGCCAGGCTATTATTGCTTCAAGTGGAGCAATACTTCCGCCTTCTCCAGGAGCGAACTTCAAGTTCCTACAAGCCATCTGTGTGGTGAGATTAAGATTAATACCAGAGCCACCAGCAATTATACGAATGTCCCCATCTATCGAATGAGCGACGTCATGCTTCAGAAAGCAGAGGCACTGGCCGTACTGAACGCAAGCAAGCAAGGCGAAGCCATGCGCTATGTCAATGCCATCCACCGTCGTTGGTATTGCAATGACAACCGCAACATTACGAAGCAACCCGACCTGGACGTAACCGACAATAACGGCAAGTTGTACGCTACTGGAAACGAAGCAACCTTGGGAAATGCTCCCGCAGCAGCCAGTGACGAGATTGCCGTCCTGAACGAGCGTCAGTTGGAATTCCTCGGAGAGGGAAAGCGTTGGTTCGACCTCGTACGCTATGCCGAGCGTCATGCCGGTGGCCCCGACGGGACGCAAGACCCACGTGCAGCGGATACGAAGGACTGGGACGGCAACACCAGAGCTCAGAAATTCCCCGAATGGGTGAATGAAGCAGAAGGAACCAATAGCGGTCTCGAAGGTGTGAAACTGATGGTGACCACCTTCATGGCAGCCGAATACGGCAACGAGAAGAGCAAGGCTCTGATCAACCGTTTCCGCAACCGCTATGGTTTGTACAATTTGATTTACTATAAGGAGATTATGGCCAACGGTGGCATTCTGGAACAGAATCCCGTATGGAACAAATCTCTCTACGATTAATAGAAAGGAGGTAACGTACACCATGAAACGTATAAACTGGACAAGGCTCTTTCCCCTGCTTCTGATGTCCGTATTGCTTATGGGTGTCATGCAGAGTTGCAAAGAGGACATAGACATGTCCGACCGATACACCTTCAAGGAATTTACGATTGCCGGATATCTGGCCAATCAGGATTCGACCTACAGTGAGTACATAAAACTGCTGAGCGACGTCAAAATCAGCAAACGCTCCGAATCGACCGTGTACCAGTTGCTGTCCGCCAGAGGCAAATACACCGTGTTTGCTCCGACGAACAAGGCCATACAGAACTATCTGGATACCCTATGTGCAGCAGGTATCATCAATGAACCCTCGTGGGACGGTTTCAAGAGCGAGCATGACCTCGACTCCATCCGTGAAGTCATTGTCTACAACAGTATTCTCGACGGAACGAAAGATGACCTTGAGCCGATTCAGAGCGGAGGTTTCCCCGAAGATTCCAGGGAATTTCCCATTGCCAACATGAATGAGCGCAAACTGAACGTATGCTATGGAAACAATCCAGACAGCATCTACGTGAACGCGGCGAAGGACAAAGCTGGCAACATCATCCGAGGCTCATTGATTGACCTGAAGAACCATGACATCTTCACGATTAACGGTTACATCCATCAGGTACACACCGTGATTGCCCCCAGCAACGAGACCCTCTCTGACTTGTTTATGAGTTACCTCAACACGATGTCTGGCGACTTCATCGTAGCGGCCAAGATGATGCTGGCCACGGGCCTATCCGACACCCTGACCAAAGTCAAGGATGAGGTGTACGAGAATCTGGTTCAATCCGCCGACCCGAGAGTCCAGAAATTGCCCAACTTCAACGGGGGCGGTTCTGGTCAGGCCACAAATGGCGACTTGCCCGAGCATCGTTACTATGGCTTTACTGTCTTTGCAGAACCTGACGATTTCTGGCGTAGTGAACTGGGCAAGGAACCGGCTGAAATCACGCCTGAAGACGTGCAGGAATGGGTGGTCAAGCAAGGTTTCTACCCCGACGGACTGGACAATACAGATTATACGGATGAGAACAACATCCTGAACCTGTTCTTCACCTATCATCTGTTGCCCATGCGACTGACTCCTGACAAGATAGTCATCCACCACAACGAACGTGGCTATAACTATAAGAACACGAGCCAGAACTATACGGTTCCCGTCTATGAAATATATACGACGATGGGCAAACGCAGATTGATAAAGTTGTATCAGGCGGGTCCTCACTATTCTTTGGACGGCACGAGCAAACTCTACATCAACCGCTTCCCTGTCCTGAACAACGGACGTGACGAGGACTATTCAGAAAAGAGCATTACCCCCGAGACGGAAGGTGTGGTCATTGATACGGAGAATGCCATTGGCCTGATCAATGCGTACATTTATCCCATCTACACACCGATTGCCTACGACGACAACACGCGCAGCAACCTCCAGAAGCAGCGCCTTCGCTATGACCTGACTTCCCTCTGCCCCGAATTCATGAACAACGACATGAAGGACAATCGCAGTCTGCTGCTTTACACTGGTCTGCCCGAAGACAAGAATTACAAGTATCTTGAAAACATCGACCTGCTCAACGGCACGAACTTCTATTTCCTGAATGGAATGGGCATGGGCTGGTACAACTGGCAAGGTGACGAGTTCAATATCCGCGGCAAGTACGAGGTAATCTTCCGACTGCCTCCCGTACCGAAAGCGGGCACCTATGAGATTCGTTTTGCCATCCAGTCGAACAGCGACAAGCGAAGCATGTGCCAGGTTTATTTCGGCAAGGACAAAGATAAGTTGGCTGCCATGGGCATACCTCTTGACCTTCGTCAGGGCGGTATTTCACGCCACTTGGCATCAGGAACGGTGCCCTCCTCCCTCGTTGGATGGGAAGAAGACACGGAAGACGATGACTACAACGCCGAAGTGGACAAGAAAATGCGTAACAACGGCTTCATGAAGGGTCCGGCCATATACGCCTGCCCAGTTGGGGGATCCATGTATGCACGAAACCGAGAAACCAATCTTCGCCGCATCATCGTCCGCGAATACATGCAACCTGAAACGCAGTACTATCTGAAGTTCAAGAGCGTGCTCGACGATGACTTGAAGGAATTCTATATGGACTACTTCGAGTATTGTGCAAAGGAGGTCTACGACAATCCCGCCACTCCGGAAGACATTTGGTAAAAGAATGGTAATAACGTAATAACGAATCAAATATATGGAAAGAATAAAGAAATATATTGGAGCCGTAGTGTTGGGAGGTACTATGCTGACCATTCCCAGTTGCTCTGACACTTGGGACGAGCACTACGATGCCGGTGATGGCACATCGGCTACGAAGTCGCTTTGGGAGTTGATTTCGGAGAATCCGAAGTTAAGCCGATTCAAAGAGATTGCCGAAAATGCGACGTACTATCGCGATGAGAAGCACCCACAGGCGAACTACACGTTCAAGGACATGCTGGACGGTTCTATGCTCATCACAGCATGGGTGCCTGAGAATGATGCCTTCACGGAAGACGAATTCCAGAATTGGCTTCAAATGACCAAGAACGGAGAAGGCTACACCGTGCAGCAGCAACTCATGGGAAACAGCATTGCCCTGTACCGCCAGGTGGCCACTGCCGGAGGTGTAGACACACTGACCATGCTTAATGGCAAGAAAATGGTCTTTGACAAGAACAAGTTCACCATGCAAGGTCAGGAACTTGATGAAAAGAACATTCCTGCCGTTAACGGAACGATGCATACGCTGGCAACTCCCCTGCCCTTCAGGTACAACCTCTATGAATACCTGAAAGATGGGAATAATGCAGCCGCAAACTCACTCACGACGTTCCATGACTACATCATCGTGAACGACACGACCTATTTCGATGAGAACCGAAGCATTGAGGGTACCCCCGACATCAATGGCGACCCCACATACGTGGATAGTGCCTATGTAAACACGAACACGCTGTTCTTTGGCACGCACAAATTCCCCAAAGAAGGCAACGACGACCAGTACGTGACATTCGATGAGGGATTTGGAGCCAACATCACCGCAGAGGATTCCACATACATCATGATTCTCCCCACGGATGATGCCTGGAACGCGGCCTATCAAAAGTTGGAAAAATATTACAACTATGCCGCACGATATGTGGACAAGGATAAGACGGAGAGCGGTTCGGGTAATAACAGCACCGTGTTCCGCGACATCACCAACGTGGACTCACTGAAAGAGAAGAACATTGCCATGGACATCACCTCGCCCCTCTGTTTCAATCTCCACTTCCAGCCTAACAGTGCCGGCAACATCGGCCGTTGGAATCTGGACGACTTTATGAGCGACCAAGGAAAGCGGGCTGAGTATTTCTACAACACGTTTGGCGATACGCTTCGCTCTGACGAGACATGGGAAAAGAGCACGCTCTTCGAAGGTACTCCCGTAGAGGTCAGCAATGGCGTGGGCATTCTGGCCAGTTCATGGAATTTCCCGGAGAAGTTGTATAAGCCCAATCTCTACATCGAAGTGGGCAACAGTTTCTATCGCTACAGCAGTGGAGACGGAAATGCTGTCGGTCGTGCATTCAGCAATGATGCCGCCGGAGAATGGGTTAATACAACAGGCCGCGTAGGTGAAAACAACTTCTACTACTTCTATCCACAAAGTGCTACTGGTAGTCCGAAGTTTGAATTTAAGTTGATTGGTACCCATGGTGAAAATCGTGAAAGTTTCAGCAGTTCAATCTTTGGCTATGAGTCGCGCTGTGGCGAAGTCATGAGCGGAAAGTATGACATTGGTGTGGTGATGGTGCCCAATTACTACATCTATAGCACCGATACCATTGTGCACGTCATTGGCAATCCCGGTGACCCCACCATCACGGCCATTGTCAACAATGAAACTACTGATAAGAAACTTCAGTCTCTTATCAGTAGCGAGAAAGACGAAGCCATTAAACAGAAAATGGCAACTATACAATTAGGGGATACAGTACCTGTATGGCATAAGATTCAAGCCACTCTGAGTTATTCAAACGGAGCCGCGAATGGTCGGGACGCCACACAGACAAGCGCAACTCTTACGTATGACGGAGAAAAAGTGGATACTTTATGGTTGTTCAAAGACTTTGAGTTCCCCGTCAGCTATAAGAACCTGCGCCAATGTTATCCGACCATACAGATTACAAGCAAGGCTGGCAGTTCCGACCGCCAATGCATCTTCACGAACTCGTTCTGCATCGACCGTATCATCTTGAGAAGTAAAGAAGACTAAGACTATGAAAAAGACAAGCAATACATTCCTGCACAGCATTCTCTATAGAGGATTGTGCTTCGCTATGCTTTCATGCGTTTCTATTTCCCCTGCATTCGCCCAAACAGAAGGCGAAGATGAGGAGGACGCACAGGCTCAAGTTGTCTACAACAAGCGCAAGGCCGAGAAAGAAAAGACTGAAAAGCAGTACGAGATGCAGACCGTGAAAGGTCTGATTACGGACAATGCCACGGGCCAACCGTTGGGTGGCGTGCGCATTCAGGCGTTAGGCTATGATAAATATTCAGCCCTGACGGAAGAAGACGGTACATACAGCATCAGCGTGCCGACCTTTGTACGGGCACTCTATGCAGCCGCTCCCGGATATACCCCCTTGCAAGTGGCCATCAAGAAAGGCAAAGAGATTAACATCTCCATGCTGAGCGATGTGTTCAAGAGCCACTTCACGGAAGGGACGGATATCACCGCAAAGGCAAGTGTTCATCTTGACCAAACGAGCAGTCTCACCGTGGAGACTGACATCGAGAACAAATTGGCCGGTTCCGTCCACAGCGTGAGCCGTAGCGGTTTGCCTGGCCAAGGTGCCTACCTCACGATTCGCGGTGTCAACTCACTCGTAGCCAATGCACAGCCTCTGATTGTGATAGATGGCAACATCATTGACCCCGAATATGAGCGCACGAGCCTGCACGAAGGCTACTACAACAACCTGCTGGCAGGGCTTGACCCTGAAAACGTAGAAAGCATTGAAGTACTGAAGAACGGTACTTCTCTCTACGGAGCCAAGGGTGGCAATGGCGTCATCGTCATCAAGACCAAACGCGGCCATAGCATGGCCACCAAAATCAACGTACGTCTCTACGGCGGTACGGAACTGACTCCGAAGAAACTGGATGTTCTCAACGGCCAGCAATACCGCACCTATCTGGGCGACCTCGTGGGCACGGTCAAGGATGTCAATGTGATGGGTACCAGCAGTGGCATTGATGCACAGCGTTGGGCCTTCCTCAATGACAACCCAAGCAACTACTACCACAAAGTGTTCCACAACAACACAGACTGGCAGAAGGACATGTATCGGAACACGTTCGTTCAGAACTATAAGATTAATGTAGAGGGTGGTGACGACGTTGGTATGTACTCTCTGTCGTTGGGCTATGCCAAGGCCGACGGAACACAGAAGGGCACGGACATGAGCCGTCTGAACCTGCGCTTCAACACCGACATCAAGATTGCCAGCAAACTCTCTGCCGGACTGGACATCGCTTACAACCAGACGGCTTACAACATCCTGGACAACGGATGGAGCGAGAGCTATGACACGCAGAACATCGGTAGCACCAATGTGCTGGGACTGATTCAGAGTCCTATGATTAGCCCCTACGCCTACTATCACGACGATGCCACGGGCATGTTGCAATTGTCCCGGGAATATGCAGGCAAGTATGCAGCCGATGGTACAGGGGCATGGGTTCAGAATCCGTTTAACTTCCCCACGCAGTTGGCCATCAACGAAAATTTGCGCAATCCTTACTGGGTTTTGCAGAACGGAAAGGGCAAGAACAAGAACTATGCGGAGATGACGCAGATTAACATCAACTTTGCGCCGAAGTACCAAATCACCAAACAGTTCAGCATCAGTGACCGCTTCAACTACCAGTTGAACCGAAACAATGAAAAGTACTTCCTTCCCATTGCCGGTGCCACGATGTATTATCTGACCGACCTCGGATATATCAGTTCTGTCTTGAAGTCGCAATTCACCAAGGAGACCACCCTCAACAACGACCTGCGTCTGGAATGGAAGAACTCCTACGGCGCACACAACATTGACGTGTTTGGCGGATGGCGATATAACAACTATAGCTATTCTTACAGCTATCTGCGCGGTTACAACAACGAAAACGATAAGTTGCCCAACTTCAGCAAGGACATGCAATACCCCAGTTATGGCGGTACGAAGGATAACTGGGTTGATATGACCTATTACCTGGATGCTCAATACAACTATGCCCACAAGTACTTCGCGGATTTCACCGTCAGCTCACAGTCGAGCAGCAAGTTCGGTGACAACACGAAGGATGGATTCCAGCTATGCGGTGTAAGTTGGGGCCTCTTCCCAAGCCTGCAACTCGGCTGGCTTATCAGCAACGAAGGATGGTTCAAGACCGACAAGGGCGTAAACTACCTGAAACTGACCGCCGGCGTGGATCAAAGCGGAAACGACGATTTGGACTACTACGCATCCCGCACCTATTGGGAGAGCATGCAACTAAGCAAGAAGACCGTCGGTTTGGTACTCGCCAACATCGAGAACAACGGCATCCAATGGGAAACCACCACCAAGTGGAATGTGGGCCTCGAAGGCTCGTTCCTGAAGAACCGCCTCCATGCAGGTCTCGACCTCTTCTGGCACAAGACCACCGATATGCTCACCATCAAGGAACTGGCTTACGTATCGGGTATGCAGAAGTATTGGACCAACGAAGGTGCCATGACCAACAAGGGCTTTGAGTTCAACGTAAATGCCGCCTTAGTAAACAGGAAAGACTGGAAGTGGGAAGTAGGAGCCTCCATAGGACACTACAACAACGAAATCACCAAGTTGCCTTCTGATAACAGAATGGTTCTGACCGATGTTGCCGGGAACGTGACGGGCACATTGAATGGCTACACCACCAGCATTTATGGCAAGGACAACATCTTGACGGCAGAAGGTTACGCCGCCGGCAGTTTCTATGGCTGGCAGACGAATGGCATTATTCCTGACGATGCAAGAGCCTCCACAGCCGGTGCCATGGGTTACCTGAAATATCCCACTGGGCTGCAGGATGATCCCTACCGCAACTTCCAGGCTGGTGACGTGCGTTTCGTGGATCAGAACGGTGACGGAGTGATTGACGATGCCGACAAGGTGGTTTTGGGCAATCCGAACCCCGACATCTATGGCAACATCTATACCAGCCTCACATGGAAGAACCTGCGTCTGGACGTGAACTTCAAATATTCACTCGGCAACGACCTCTACAACTATCAGCGCTCGATGCTTGAAGGTTTGAACACTACGTATAACCAGACGACAGCCGCACTGAACCGTTGGACCTACGAAGGCCAACAGACTTCGATGCCGAAAGTCTGCTACACCAATAGCGACGACTGGCGCAACAACGAGCGTATGAGCGACCGTTGGATTGAGGATGGAAGTTTCCTCAAACTGAAGAACGTTCGTCTGACCTACAATCTCCCCTACTCCAACAGTTGGCTGCAAGGGTTGAAGATTTGGGCCGAGGGCAACAACCTTTGGACATTGACCAAGTATCTGGGCACAGACCCCGAAATGTCAAGCCGCAACAGTTCGCTCTATCAGGGTATCGACACAGGCCTCCTGCCCAGCGGACGCAGTTTCAACATTGGTCTTTCCATCAACCTGTAATAATATGACAATTGATAATTTAGAATTGACAATTATGAAAAGGACATCGATTATAAGTTTATTGATTGCATGCTTCGCCTTTGGCTCACTGACCACTTCTTGCGACGACATGCTCTCTCCCGACAGTGAGCGCCACAGTTACAGCGTGGCACAAGACACGCTGTACAGTTACTGGGGCATCCTGAAGTCATGGCAAAACATAGCAGAGCGCACCATGATTTTAGGCGAGTGCCGTGGCGAACTGGTGAGCGGAACAGGATTCGTAAGCGACAGCATTTCGGCCATACTCAACTTTGAGATGGACAAGGCCACCGATGGCAGTTGCCGTTTCCTTCGTGCCAGTGACTATTATCACGTGATTAACTCCTGCAATGCCTATCTGGCACAGTGCGACCGCCAACGAGTGACCGGTACGCTGAAACCTTATATGCTTCCTGAGGCTGCCCAAGTAGAAGCCATCCGTGCATGGACCTATCTGCAACTTGTGCAGGTATATGGCGAAGTTCCGTTCTACACCGAGCCGTTGCTTACGACGGATGACATTAGTGCCTTCATGAAGAATCACCCAACGGCCACAGCCGACAACTTGGTGGATTTGCTGGCAGACGACCTCAAGAAGGCACAGGCCATTGAGATGCAATATGGGCTCCCGCAATATGACAACTACGAGTTGACTTGCCATAGTTCTAAGGCCATGATTCCCCTGAACCTGATTTTGGCAGACCTCTATCTTACCAAGGGAGATAAGCAAAGTTGTGAGACTGCTGCCCAATACTACTACGACTACCTGTCGAACAATCAGGGACGTGGCAACATGGTGGCAGGAGGTACGATGCCAGCCAGCAACTACTGCTTCGGCTATCAGGGCGACGGCATGGATCGCCCCACCTATTCGTATATCGGTACTGCCCCCTGGAGCGAAACAGAAGCCGTCAGTTCTACAAGTGAGTCTATTACCGCCATCCCCTCTGCCACAAACAAATTGTGGGGTACCGTTTTGCGCGGTGTGAATGAACTCTATGGCTACACCAGCGAAATTGCGGTCCTGACGGGAGAAGTAGATGATACCACCTCGGTTACCGTAGCGGCCGTTCTGCTGACTGATAAATATGATGCCAAGCAGTTAGCAGCCAGCGAAACATACTTTAATCTCTGCAAGGAGCAGACTTATGAGGTGCTGACAGGACCTGCAGGCGCAGGTATCGACCAGTTGACAGTGACAGCCGACACCATTGTAGGTGACACACGCCAGTATTGGGTTCAAGACAAGAGACAGACCTACCCCAACGGTCTGACGAATACTGAAAAGTTCGTCACCAAGCAGAATCCCTATGACGAATTCAGCACCGTCGCCCACATGATTTATCGTAAGAGCATGGTATGGTTGCGCTTTGCCGAAGCCTTGAACGGTGCTGGTTATCCCTCGTATGCTTTTGCCATCCTGAAGAATGGACTCTGCAACAACGACGAGTGGTTCCCCAAACCCTCTGGCGAACATGGCAACATTTATGACTATGCAGTGAAGGACAGTGCCTGGGTATTCAAATTGGCCGATGGCACACCCGTCGAGAAGGATGCTGACGAACCCTTTGCAACAGAAGCAGAAATGAGAGCACATCTGAGCCAACTCATTGCAGACGGAGAACTCACAGAGGAGGATTCTCTCAATGGCACCGCATCCTGGTCGGCACTTTCCTTTGAAAACTATCCGGCAGACAACTGTCAGGCGATTCTCTATTACATTGACCGACGCGAAGCACTGCGCAATCCGAGTTTCCTGAACTTCGATTTTGAAAGTCTGAATGGAAATATTGCAGCAGAGTCTTATGTTAGTCGTACATCACTTCTTGAGCGTGGTTTCTCCCTGAGAACTACATCCATTAGTTCTGAAGACAGAGCTACAAGGGGTGTTCACTCGAAGGGCTGTGGCTACATTCCCCTCGACAAGAACCGGGAAAGCGAATATGACTATGTGAAAATGCTCATCAAGAAAGCCAAAGAGAACTACGGCGTGACACTGACGAAGGAGAGCATCTACGACGGCACACAGGACGACGTGGTGCAGAAGTGCGTGGAAGACCTCATCGTAGACGAGGAGGCCATGGAACTGGCCTTTGAGGGCACTCGCTTCTTCGACCTGATGCGCGTCGCACATCGCCGCAGCGACCCAGACTATCTGGCCAGCCGCGTATCGCGCCGCGACCCGTCGCTGAGAGGCAAACTCCAGAATCCCAAGAACTGGTACTTCCCCTTACCTTCGAAGTAAGCCAGTCAGGATACAACTAAAATGCCAAGGAGCAGAGGGAGAGTCATTCTTCTTCTGCTCCTTCGTTATACCCGAATCTGTCGTGGACTTACAAGGCAGATGCTCAATAAGCGGTTCGGGGGTATCCGACTATCCAAGCATCATTGCGGCCGTCCCCAAGGCCATAGAGGCCAACAGGTAGGGCCAAGTACGGAAGAATGCAGCGGCACGGTAGTGGGGCAATGAGAACTTAACCGGGCGAAGCGCACGCAGAGAAGGAAGAATACAACACAAGGAAGCATAGAGCAAAAGGACGCTGTACCACGAAAGGTGCAGTTCCCCTACTCCACTCACGGGCAAACGGACGGCAAACTCCATCAGACCGTGCTGCAATGCGACAAGCCACTCTATCAGGCGCGACAGTAGAAATCCGCTACCGAATACAGTGAGATGTAACATGCCACCACCCACCGACGTACACAGCAAGAAAAGCAAGGACGCGTAGAGGAGCAACGTAGCCATCAACACATAAAGCGGACTGAACAGGAAAGCCGACAGAGGGGGCATCTGAAAGTAATGCAACAGAAGCGGAAAGACTCCCAACTGGGCCGAAAGGGAAACAAGAGCAGCCTGCCAAAACCACCTGAGCACCGCATGGCGTGGCATCCATATTGCCCACCACAACGGATAGAAAAGCAGTATGCCTGAGACAGCCGAAAAGGAGAGTTGGAAACCGATGTCAAAGAGCGTATAGGGATTCATCATCAGAAGGAGGAATGTGGTCAGCCCCAACGTATGCCAACCATTGTTCCCCACGAGGCGCATCTGACTAATGAGAAGCAGTGACATCATTAGCGAAGCGCGGCAAAGAGAAAGGGGGAAGCCCGCCAAGAGTGCATAGCCCCACATCACTCCAAGGCCCAGGATCCCTACCACATAGCGCCAACCAGTTGTCAAGACATAGCGCATACACAAGAAGAGCAAGCCCGAGACCACGGTGAGATGAAGTCCTGAGAGGGCTAAGAGGTGACTGGCACCCGCCTGACGATAAAGCGAAACGAGCACGGGATGTAGCGAGACACGCCGCCCTAACAGCATGGCATCAAGCAAGGATGCCGTCTCGATGCGAAGAGAACTGGAATGAATCGAGGCTGACAAATCATGCGAAAGAGAAGCACTCCACGAGAGCAGAGTTTCTGGCAGTAAGGAGAGGGGCGGCAGTTGAATACGGACAAAACCAAGCAAAAAGAAGCATAGAAGCAGGGAAGCAAGAGCTACGCCTCCCCGGCGCACTTGCCAGAAGGACATGAAAGAAAGGACGGCTGCAACCAGCAAGCCAAGAGAATGGAGGAGAGACAGCGGCAGACACCTCCCCACCACAATACCGACAGCCACACTGGAGGCTATCAGCAAGAAGAGGAACTTCCCGCTATTCACCAGAATCAGGACAGTGCCTTCAGGGCCTGCACGTTTCCTGCCGGGTCATCCGCCCCAAAGACAAAGGAGCCAGCCACCAGGACATCCGCACCAGCCTCGGCCAGTTTTTGCCCCGTCTGCAGATTTACGCCTCCGTCTATCTCAATCAAGGCCTTACTATCGGTTTCCTGTATCAGACGGCGCAACTGTACAACCTTGTCCAGGGTATGCGGAATGAACTGCTGACCACCGAAACCAGGATTGACGGACATCAATAGGACCATGTCCACATATTGTATGATGTCCTGCAAAAACATGACAGGGGTGGACGGACAAATGGTGATGGCAGGATGGAGTCCGGCCTCGCGTATCTGCTGAATGACACGGTGGTGGTGGGTCAATGCCTCGTAATGGACATTCATGAAATGGGCACCGAGTGCCACAACCTGCGGTATCATCTTCTGCGGTTCCTCTATCATCAGATGAACGTCAAGAGGCTTCTTGCAGAGACGTGCCACATGTTTCAGCACGGGATAGCCAAATGAGATGTTGGGGACAAAGACACCATCCATCACATCCAGATGAAGATAGTCGGCCTGGCTCTCATTGAACCACTGCATCTCACGCTCGAGGTTGCCAAAGTCGGCACTCAGTAAAGAGGGAGCCACTAACATGTTGCACGCAGAGGTTTATAGGTTCTGGCAAAATTTCGGATGTTCTGTAGAACTGCAGGATTAGGCTGTAGAGGTTCAGAGGGTAAAGATTGCATCATAGGCACATTAATTTGGGGGTTGTATATTGCTATAACGCAAAGCACCCGCCTATTATTGTATCGGGCGAGTGCTTTTTTATAGATGCAGCTACAATGAGATTGCAGCATACGGGACGGGGGGATGTGAGGCAGATACCCGTACGCGACAACCCTCATGCCGAGAGATAGAGATTCCGGTGCTGAGCCATGCGGCGAAGGTTGATGAGCGCATAGCGCATGCGCCCCAACGAAGTGTTGATGCTAACTCCTGTAGCCTGAGCAATCTCTTTGAACGACATGTCCTGGAAATAGCGCATGATGACCACTTCGCGCTGTGCATCTGGAAGGCGGTCTATCATCATTCTCACGTCGTCATGTGTCTGTTCCACCAGCATTTTCGACTCCACATTGGGTTCTGACAAAGATGGGTCATTGAACAAATCCAAGAGGTCTCCATCCCGGTCGAACTGTTCATGGGACACCACCACACGGTTGGGGTTGTGCAGACTGCGGAAGCGATCGAGCATCTGGTTGCGTGCCACCCGCATCACCCACGAGCCGAACTGCCCAGACTCCGTATAGTGGCCATTGCGAATGGCCATGATAATCTTCACAAAGGTATCTTGAAAGATGTCGTTCGCCAGCTCCGTGTCGGGAACCATGGAACGGATGTAACCAAAGACTTTGTCCTGATGACGTGCTAAGAGAACATCAAATGCCTGAAAGTCGCCTTCTTCATACATGCGGACCAACTGCTCGTCGGTTTGCGCGGTGTAGTTATTCATTACCTTCTATATTTATTGTTTACGGGGTAATGTTGTATCGATAGGCATTCAATTTTTAAGTTTGCGACTGCAAATATAAGTAATAAATACGAAAAACGTTATCCGAACTGAACTTTTTTTCGATATTTTACGTTTTTTAGCACTTCGGCAGGCTTTTCCGATGCTATTCTACACACTCTGCGACAATGTGTGCACCACGAAGGAAGTCACCGACATCCATCCGCCGCTTTCCTGCCAGTTGCAGAGATTCCAGTGCGACCCACCCTTCCCGGCAAGCCACGCGGAAGTACTTTTTACCGTCGGTGTCGATTGTGCCCGGACGGGCATCGGGCAACGTCTCTGCGCAGGGGACAAGGCTTGTCTTGTAAATCTTCAGCATCGTGCCAGAAAGGATTGTCCATGCTGCGGGATAAGGCGAAAGTCCACGCACAAAGTTGTAGACTTGGCGGGCTGAAAGTTCGAACCAGCGTATCTGGCACGTCTCCTTGAATATCTTGGGAGCCGGCCGGAGTGGCCCGTCCACAGCGAGTTCGCTCTGCGGAATGGGGTTGACCACGCCACGTTCCACGTCGTCGACAGTCTTCAGGACGAGGTCTGCCCCCAACATCATCAGGCGGTCATGCACTGCCTCTACGTCGTCGTCTTCATGGATAGGCACCGACTCGCGATAGATGACTTTCCCCGTATCGATATCGTGGTCAAGGAAGAACGTCGTGATGCCCGTTTCGCGGTCCCCGTTGATGATGGCCCAGTTTATCGGAGCTGCGCCACGATATTGCGGAAGGAGGGCCGCATGGAGATTGAAGGTGCCCAACCGAGGCATGGCCCAAACCACCTCGGGCAGCATACGGAAGGCTACGACCACCTGCAGGTCGGCCTCATAGCTGCGCAGTGCTGTCAGGAAGGTTTCGTCCTTCAGCCGCTCGGGCTGCAACACTGGGATGCTCCGGCTGAGGGCATATTGCTTGACTGGACTCTGCTGAAGCACGTCGTGGTGACGCCCAACAGGCTTGTATGGCATCGTAACAACTGCCACAATGTTATATCCTCCCTCCACAAGTCGGCGCAGAGGTTCTACGGCAAAGTCGGGGGTTCCCATATAAATGATACGAATCTTGCTATCGGCCATTGTTTTTCCTGCATTTACATTTAACATTCTTTTCAATCGTTGCTGATATCGGCCAGCATCTGGCGATACATTGTGAAGACGCGCGACTTACGGATGAAGCCCACAAAGCGACCGTCTGCATCCACCACGGGCAATGTCCAGGCACCCGTCTTGCCGAAAACCTTGACGATGGATTCCATCTCGTCCTGTGTCGACAAGCGTGCGGCAGGCTGCACCATGAGCTGACTGACGCGCAGCTGCGAATAGAGTTCCGTGCGGAACATGATGTGGCGTATGTCGTCGATGTAGAGCACGGCCACCAACTGCCGCTGCGCATTGAGCACGGGGAATACGTTGTGGTGCGACTGAGAAATCTGCCGAACGACCTCCCCCAGGGTCATTTCCGGTGTCAGATACTTGCTGTATCGGTCGATGACGGAGTCCATGGACATGAGGGTCAGTATCGCACGGTCTTTGTTATGCGTCAGCAATTCGCCGCGGCGTGCCAGGCGCATGGTATAAATGCTGTGAGGCTCGAAGAGGTTGATGGTGATGTATGCACCGATTGAGACTATCATCAGGGGCAGGAACATGCGATAGCCGCCCGTCAGTTCGGCAATCAGGAAGATGCCGGTCAGCGGCGCGTGCATGACACCGCTCATGAGTCCGCACATGCCCAGCAGAGCAAAAGTGTTCTCAGGCAGGTAGACTCCGAATAGGTCGTTGATGTTCCACAGCCGTGCAAACACGAAACCTCCGATACATCCGAGGAACAACGAGGGAGCAAAGATACCGCCACAACCGCCACCTCCGTTCGTGGCCGTGGAGGCGAAGACCTTGAACAGGACCACCAATGAGAGGTAAACGAGCAACATCGAATCATGACCATAGAAGAGTGAACTGTGAAGCACGGTCAGCCAGTCTTCTTCTCCCTTTCCGTTGAGCAGCAGTTCTATGAGATCATACCCTTCACCATAGAGTGAGGGGAACAGGAATATGAGCACCGAAAGCATGGCACCGCCCAGTGCCAGCCTCGCGTAAGGATGTGTGAGACGGCGGAAAATGCCCTCAAGCACGTTGGTCGCCCGGGTGAAATAGAGCGAAATCAGTCCGCAGAGGATGCCCAAGAGAATGTCGGCCGGTATGCGAGTGGGGCTGAAAGCATAGTCTATCTGGCATTCAAACACGGACCCCCACCCCGTCAGGGCAAAGGTGACCGTGGCAGCCGTCACACAGGAAACGAGCAGAGGTACGAGCCAAGCCATGGTCAAGTCTATCATCAACACTTCCAGCACGAATACCAGACCTGCGATGGGTGCCTTGAAGATTCCGGCCACGGCACCTGCCGCACCACACCCGACCAGCAGCATCATCTGTTTGGAACTCAAGCGGAACAGCCGCCCGAGATTACTGCCGATGGCCGAACCCGTCAGGACAATGGGAGCCTCCGCTCCGACCGAACCGCCAAATCCAATCGTGATGCCCGAGGCTATGACGCTGCTCCAGCAGTTGTGTCCCTTTATGTAGCTCTGCTTGCGTGCAATGGCAAAAAGTATCTTCGTCACGCCGTGGCTGATGTCGTCCCTGACAATCCGACGGATAAAGACCGAAGTCAGGAAGATGCCCACGACGGGATAGATAAGATAGAGCCAGTTGGACGAGTAGATGCTGAACTGGTGCGTCAGCAGAAACTCGATGTGGGCGATGAGCCACTTCAGGAAGATGCCGGCAAAAGCCGTCAACACACCCACCACGAAAGCCAGCAACAACATGAATTGTTTCTCGCTTACGTATCGTCTGGCTATGAGCATCCTCAGCACGAAACGCTGGGTGAATGTACGTCGTTTTGCCATTTCCGTGTGTTGGTTTCCGTGATGTTCACTGGCGGATGACGGTGACCGTCCCGTCCTCTGCCAGCTTGATGATGCTCGAAGGCCGCCCGTCCGACTTCCGCCCTCGGGCGAACTGCACGATGTAGTCCACCTGCGACTTCAGTTCCTCCGGGATGTCATAGAAGCTCTTCGGCGAGGGTTCTCCACTGAAATTGGCCGACGTTGACACGATGGCTCGCTGGAAACGGTAGCACAGTTGCTGTGAGAATTGTTCCTTCGTCACACGGATGCCCAGCGAGCCGTCGTCGGCCAACAGGTTGGGGGCCACATTGACGGCTCCGTCCAGAATCAGCGTCAAGGGACGCTCGGCATAGTCGATGAGGTCCCAGGCCACCTCGGGGACATTACGGAAATACCGTTGCATGCGGTTGGCCGAGTCGACCAGACAGATGAGGGCTTTCGAGTCTTCCCTGCGCTTGATTTCATAGACGCGGCGCACGGCCTCCTCGTTTTGTGCATCGCAGCCGATGCCCCATATCGTGTCCGTCGGGTAGAGTATCACCCCACCCTTCCGCATCACCTCGATGGCGTTCTTTATGTCAATGTCACAATTCATGTCAGAATTCACTGGTAAAGTGGAACTTTATGTGCTCAAAATCCTGCTGAGCCATCTGCAGCACGTAGCCCGAGTCGGCCAGGAAGACATCGCGTCCCTCCCGGTCCTTGGCCATGTACTGGTACTTTCGTTTCTTGAAGGCTTCCAGTTCCTCGTCGTCGTCGCTCTCTATCCAGCAGGCCTTGTAGAGGCTGAGCGGTTCCCAGCGGCACTTGGCTCCGTATTCATTCTCCAGACGATACTGGATGACCTCGAACTGCAGCTGCCCGACGGTGCCGATGATCTTGCGGTTGTTGAACTGGTTGACGAACAACTGTGCCACGCCCTCGTCCATCAGTTGCTCGATGCCTTTCTGGAGTTGTTTGGTCTTCATCGGGTCGGCATTCTCAATGTACTTGAACATTTCGGGCGAGAACGAGGGCAAGCCGCGGAAATGAATCATTTCTCCTTCGGTCAGCGTGTCGCCAATCTTGAAGATTCCATTGTCGGGCAGACCGATGATGTCGCCGGGCCATGCCTCGTCTATCGTAGACTTACGCTGTGCCATGAACTGTGTGGGGCTGGAAAACCGCAGCGTCTTGCCCTGACGGACATGGAGATAGGGTGCATTGCGGACGAATCGGCCCGAACATACCTTGCAGAATGCGATGCACGAACGGTGGTTGGGGTCGATGTTGGCCGTAATCTTGAAGATAAAGCCCGTGAACTTGGGTTCCTCCGGGCTGACCTCCCGTTCCTCGGCCATCGTCGGACGGGGCGAGGGAGCGATGCGGACAAAGCAGTTCAGCAGTTCCTCCACGCCGAAGTTGTTCAGAGCCGAACCGAAGAATACGGGGGCAACCTGTGCCTCAAGGTAGTCATCCACGGCGAATGTGGGATAAATGCCGTCAATCAGTTCCAGGTCTTCACGCAGTTTCTCCGCGTCCTGTTCGCCCACGTACTCATCGAGTGCGGAACTGTCAATGTCCACTTCCACCTTCTCCGTCACCTTCTGTTTGTCGGGGGTGAACAGGTTCAGTCCCTGTTCGTAGATGTTATATACGCCCTTGAACTTCACGCCCTGATTGATGGGCCACGACAGGGGGCGCACCTTAATCTGGAGTTCCTGTTCCAGTTCGTCGAGCAGGTCGAAGGGGTCCTTGCCCTCACGGTCCATTTTGTTGACGAAGACGATGACCGGCGTGCGGCGCATCCGGCAGACGGCCATGAGCTTTCGGGTCTGTGCCTCCACGCCCTTGGCCCCGTCCACGACGATGATGCACGAGTCCACCGCCGTGAGCGTGCGGAATGTGTCTTCGGCAAAGTCCTGGTGTCCCGGTGTGTCCAGAATGTTCACCTTGTAGCCGTCGTAGTCAAACTCCATGACACTGGTCGTCACCGATATTCCACGCTGCTTCTCTATCTCCATCCAGTCGCTCGTCGCCGTTTTCTTTATCTTGTTGCTCTTTACGGCCCCGGCCACTTGTATCTGACCTCCGAACAGAAGAAACTTCTCGGTCAGTGTCGTTTTTCCCGCATCGGGGTGCGAGATGATGGCGAAGGTCCTTCGCCGCTGTATTTCTTCATTCATAGTTCAAGTTCTCCTTTGCGTTCTTTTTGGTAGGCGTCGGTCAGCAGGGCCAACAGGTGGGTGATGACCCCGAGGGCGGACTTCGTCTCCTCCGACACTTCGCGGTGTTGCATCTTCAGCACCATCACGCCGTAGACACAGCTGAGGCAGGTCTCCAGTTCACTCACGTCCTTGTCCCCGCGTGCCCTCAGTTCGACGATGAAGGGCAGTGCCTTGTAGTAGGCTGCCGCGTAGAATGGGTGCTTTGTACTGCGCAAGAGTTCGGCATGAAGGTCGTCGAGCAGCGAAAGCGTACCGCGATTAATCTGCAAATGCCCCCGCTTTTCCACGCCCTCCTCACGCATCATGCGCGCCAAGTCCTCGTACCACTGGGCCTCGTCCCGTGCTTCCTGTTCCGGCAGTCCGAAGCGGGGCACATACTCCCGTGCCATTCGTTCCGCATCCAGCCCATAGGCTCGTATCGTGTCTTCCACCTGCCACATGTACAGCAGGTATTCACATACGTTCCTTTCCTTCAGTTCTTTTGCTATTCTCACGCGCTCTTTCTCTTATTCTTTACACATATATAAGGCATCCCCTCTGGGCAGGTCAATAGAGCGACCGCCCCCTGAGCGTGAAGTAGAATCCCAGCACGGAAACCACCATCACCACGATGCCGATGGTGCGGTTCATCCAGACGATGCCCCTCATGTCGAAGCGGTTCCTGACACGGTCTATGCCATACGTCAGCCCGTACCACCAACCGACAGCCCCCACGGCTATGGCGATGTAGCCCAACGTCTGCTCGACACAATGATGCGGCACCACGAAAGCGAAACGGGCAAACAGTGCCACGAAGAGCAGGACGATGAGCGGATTGCTCAAGGCCACCAGGAACCCCGTCACTCCGTTGTGCAGCAATGTCCCTCGCTGGCTGCTGCCCGAGGGCAGCGTCCGGGTCGGATTGGCACGGAACGTGAACCAGCCGAAGAGGAAAAGCATCACGGAGCCGGTCAGTTGCAGGAGGTACATCGTGCGCGGTCGCTCCACGAAATCCATCACCAGGCTCATGCCCAGCCCCGTAATCAGGGCGTATAGCAGGTCACTCACCACGGCACCCAGGCCCGTAGCCAGTCCGTACCAACGCCCTTTGTTCAGGGTTCGTTTCACGGTAAGCACGCCAATAGGCCCCATCGGGGCAGAAGCCACCACCCCAATCAGAAGGCCCTTAAAAATAAGGTCTATCGCGTCTACGTGCTGAATCCACATCATTTCGCCTGCAAAGATACGATTAAGTGAGCGAAAACCCAAATAAATTTGAGGTTTTCCGACCTTTTCCCTGCGAGAGTGCGGTAGTGTGGCGAAAATTTTGTATCTTCGTGCCCGCAAATAAACAACAACGAGGTATGAGTGATAAGATAGAAGTCCTTGGCGCGCGCGTCCATAACCTGAAGAACATCGACGTGGAGATTCCACGAGGAAGCCTGACCGTCATCACTGGCCTGTCGGGCTCGGGCAAGTCAAGCCTGGCCTTCGACACAATCTTTGCCGAGGGACAAAGGCGCTACATCGAGACGTTCTCGGCCTACGCACGCAACTTTCTGGGCAACATGGAGCGCCCCGATGTGGACAAGATTACGGGACTCTCACCGGTAATCAGCATCGAACAGAAGACCACAAACAAGAACCCACGCTCCACGGTGGGCACGACCACGGAGATTTACGACTTCCTGCGCCTGCTCTATGCCCGCGCCGGCGAGGCCTATTCCTACGTGACGGGCGAACGCATGGTGAAGTACACCGAGGAACAAATCGTCAAGCTTCTCCTCAACGACTACCTCGGCCGCAAGGTTTATCTCTTGGCCCCGCTCGTACAGAACCGCAAGGGGCACTACCGGGAACTCTTCGAGACGGTCATGAAGAAGGGGTACCTCTACGTCCGTGTCGACGGAGAACTGACGGAAGTCACGCCAGGCATGAAGCTGGACCGCTATAAGAACCACTCCATCGAAGTGGTGGTGGACCGCCTCGTCGTGAAGGAGACCGACGACCACCGCCTGCAAAACAGCGTACAGAACACGCTAAAGCAGGGCGACGGCCTGATGCTGGTCTACGACGTACAGCGCGAAACCGTCCGCCACTACAGCCGTCGCCTCATGTGTCCCACGTCGGGCATTTCCTACAACGACCCTGCCCCCCACAACTTCTCGTTCAACTCCCCCCAGGGTGCCTGCACGCGCTGCAAGGGCCTCGGCTACGTTTCGCTCATCGACCGCGACCTCATCATCCCGGACAAGAGCCTCTCCATCCACGATGGGGCTATCGTCCCCCTGGGCAAGCATAAGTCGTCGATGATATTCTGGCAGATTGATGCCATCCTGGAAAAGTATGGATTCACCGAGAACGACCCCGTAAGCAGTCTCAGCGACGAGGCGCTGGACGAGATTTTCGACGGCTCCATGGAGCGGTTGCGCATCCCCGCCAGCCTCACCAAGACGACGAGTGACTACTATTGCACCTATGAGGGACTGGTGAAGTACATACGTTCCACCCAGGACCACGACCAGAGCGCCACGGCACAGAAGTGGGTCGGCCAGTTCAGCCGCGAATGCACCTGCCCCGAATGAAGGGACAGCGGCTCAACAAGCAGGCGCTTTCCTTCCGCATCGGCGGTAAGAACATTGCCGAACTCTCGCAGATGGACCTCGGCGACCTCTATCGTTGGCTGTCCGACGTCGAGTTGTCTGAACACCAACGCAAGATTGCCCCCGAGATTCTCAAGGAAATCCGCACCCGGCTCCGCTTCCTTCTCGACGTGGGTCTCGACTATCTCTCACTCAATCGCGCCTCGGCCACCCTCTCCGGCGGCGAAAGTCAGCGCATACGTCTGGCCACACAGATTGGCAGCCAGCTCGTCAATGTGCTCTACATCCTTGACGAACCCAGCATCGGTCTCCACCAGCGCGACAACCAACGCCTTATCCATTCGCTCAAGGAACTGCGCGACACGGGCAACACCGTTATCGTCGTCGAGCACGACCAGGAGATGATGGAGAACGCCGACTGGATTATCGACATCGGACCTCGCGCGGGCCGCAAGGGCGGCGAAGTGGTGTTCCAGGGCACTTACCCCGACATGCTCAAGGCCGATACGCTGACGGCCCGGTATCTTCGGAGCAGTCACCCAAGGCAGGAAGAGCGCACTGCTACTCCACTCGATACAAAAGGAGAGGTAACTCCCCCCCACCCTCGCAGGGAGGGGACGGGAGAGAGTCTGTCCCTCTACGGCTGTCGCGGCAATAACCTGAAATCGGTCGACGTCACCCTGCCCCTCGGCACACTGATTTGTGTGACGGGCGTCAGCGGAAGCGGCAAGTCGACCCTCATCAACGAGACCCTCCAGCCCATACTCTCGCAGCACTTCTACCGCTCGCTCAAGGACCCTCTCCCCTACGACCGCATCGAGGGACTGGAGCATATCGACAAGGTCGTCGACGTAGACCAGAGCCCCCTCGGGCGCACACCGCGCTCCAATCCCGCGACGTACACGGGCGTCTTCAACGACATCCGCAACCTCTACGTCCAGTTGCCCGAGGCAAAAATCCGTGGCTACAAGCCCGGACGCTTCTCGTTCAACGTCAAGGGCGGCCGCTGTGAGACGTGCGGAGGAAACGGCTACCGCACCGTGGAAATGAATTTCCTGCCCGACGTGCTCGTGCCGTGCGAGGAATGTCACGGCAAGCGTTACAACCGCGAGACACTGGAAGTGCGCTTCAAGGGCAAGTCGATTGCCGACGTGCTCGACATGACCATCAACCAGGCCGTAGAGTTTTTCGAGAACCAACCCCAGATTCTCCAGAAGATTAAGGTATTGCAGGACGTCGGGCTCGGCTACATCAAACTCGGACAGCCCAGTACAACCCTCTCGGGCGGCGAGAGCCAGCGCGTGAAACTGGCCACCGAACTCTCCAAACGCGACACGGGCCGCACGCTCTACATACTGGACGAGCCCACGACCGGCCTCCACTTCGAGGACATTCGCGTACTGCTCTCCGTCCTGAATCGTTTGGTCGACAAGGGCAACACCGTGGTGGTCATCGAGCACAACCTCGACGTCATCCGAGCCGCCGACTATCTCATCGACATGGGGCCCGAAGGAGGCCAGCAGGGCGGCCGTCTCCTCTTCCAGGGCACGCCCGAGCAACTGAAGCAGGCCGCCGTGGGCTACACCAGCCGCTACCTGTAGCCACCGCCCCGTCTGTTGCCGCGTCCGCTAATTCGTGAAGGTGGCCACGACGTACTCCGACTGCGTCCCGATGCGGAAGCGGCCGCCCCATATCCCGATGCCCGAGGAGACGTAGTACTGAGTCCGCCCACGACGGTGCGGCCCCCAGGAGCACTCGTACATCCAGTCCGTGAGCCACGAGGCGGGCCAGACCTGGCCGCGATGGGTGTGGCCGCTTAACTGGAAGTCGACGCCCTCGCGTTCGGCCTTTTCCAGGTGGTAGGGCTGGTGGTCGAGGACGATGAACACGCCCTCCCCCTTGGTCTGGCGTGGGAAAAAGGTCCGCACGACGGCGCGGGCTTCGTCCATCAGGTAGGAGAGCGGTTTGCGCCGTCGGTTGGTCCGGTCGTCGCGGCCGATGAGGACAATCGGGGTCCCCTCGCCCTTCGCAGAGGGTTTCTGAGGCAGGAGGGCCACCTCGTCGATGAGCAGGCGAATGCCTGCGTCGCGATAGAACTGCCGGGCCCGCGGCTGTCCGCTGTAGTACTCGTGATTGCCCAAGCAGGCATATACGGGAGCCGAGAGGCGTCGGAACTCAGCGGCCATGTCTTCGTCAAGGAGCGGACGGACACTGAGGTCGACGATGTCGCCGGCGATGAGGATGAAGTCGGGATGTTCCGCATTCATCAGGTCCACCCATCGTGCAAGTTCCCGGCGGTCGTTGTGGTAGCCCAGGTGAAGGTCGCTGGCCATGACCACGCGAAGCGGACGCGCCAGGGGCTTAGTCGTGTGGACTTTGAGCGGGACCCGCACCTTGTGGCGGTAGCGGAGATAGCCGTAGGAGAAGACGCTGATGATGACCGCCGCCACGCCCAACGCCGTCCACCCGTTGGCATACAGCCACGAGCGGGGCACCACGTGGCAGAGTCGCCCGAGGTCCAGCACGAGGAAGAGCATGACGAGATAGAGAAGTATGAAAAGGGACGACGTACCTATCTTATATAACACGCGCGCGAGGGACAAGGACATCGCATCGAGCCGGCCACTGACGTCGAAGAAGAGCAGCAGGAAACTGGCCACGCCCAGCACCAAGACGTGCGACTTGGCGAGCGCGCCCCACGGCAGCAGCAGCCAAACGTGCCAGCCCACGTAGGCAAGACCCAGGAGAGGCAGCAGGAAGAAGATGGAAGCCCAGAGGAAGTTCATCGCAGTAGTTTTTTGATAGTCAGAAATATAATTTCAGAATTCTGGTGCAAAGTTAAGGAATTCTTTGCAATAAGTCAGCTATTATTCAATAAAAATGTGTAACTTTGTCTCAGTATTGCAAAAAAAGTTAGAGACATGCTGAGAATTGCCGTACAATCGAAGGGTCGACTCTACGAGGACACCATGCACCTGCTGGCCGAGGCCGGCATAAAGATTCCCGCGAGCAAGCGCACCTTGCTGGTGGAGAGCAGTAACTTTCCGCTCGAAGTCCTGTATCTTCGCGACGACGACATCCCGCAGAGCGTGGCCACAGGCGTGGCCGACCTGGGCATCGTGGGGCGGAACGAACTGGAAGAGCGGGGCGAAGACGCAGACGTCGTGCGCCCGTTAGGCTTCAGCCGGTGCCGGCTTTCGCTGGCCATCCCCAAGGATGCCGACTACAGAGGGCTCACGTGGTTCGAGGGCCGAAAGATAGCCACCAGCTATCCTGCCATCCTGCGCCGCTTCATGCAGGAGCACGGCATCGGGGCAGAGATACACGTCATCACGGGAAGCGTGGAGATAAGCCCCGGAATAGGGCTGGCGGATGCCATATTTGACATCGTGTCGAGCGGCGGCACCCTCGTGAGCAATAACCTGCGAGAGGTGGAGACCGTCATGGAGAGCGAGGCCCTGCTCATCGCCCATCGGGGCATGGAGACGGAGAAGCGGCAGGTACTCGACGAACTGCTATTCCGCATCGAAGCCGTGAAGAATGCCGAGGACAAGAAGTACGTCATGATGAACGTCCCGACGGAACGCCTGACGGACATCGTCAAGGTGCTGCCCGGCATGAAGAGTCCCACGGTGATGCCCCTGGCCACCCCGGGCTGGAACAGCGTTCACACGCTCATCGACGAGCGCAGTTTCTGGCAAATCATCAGTCGTCTGAAGGAACTCGGTGCCGAAGGCATACTGGTCTTGCCCGTCGAGAAGATGATATTGTGAGGCGAAAGGGAGAAAGAAGACATGGAAACATACAAATACCCCGAAGAAGCCCTGTGGGCGAAACTGATGAAACGCCCCACGAAGGACGTGGCCACACTGAACCAGACCGTGGCCGAAGTGCTCGCCGCAGTACGCCGCCGTGGCGACGATGCCGTGAGAGAGTTTGAACTGAAGTTCGACCAAGCCCGTCTCGGCTCACTGGCCGTGGACCAGGACGAAATGGAAGAGGCCGAGCGACTCGTCGATGCGGGACTGCGGTCGGCACTGGAACTGGCCCACCACAACATACAGACGTTCCACGAATCGCAGCGGTTCGAGCCGCTGACGTGCCACGTGGCCGAGGGAGTCACCTGCTGGCAGCGGGCAATCCCCATAGAGCGTGTCGGACTCTACGTGCCAGGCGGCACGGCTCCCCTGTTCAGCACGGTCCTGATGCTGGCCACTCCGGCACGCATTGCCGGGTGCCGCGAGATAGTTCTCTGCACGCCCCCCTCCCCCGACGGGCGGATTCACCCGGCCATCCTCGTGGCGGCACGCCTGGCTGGTGTCAGCCGTATCTTCAAGATTGGCGGCGTACAGGCCATCGGCGCCATGGCCTTCGGCACGGAATCCGTACCGAAGGTCTACAAGATTTTCGGGCCGGGCAACCAGTATGTCACCTGTGCCAAGCAGCAAGTGTCGCTCCACGACGTGGCCATCGACATGCCGGCCGGGCCGAGCGAAGTGGAAGTGCTGGCCGACGATTCAGCCAATCCCACCTTTGTCGCCGCCGACCTCCTGTCCCAAGCCGAGCACGGAAGGGACAGCCAGTCGCTGCTCGTCACCACGAGCGAAGCGCTCATTCCCCAGGTGTACAGCGAAGTCGAACGCCAACTGGCACGGCTGCCCCGGCGAGAAATCGCCGCCGAGGCTCTGACACACAGCAAGGTATTCCTCCTCCGCGACATGGAAGAGGCCATGCGCCTGACCAATCTTTATGCCCCCGAGCACCTGATAATCCAGACCCGAGACTACCACGAGCTGGCCAAAAAGGTAGTGAACGCCGGTAGCGTCTTCCTGGGACACCTGACACCGGAAAGTGCTGGCGACTACGCAAGCGGCACGAACCACACCCTGCCCACCAACGGACACGCCGTGGCCTACAACGGGGTGAACCTCGACAGCTATCAGCGTAAAGTCACCTTCCAGGAACTGACCCCCGAAGGTCTCCGCGGCATCGGGCACGCCGTCGAACGGATGGCCGAGGGGGAAATGCTGGAAGGCCACAAACAAGCAATGACACTCAGAATGAACACACTATGAACCTGAATCGCTTAGTCCGCCCCAACATCCTGCGGCTTACCCCCTACAGTTGCGCCCGCGACGAGTTCAAAGGCGTAGACGCCAAGGCGTTCCTCGATGCGAACGAGAACCCTTACAACTCGCCGCTCAACCGTTATCCCGACCCTTTGCAGGAAAACCTGAAACGGGAACTCGAAAGGGTGAAGGGAGTCCCAGCCGAATGCACCTTCCTCGGTAACGGAAGCGACGAGGCCATCGACCTCGTCTACCGCATCTTCTGCGAACCCGGCCGGGACAACGTCGTGGCCATCGCGCCGACCTACGGGATGTATCGCGTCTGTGCCGACATCAACGACGTGGCCTATCGCCCCGTACCGCTCGATGCCGACTTCCAACTCCATGCCGACCGCCTGCTGTCCGCCACCGACGAACGGACGAAAGTCATCTGGATTTGCTCGCCGAACAACCCGACGGGCAACCACATGCAGCGCAGCGAGGTGGAGCGAGTGCTCAGGGAGTTTGAGGGCATCGTGGTTATCGACGAGGCATACAGCGACTTCTCCGACGCCATTCCTTTCCGCAACAGCCTGGCCGCCCACCCAAACCTCATCGTGCTCAACACAATGAGCAAGGCATGGGCCTCCGCCGCCATACGGCTGGGCATGGCATTCGCCTCGCCGGAGATTATCGCTCTCTTCAATCGTGTGAAGTATCCCTACAACGTCAACCTGCTCACCCAGCAGGCGGCCACCGACATTCTCCACAGTCTGCCGCGCGTCAGCCAGTGGGTCAACGCCCTGCTCACCGAGCGCGCCCACCTCATTCCCTCCGTGGCCGAACTGCCCATCTGCAGGAAAGTCTACCCGACGGATGCCAACTTCTTCCTGGTCAAGGTCACCGATGCCGACCACATCTATCACTATCTCGTCCAACAAGGCATCGTCGTCCGCAACAGAAGCCGTGTGGAACTCTGCCAGGACTGCCTGCGCATCACCGTCGGCACGCCGCAGGAGAACTGCCTGCTGCTGGCCGCCCTACGGCAATACAAGCGATGACCCAAAGATAAAGCCCCATGAGAAGGATACTATTCATAGACCGCGACGGAACCATCCTGCGCGAACCCGACGACGAACAGATAGACTCGTTCGAGAAGTTCCACTTCATGCCCGGAGCCATCTCCGCGCTGCGCTTCCTGCGCCGGCACACCGACTTCCTCTTTGTCCTCGTCAGCAACCAGGACGGACTGGGCACTCCCTCCTACCCCGAAGCCGACTTCTGGCCCACTCACCACCTGATGCTCGAAATTCTACGGGGCGAAGGCGTGGAATTCGACGCCGTACACATCGACCGCTCCTTCCCCGAGGAGAACCTCCCCACACGCAAACCCGGCACGGCCATGCTCACGGACTATCTCACAGGCGAATACGACCTGGCCGGAAGCTACGTGATTGGCGACCGGGAAACCGACGGACAACTGGCCGAAAACCTCGGATGCCGCGCGCTGCTTTTCTGTGACGGGCTGGACTGGAAGACCATCTGCGAGACCGTCTACCTCGGCGAACGCACCGCCGAGAAACGGCGCACGACGCGCGAGACCGACGTACTCGTCCGGATGAACCTCGACGGCACCGGCAGTGCCGACATATCGACCGGGCTTGGATTCTTCGACCACATGCTCGAACAGATAGCCCACCACGGAGGCATCGACCTGACCATCGAGTGCAAGGGCGACCTCAATGTCGACGAACACCACACCATCGAAGACACCGCCCTCGTACTCGGCGAGTGCCTTCACCAGGCACTCATCGACAAACGCGGCATCGAACGCTACGGCTTCCAGCTTCCCATGGACGACAGCCGCAGTTCCGTCTGGCTCGACCTCGGGGGGCGCCCGTGGCTCGTCTGGGAAGTCGAGTTCCGTCGTGACTACATCGGCGACGTACCCACGGAGATGTTCTACCACTTCTTCAAGAGCCTCTGCGACAGTGCAAAGATGAACCTCCACGTCATGGCACAGGGCACGAACGACCATCACAAGGCCGAATCCATCTTCAAAGCCTTTGCACGGGCCCTGAAGATGGCCATCCGCCGCGACGTAGCCCAGGCACGAATCCCCTCAAGCAAGGGCATGTTCTGAACCATTCCTGCATTCTCTTACAACTTCACCACATGAAAATTGTCATTCTCGACGGCTACTCCGTCACTCAGTCCGACCTCGACTGGCAACCGCTGGCCAACGTGCCCGGCTTGGAGGTCACGCAATACGAACGCACCACTCCCGAACAGACCACAGAATGCTGCCGCGAGGCCGAGGCCGTGCTGACGAACAAGGTGGCCTTCGACCGCAAAACCCTCGCCGCCTTACCCCGCCTGCGCTACATCGGCGTATTGGCCACTGGATACAACGTCGTGGACACCGAGGCTGCCCGCGAGCGCGGCATCACGGTAACGAACATTCCTGCCTACAGCACCGACTCGGTGGCTCAGATGGTTTTCGCCCATCTGCTGAACGTAACGAACCATGTCAGCCACTACGCCGAAGAGAACCGTCGCGGACGATGGGCAGAGAGTCCCGACTTCTGCTGGGTGGACACGCAACTGACGGAACTGGCAGGAAAGACGCTGCTCGTCCGTGGCATGGGGAACATCGGATGGCGAGTCGCCACAATCGCCACTGCATTCGGAATGAAGGTCCTGGCCGTCACGGCCCGTAAGGACTTGCCCGAAGGCGTGACCGCTGCAAGGTGGGAAGAAGCCCTGGCGGTGGCCGACGTCGTATCGCTCCATTGCCCGCTGACAGAGACCACCCGAGGACTCATCGGAAGGGAGGCTCTGCGGCGCATGAAGCCCCGATGCATCCTCATCAACACGGGACGCGGTCCGTTGGTTGACGAGGGAGCTGTGGCCGAAGCCCTCCGCGAGGGACGGCTCTCGGCCTACTGTGCCGACGTGCTGGACGTGGAGCCGGCCCAGAAAGACAACCCGTTGCTCTCGGCACCACGCTGCTATCTGACCCCACACATTGCATGGGCCACCACCGAGGCCCGACAGCGACTAATCAGCATCGCCACAGACAATCTGAAGAGTTTCTGCGAAGGAAATCCCGTGAACGTCGTGAACCGGTAAGGGGAAAGCCTACTTCTTTCGGTTCATCCGCTCGCGCAAGGAGGCGATGAATGGCTGCTGGGGAGAAAGTGTCTTCCACGAGAACAGCGTGGAAACCAGCAGACAGACCGCACCAACGACATATTTATACAGGGGAGTTCCCACCATTGCACACACAACCGTCAGCCCAAGCAGCAATGCCTGCGGCAGGATTAGGCCCAACGTGCGGCGGCGCAGGCGGATATGGTAGTAGAAACCATAGACGAAGCCTATCATCAACATGTCGAAAAGCGACGCAACCGAGAGGGCTATGCCAGCACCGACAAGCCCCATCTGCATGTAGCCCCAACGCAGGACAAGCACGAAGACCACGTCATAGATGCACTCCATGATGAGGAACATCCAGGAATCGCCCTTGGCCAATGAGGTGTAGGCCATCGGGGTCGTAACGGCCTTGAAGAACATGTAGAAGACGGCACAGACGGCCATCGGCACGGCTGGCAGGAAGTTGGCCGTGTAAAGCAGCCGAATGACGAGGGGCATAAAGATGATGAACAGTATGAGTACGGGCGCAATGAGCAGGACACAGACATCAATCTGCTGATTGATGGCATGGTTAAGCCGGACGGCGTCGTGGTTGACACTGGAAAGCCGAGGGAAGAAGTCGGCATCGACGGCCTTGAAAATCATACCGGCATAGGTCACCATCAACCCATAGCCCACGCTGTAGAGCCCAATGACGCTGTTGCCGCCGAGATAGCGGAAGACCTCGCCCGTGGCCATAGCTGCGGCCACACCTGCCAGCACGTAGGGTATGCCGATACGGATGAGCGGCCAGCCCTCCAGCAGAACCGAACGGGAGAAAAGCCGAATCCGATAGGGATAGATACGGGTCGAGAAGAACAGGTGGATGAGGGCTGCCGACCAACCGCATAGCACCAGAGAGAGGACTACGCCGCGAATGCCCCAAAGAAAGTAGACGGGAATGGTGAAGAGGAACGTGGAGAGGGCGGAAAAGACCTCGATGGCGGCCACGGTCCGTAGGCGGCGGATGCCCTTCAGCAGTGCACATTCAACAGCTTCGATGGGCAGGGAGAAGACAAATACGGAGAGGAACATAATCTCCAGCGTGTGACTTTCGCCCGAAGGAAAGTAGCGCCCGCTGAGCCACGATGCCAGAAAGAAGCAGAGAAGACTGCCCAAGAGAGCCGACCACACGCTCCACGTGCGAATGACACCCACAAAACGGCGCAAATCATCGTCAGAGCCTTCCTCATAGAGTTCCGAGATGCGCCGCACGGCATAAAATGGAAGACCGAAGTTGGTCCAGGAGTTCAGTATCTCAGAAACGTTGAGGAAACGCTTGTTAAGCCCCATGCCAACCTCGCCAAGAAGGCTGGCTGTGAGTTTGTTTCGTACAAGGGCCACCACTATCTTCAACCCCTGCACGCCGCCGAATATACCAGTGTACTTCAGGACGTGGCTATAACTGTCGTCTGGCTCTCTCCGTTCCATAATCGGGTGCAAAGATACTACATAAATACGAAATACGAAAAAGGAAAAGGGAAATAAATACGAATTACGGAGAGCAAGACGATTTTTTACGGACAGATTCACAACAAAGTAAGGCTTTTTTCGTATCTTTGCTGCATGAAAATCCTGCTCGTAGGCGAATACAGCAACGTCCACTGGACCTTGGCCGAGGGACTTAGGACCCTGGGACACGAGGTGACCGTGGTCAGCGACGGCGACCACTGGAAGGGTTATCAGCGCGACATCGACCTGAGACGCCGCTCCCTACGCCCCTTCGACACGCTACGCTACCTCTTCGACCTGCGACGCCTGTGGCCACGGCTCAAGGGCTACGACGTGGTGCAACTCATCAATCCCGTCTTTCTCGACCTGCGGGGCGAGCGCATCCTGCCTTATTACGAGAGACTCAGGCGGGAGAATGGACGCATGTTCCTCGGCTCGTTCGGTATTGACAAGCCGTGGGTTGAGGAAGGCTTGAAGGCCGAGACGTTCCGATACAGCGATTTCTACCTTTTCGGCCAACGCCGCCTAACGGCAGAGACTTACGCAATGGAGGCAGACTGGTTCCGGGGAGAGAAGGGCCGCCTCTTCGATTTCGTGGCTCAAGACTGCGACGGCATCGTGGCCGGACTCTATGAGAACTACGTATGTTGCCAGCCAAAGTACAGCGAAAAGCTACACTTCATCCCCTTCCCCATCGACCTAAGCAAAGCTACCCCACGCAGTGTGCCGCACGACCTTAGAGCCGGAGACGGCCCCATCTCCTTTTTCATCGGCATCCAGCGTAGCCGCTCGGCCTATAAAGGCACAGACATCATGCTCCGGGCACTGGAGAAACTCAAGGCTAAGTACCCCGACCGCGTCTGCATTGTGAAGGCCGAGAGCGTGCCCTTCGAGCAGTATTGCCAAATGATGGACGAGAGCCAGGTCCTGCTCGACCAACTTTATAGCTACACCCCGGCCATGAATGCCCTACTGGCAATGTCGAAAGGTATAGTAGTCGTCGGCGGAGGCGAAGAGGAGCACTACCGGCTTCTGGGCGAAAGCGAGTTGCGCCCCATCGTCAACGTGCAGCCCACAGAAGAGAGCGTCGCAGAAGAAATTGAACGACAGATAATCATGCAGCCCGGAAATCTCGACCGACTCTCACGCGAAAGCGTCGAATACGTCCGCCGCCACCACCACCACGTTCGCGTGGCACAGCGTTACATCGAGATATGGCAGACGTAAGAGCGGATCAGCCCCCGCATACCCTTCTATTCCATTATAGCATCAACTGAAAAAGAACTGCCGTAGAGTCGCCTTCGAGCCAACGCTTCAGGCGCGCAGTTTCCGTATAGCCAGCGGACAAAAACAGGCGCAGGGCCGGCTCATTGTCGGCGGCTACATAGGCATAGAGGCTGCGAAGATGAAGACAGGAGGAGGCATACACGCAAAGCTGACGAAGCGCCTCGGTGGCTATGCCGCACCGATGGAACTCGGGAAGTACGACGATACCGACCTCCGCCCGCTGGTGACGAGGCTCAAAGTTACAAAGGTCTACGATACCCACTGGCTGACCTTCTATGGTCATCACCTGACGCAACTGACCATCAAGGTAGATGTCGTTTTGCTGAGACGAAAGATATTGGCGCACCGTATAGCGCGACACGGGCACATTGTTTGCGCCCCACCGCCAAAGGTCGCGATTGTTCTCAATGGCAAAGACCAGTTCCAGGTCCTCTGGTTCCAGTGCTCTCAGTTGAAGTCCCTTATCCATGAAATATGTCATTAGGAAGAATCATGGTACCCGTCTCGGGGCAATAGGTCCCCAAGGCAACCTTCCGACCCTGCCCTGCCCCCTCAATGAGGCGAGACAGCATATCGCCATAGGTGTAGCAGGATGTGTCGTAGACCACATAGAGCGGTGAAAGGCGTGACGTGTCGGTGATAAAAATAAGTCCGTTACGCTCACAGATGGCCTGCATCTCGGCCAGCGACTCCGGGGTTCCAAAACAGAGAGCCACCTCGGGCTGAGGCATCTGCCGGGGAAAGAGCGAAAGAAACTTCTGGCCGAGTCGCTTCAGCATGTCCAACCCGGCGCGGAGATAGACGGCCAGGCGAATGAGCAATCCCAGCAGCCGATAGCGGCGGCTGAAGTGTTTGTCAAAGAAGATGAGCATTGCCTCGTAGAAGATGTGAACGTAGCGGTACGACGACTTCTGCGTGCTCTCGCCCTTGTAGTGGAGAATGGGACTCGGCACATAGGCATTCTTCCACCCGCCCTGCAAGAGGCGATAGCTGAGATCGATGTCTTCGCCATACATGAAGAAGGTCTCGTCGAGCAGGCCCACACGCTCCATAGCCTCACGGCGTAGCATGAAGAAGGCACCGCTGATGACCTCGATATAGTTGGCTTCCGTGCGATCGAGATAGCGCATATAGTAACGCCCGAAGCGATGGCTGTGGGGAAACAGGGCCGTAAGCCCCATCATCTTGCAGAAGGAGGTCCAGGGCGTGGGCACCCCACGGCGGCTCTCCCAGGCGAAACGCCCGTTGGAACCATACATAGATACACCCGTGGCTCCGACCTCGGGGTGCCGGTCGAGGTACGAGACGCAGTCTGTAAGTGTTCGTTCGGTCAGGATTGTATCGGGATTGAGGAGCAGCACATAGCGGCCCTTGGCCTGACGGATAGCCTGATTATTGGCCCGTGAGAATCCGTAATTCTCACGGTTCGCAATGATATGGACTTCGGGAAAGCGGGGGCGCAGGTAGGAAACAGAGTCGTCCGGCGAATCGTTGTCCACCACGAAGACTTCCACGTCCAACGTACCCCGCGAGGCACGGACCGAACGCAGACACTGCTCCAGGTAGTACTTGACGTTGTAGCTGACAATGATTACGGAAAGGTCTGTCATTGCTGCTCGTCAGTAGACTTGTCAATGCGGAATACAACTATCAGCATAGCCAGCACACACATCAGCATGGCATAAACGCCACTCGGCTCGCCTGTCAGCAGATGATAGATTCCACCGTAGGAAAGAGGACAAAGCAAGAGGCACATGCGGCGCGACCTGCGCCAATGGGTCTTCACTAAAGCCAGAAAGATGCCGGCCACGGTCAGCAGACAAAGCACGACCTGAAAGATATAATGAGCATTATTCATAGATTCACGTCAAACAAAGTTCGGTTCACAATCGAACGTCCCAAGGTGACCTCGTCGGTGTACTGGAGTTCGTCGTTCTGTGCCACGCCTCGGGCTATAACACTGATTTTCACGCCCGTATCAGCCAGCTTCCGATAGATGTAGAAGTTTGTCGTGTCGCCCTCCATCGTGGGACTGAGCGCCAGGATTACTTCAGCAATGTTGCCCTCCCCTACTCGCTCCACCAGCGAACCGATTTGCAGGTCGCTGGGGCCTATGCCGTCCATCGGCGAGATGACGCCGCCCAAAACGTGATAGACACCGCGATACTGCTGCGTGTTCTCAATGGCCATTACGTCCTGAATGTTCTCTACGACGCAGATGGTCGCATGGTCGCGACGGGGATTGGCACAGATTTCACAGGTGTCCGTGTCGCTGATGTTGTGACAGGTCTGGCAGAACTTCACTTCCTGCCGCAGACGGATGACACTCTGCCCAAATACCTCCACAGCCTTCACATCCTGACGCAACAGGTGAAGCACCAGCCGCATAGCCGTCTTGCCACCGATGCCGGGAAGTTTCGAAAACTCTTCGACGGCTCGCTCTAACAATTGTGAGGGATAGTGCTGCATGAGAGGCCAGAAATGTTCCAGTTCCGTTCGTTTGTATCTCTTTTTTACCTATAATTATAGTAAAAGCATACAAAGTTAGTGATTATATTCCATTTATCAAAATCCCGACCTCTCAAATCTCACCTTTGCCTCTCTATTCTTCGGAGGCTGGGACGGGTGGCAGGCCGTCATGCGTGCGGGCAAGGGTCAGGAAACTGAAACGGACCTGACTGTTCGCATCAGATATTGCCCGGGCACAAGCCGAAAGGGTAGCTCCCGTAGTGAGCACGTCATCCACCAAAAGAATATGGTGGCAAGGCAATCCTGACAAGGCGCGGAAAAGCCCTTGCACATTCCTGATTCGTTCGGAAGCCGACATGTGGGTTTGACTCACATTGTTGCGCACACGCTTCACGGCATGCTTGAGTATGGGCAACCGCGTCAAATCCGACACGCCAAGTGCCATCTCGAAACTCTGGTTATACCCTCTCTTCCATAGCCGCCGCCAATGCAGGGGAACCGGGACGATGGCTTCAATCCCTTCAAAGAATCCCCCTGGTTGAAGATTCTCTGCTAACATGTGTCCCACCCATCGGCAAAGGTCAGGACGATGGTTATACTTCATCTGCATCAGGAGACGATGGGAATCACTTTCGGGTTCGTAAAGAATGTGGCTATAAGCCCGTTCCACAGGAATTTGGCCCCAAAAGAGACGGGCTGAAAGATTGTTTTCCCATCCTTCGGACAAGAGATAGGGCAACTTCGTCAGGCAAGCTCCACATAACTTTTGCTCGGTTGGGGTCAATCGGCAACCGCAAATGGCACAGAAACGTGGATTGAGAAGGTCGCGGAAGTCGCGAAGCCAAGCACTCACATCGGACATCGGCTAACAGAATAACAGAGCGATGCGCCACGCGCCACGTCCGCCCCAAGCCACGTAGGAGCGTAACGCCTCCCCTAAACACTTTACCCAGAAAGAGGAAGACAGCTGGCAAAGTTCCTTCGGATTGCCTTCCCGTCTCAACATTCCCTCAAGTATACAATAGCGAAAATACAAGGCCCGAAGGTCGGCCTTGTCAGAAATCTCTTGAGCCACGACTTCGAGTGTGTGGCAACGCGCCTCCAAACGGGCTGACATGGAAGGTCCCGTGATGCCCTCCTCGTGGACATGAATCAGATGGAAGGGCTTGTCTTCCAGCCACAAGATGCGCGGTCTGCTGAGCAAGGTTCGAACGCCCAACTCCCAGTCCTGCCAGACTTCAAGGTCTTTTCGCCACGCACCAATGCACCGCAGGAACGACGTGCGGAAAAGCATTCCCTGAGTGTTCAGTGTGGAAGAAAGTATCTGGCTGGCAGGGCTATCGGACATCACAAAACTTCGAGGTGCGCATTTCTCGCCAAGACATTGCAGCGTCGGGAAAACCACCATGTCGTGGTCTCCCACCTGAGGCATCACCTCTTCCAGAAAAGACGGAGAGAGTTCGTCGTCGCTATCAAAGAAGTAGACCCAGTCCGTGTGACATAGCTCCAAGCCGCGGTTGCGCGCATAGTTGGCCCCCACGATGGGTTCCGAAACGACGCTGACCACCATCGGTGCATCCTCAGCGTAGGCTCGGCAGGCACCCAATGAACCATCGGTCGAACCATTGTCCACGAGAATCACCTCCAGTTGCTCGTAGGTCAGGGCCGAAAGTGAACGGAACAGCGTGGGCAGGTAATCCATTCGGTTCCTCACGGGTATTATGATTGTGACGGCTGCCATCTTCTTATATAGTTGATGCCCCAGAGCATGTGGCGGAATGTGTAGAGGGGATTCATACTATGGCGAATCATCTGTCCTAACGATTCGCGCAATGCCTTATAAAGGGCGTACCAGAGGCCGCGCGTATAATAGAACACAGCCCCTTTGGAACGTAGGAAGGCTGGTTTATCGTAAAAAGACGTGCCCGTTGTGGGTTCGTAGTTCCGGCAAACCACACGGGATTCGTAGTGGATTCGGAGCCCTGCCCGACGGGCATCGCAAAGGAAGACCTCTTCCTCGCCTGACATCAGGCAGGGACTTCCCAGGCCAAACCGTTCGTCAAAGCGAAGGCACGCCTTGGAGATGGAGTCCCTACGCATCGTCATCTCGATAGACGACACATACTCAGGCGGGTACTTTTTCTTAAGACCGACAGCCTGAAAGTGTATGATGTCGGAGAAAATGTTCTTTTCGTAGGTCTCAAGAATGACATCGAAATATTCATTTTCCCATATCTCATCGTCGTCACATATCTTCAGAATGTCGCCCTGAGCATGTTCCAGGGCATGGTTGCGATTGCAGCTGAGTCCCTTGCCAAAGAAATGAACCACACGCACATCGGGACGGCTCACGACCCAACTGGGAAGAACGTACCGATCATCCGTATGCTGCCATGAGATAAGATAACTCACCCCAGGACGCGGAGGAAGCAGATGCGTCTCTATGCGCCCGATTCTGCGGTCAATGGTGCATATCAGGAGTTCCAGTGTCATAATTCCACGTTAAAGGCATTCAAGAGGCGCACGATGCGCTGCACCTGACCATCCGTCATGAGGGGCGAAATGGGCAGGGAGAGTATTTCACGATGGATGCGCTCCGTGATGGGCAGGCGCAGTTCGTTCCACTCCTTCAGGGCCTCCTGCTTGTGGGGCGGTATGGGATAGTGGATAAGCGTCTGGACCCCATTTTCGCTGAGATACTTCTGCAACCGCTCACGGGCCGGACAACGGACGGGATAGACATAGAAGACATGCTCTCGCGAATCCTTGGGCATACTGGGCAGGGTTATCAGCGGATTCTGGATGCCCTCGCCGTACATCCGGGCCAACTCACGCCTCCGTGCGTTGTCCTCGTCGAGCCGGGGAAGCTTCACACGCAACACAGCCGCCTGCAATTCGTCCGTCCGGCTGTTCAACCCCTTGAAGCGGTTTACGTATTTCTCCGAGCACCCATAGTTGCCCATCATGCGAACCGTCTCAGCCAACTGGTCGTCGTCTGTCGTGACACAGCCAGCATCGCCAATGGCACCGAGGTTCTTCCCCGGATAGAAACTAAACCCGGCGGCATCGCCCAAATGACCCGCACGCTGTCCCTGATACATGGCTCCATGCGCCTGTGCAGCATCCTCCACCACCTTCAGCCCGTGCCCGTGAGCCCAGCCGCAGATGGCCGACATGTCACAAACACGGCCATACAGATGAACGGGCAAGACGGCACGCGTGCGTTCCGTAAGAAGCTCCTTCATGCGCTCCACGTCAATCAAGTAGTCCTGCATCGAAGGTTCACAAAGGACAGGAGTCAGCCGCGCCTCCTCAATCGCCAGAATAGTAGCGATAAACGTATTCGCGGGCACGATGACCTCGTCCCCGTCCGCCCAGCCGTTCAGCACCTTGTAAGCCCTCAATGTCAACGTCAGGGCATCCATCCCGTTGCCGACGAGAATGCAATGACGAGTACCGCAGTATTTCGCGAAATCGTGTTCAAAGTCCCTGTTCGCCTGCCCCTGCAAGTACCTGCCGCTACGCATCACCTTCTCCATGGCCTGTGTCAACTGAGGTTCAAAGCTGTCGTTGATAGCTTTCAGGTTCAAGAACTTGATGATAGAGCCATCAGCCTCTGTCGAGACGTCTGTCATGCGGTCGATGGCTTCATTGTACAAATCCACGGTGTATGCATCATAGCACACGGCCCTGGCCCCGAACCCCTCCTTCTGGAAGATGAGTCCCTTGTTCAGCCATTGCCCACCGTGTTCTGTAGAAATTCCGAAGTCTAAATACTCCATCTGCTTGTAACGTTCCGTTATGAGATGACGGAAAAGCAAATCGAGTGCCCCATATTCGCGGCCCTCCTCGCCTGCGGCTATGTACTGAATATGTGCCACTTGCCGGGTGACAAATACCACGCATCCAGCCGTGATACGTTGTTCTCGGCGCACGAGGAACACCTTAATCTCGCGTGGAAAACGTTGCATCAGCAAGGCCATCTCCTCCTCGCTATGTACGGGTCTCACTCCATGTTGGCGCATGAGCACGTCGGTGAGCAATGTCCAGTACTCGTGCAGTCCTTCGCGGTCGCCCTCCACCAGCCGGTCGATGTACAAGTCATGCTCCAACGCCTTCTTGGCCTGACGCTGACGCAGGGTGCGCATTCGGAGTTGGTTGCGCAAGAGCACCACCGAACTGACCGCCCGGGCTTCGAGCACAGCCCCCGCACGGAACAGGGCATACAAGTCTTCACCTGCGGGATAGAGACTATAGATGTAGGGGACCGGCTTATAGACGAGCAGCACTGCCTGCAACATATCCCGATAATAATGCAGGATATCTTGCATGATGGTCAGCACCTCCTGCTGCGTAATATCGGCTGACATCACCAGTCCGCCGTAAGTAAGCCCCTGATGGGAGTAAACCGTCTTTTCCGCTTCACACCAGTTTGCAGGGAATACGGCCAGCAGACCGTCCCGCCCCTCGGGAGGCTGATTCTCTCCACCGTCCAGTTCCCCTTCGTAGATGAGCACCGAACAATCGAAAAAGCGGTCGGCATGGTAGTCCATAAAACCGCGATGAAACAGGAACGTCCCGTTTTTCGACTCACTCACAAAACCGTCCCACGTTTCCTTATAATTAACTGAATAGGGAACTATTATCATGACTCTGCTCCTTCTAATGTTCTTACCGTCTTCAAGAACGCCTCATAATCATGCACATATCCAGTGGCATCGTAGGGGTGTGAAGCCATGACCGCCAGCACGGTCCCTGGCTTGAAATCCTTCAGTTCACACCAAACACCGGCCGGGACAAGGATTCCCGTCGTCGGACTCCCCATCTTCACTTCCGTCCTCCGTCGGCCATCGTCCACCACCATGGTGAAGCCTCCACTGACAGGCACCACCACCTCGGCGCACGTCCAATGGGCATGACCACCCCGATGCGCCCCCACGGGCACATCGTATATCCAGAAGACACGTCGTATGTCAAACGGAATCACACTACGCGCCTCCGCAAAGGCCAACGCCCCACGGTTGTCTCCCACATGAGGAATGCCTATGAGTCGACAGCCCATGGGCAGTGCGTTCTGAACATTTTCACTCATATCAGGGACAAAGATACAAAATAATTCGGGATTAGTGCCTTTGAAAACAAACTTTTTACCACTACATTCCCACAAAAAGAAAAAGAGCGTGAGATTTAATCAGATTCATCGTAAGGTGACATCACATTCACGGACACACACTTCCCCCTGCTTTCTTGTGTAAATTTCACTCAATATGTTTGGTGAAATGAGATATTTCCCGTATCTTTGCAGTGTAATTCTTACACAAGTATATTATGGAAGACAAAAAGTATTGCTACAAGTACCCTCACCCAGCGGTGACAACCGACTGTGTGATATTCGGCTTCGACGGGACGAAACTTCAGGTTCTGCTTATCGAACGCGGCATCGCCCCGTACAAAGGACGGTGGGCATTCCCCGGCGGCTTCGTGAACATGGACGAGTCGTGCGAGGAGGGTGCCCTACGCGAACTGAAAGAGGAGACAGGCCTGACGGGTGCCTACATCGAGCAGTTCCACACCTTCAGTGAGCCTAACCGCGACCCACGCGAAAGAGTTATCACCGTGGCTTACTATGCGCTGGTTCGCATCCAGGAGGTGAAAGGGGGGGACGACGCGGCGCAGGCCCGATGGTTCCCTCTCGACGAAATTCCTCAGTTGGCGTTTGACCATGACCGCATTCTCCGTGAGGCAATGAAACGTCTGCGCGAACGTATTCACTTCGAGCCTATCGGTTTTGAATTGCTGCCTGAGAAATTCACCATGCGGGAACTGCAGAACCTCTACGAGGCCATCTTGGATGTGCATTTCGACCGCGCGAACTTCGCTAAGAAAATGCTACATTTCAACATTCTCACGCAACTGGCAGAATCGGTATGGCCCACGCCGAAGCGAGAGGCAAACTTATATTCATTCAATATCGAGAGCTATAACGAACTTAAACAAAAGGGATTCCGGTTGGAATTCTAAAAGGAGGATTTTATCATGAAAAACTTGCTACTGAGTGCCGCCATCGGGGACATTGGCGGACAACCCTATGAGTTTACCGGTCGCACTAAGGACTACGACAAAGTGGATTTGCTGCTCCCCGGCAATACCTACACGGACGATACCGTGTGCACCTTCGCTTGTGCGGACGCCTTGCTTCATAACCTTGACATGGCAGAAACACTCCGGAAACGATGCCGTGTAGATTTCTACAGAGGTTTCGGCGGTATGTTTGCACGGTGGCTGATAGCCCCCGAAACTCAACCTCCTTACAATTCCTTCGGAAACGGGAGTGCCATGCGCGTATCGGCAGCCGGATTCATGGCAAGTAACAGGTCAATGTGTGTGGAGTTAGCCACTTTGACCGCCATACCGACACACAACCACCCCGAGGGCAAAAAAGGGGCTGTGACTACTGCTCTGACGATTTACTATGCCATGCAAGGGAAAGACAAGGATTTCATCCGAGAGGAAACACTGAATAGATTCTATCCCGATTGGCAGGCCCTGACCTACGCTGACATCAAGCCGGGCTATGACTTTGATGAGACTTGCCAGCAGACGGTACCGGCTGCGCTCATCTGCTTTCTCGAAAGCAAGGATTATACAGACTGTCTGAAGATGGCCATCTCCCTCGGTGGGGATGCAGACACACTGGCTGCTATCGCCGGCCCGATGGCTTACGCATTCTACAAGGATATGCTTGAGGCACTGATTGAGAACGCAAAGGCGAAGCTGCCGCAATGGATGTTGGAGCTTAATGCCGAATTTGATACGTATGTCAACGGAATGGATAGGGCTTGAGGGCTATGGTGCCTATGAAATCATCATGATGCTGCACGAGCTTCACAAAAGGGGCTATCAGCAACTGCGCATCCTGCCGGGGATGTCCCCGAACGGATGCTGCTGGCGGTGGCACGGATATAAATAAATAAGAGATAGATTGTTATTATCTCTATCTCTTACTTCTGTAGCGCCTACGGGAATCGAACCCGTGTTCCATGCGTGAGAGGCATGTGTCCTAGCCGCTAGACGAAAGCGCCATGCTACATTTTTGTCCTTTGCGGAAGCTGGGGGATTCGAACCCCCGGTACGGTAACCCGCACGTCAGTTTAGCAAACTGGTGGTTTCAGCCACTCACCCAAACTTCCTTCCCTGCTCGCATATCCAAACGTCCCGTTTCAGGGATTTTCCAGAAATGCCTTGCAAAGGTATAACTTTTCAATGAACCGGCCAAATATTTTGGCGTTTTTCTGTGTGAAGAGGAGGAGACTCG
>JAFTEX010000062.1 GCA_017453445.1 Bacteroidaceae bacterium
CGGCATCACAGGCACACCGACGGTGAAGCTCCAGCAATCCGTCGAGGGCCGAGTATTCCAGGACATCCCCAAGTCGGCTGTCGCTCTTGAGGCCAACCAGGGCGAGCAGATGTGGAACGAAAGCATCCTGCCCGAGGGGACATTTGTGCGTATCGTGGTCGGCCAGTCGGCTGGCGAACTGACAACCATCAAAACCCTATCGTGATGGCAGAAGCGATTAATCTGAACGAAGGGAGGTCAGCCTACGAGATATGGCTGGCCCAAGGGAACACCGGCTCCGAGGCCGATTTCCTCGCCTCCCTCCAAGGCAACAGCGGCTACCAAGGTGCAGCCGGTGAGTTGGAGGTAAAGAACAACCTGACCGAAGGCGGTGCCACCGCTGCCTTGAGTGCGGAGATGGGTAAGGAACTGAACCAGAGCAAGGCCGACAAAGACCTTGAGAACCTTTCCCCGGCGGGACAGGCCAAGTTCGACGCGAAGGCGGGAATGAGCGGCACCTATCCCGATTTCGTCGCCGGTGACATCGTGTCGCTGAACGACCGCGTGACCGTGGCCGACAAGTTCCTGATCAGAACCACCGCAGGTGACGAGAGCATCGATTCGAGCCAGGAGGCTTTGCTGCTTGAACTTGTAGGCGGCTGTGGAGAGACGGAGGCCGATGCCTTCAAGATTCACTCCATGAAATGGAACAGGGCCAACCAACTTGACCCGTCGGCAAGGGCAGCCGGTAAGACGAGCGGCTACATCACGGGCATGGTGAACGCCGGTGCCATCGCATCGGGCAGCCACAAGCTCTGCATCATCCGTTGCCCGAAGTGTGAGGCCGGGGAGTACGGCACTGCCGAAAAGAACAACGGCTACCTGCTGACCGACTCGGAAGGCAACAACCTGAAGGTGGGCGACGGCACCATCATCGGAGTGTGGCAGTGCGCCACGCTTCCCACCGTGGGCAGCGAGGTGACCGCCGTTGTGGAACACTCCTTCACGGGCCATACGGAACGCTTCTACCTGCCCGACGAGGGCTATATGGTTGTGGAGATGGCTGGTGATGCCAACCTTTCGGGAGTTTGCGCCCACATCGCCTGGAGCAAGGACTATGGCAAGTTCACCCCCTATGTGTCGCCCGCCGAACTGGTGGTGGCCGTGAGTGCCTTGACGAGCAAGTTCCAGACGGCCACGGTGAACGGCAAGACCTGTCTCGTGCTTCGCGGCATTGAGCAGGGCAATGGCGGCATCTTCGACCGTGTTGTCATCTATCCCGAAGGCGGCGGCACCTACGAGCGTAACATTGCCGCCCAGCTGCTGACGGGCCTGACATGGACGGAAACCGAAATCGAGGGCGAAAGCATCGAGGGCGAGGAAGCCGGGGTGACGGGCTACCGCTACACGGCCAGCCTGCCGACCACCGGCACATACGCCGCCATGCGCGACGGCCTGATGCGCTCCGACATCGAGGGCATGACCCTTGACGGCTACAGGCTACAATACGAGACCACGGAGCAAATCGACCCGGCCACGGCCTTTGCGGGCAAGTATGTGGACTACCAGATAGCCACACCCGTCACCGGCACACACACCATCAACCCGACCGGCAAGCTGCCCAACGACATGGGCACCGAGGAAGTGATTGGCGGCGAGGCTGCCACCGGCACCATCGTCATCAGCTACATGCGCGGCTTCAAGGACAGCGTCAGGGCGATGATGACGGAGTTCAAGGAGGTGAAGGCCGACTTGGTGGAACAAGGCTACACGAAGCCCCTCTATTGTGTTGGAGCATGGATAAACAACGCCAACACCGCCAGCCCGACCGACCAGGACAACCCCGACGCGCTGGCCGTGATGGGCAACAGGGAGTGGGCCTTGGACTGGAGGCCTTTCCTGGTGGACATGACCGCCGTGGAGGGCGAGACGAAGAAGCGCCCCGTGATGGAACTGCGCAAGGGCAACTGGCTGCGCGACATCTACGGCAACTGGGCACCCGTGGTGGGCATCACCACGGCGATGCGCGACGAGTGCATGGCCAACGCGCTCTACACCGACGCGGCCTGCGAGAACCTATACTGCGCCTCCGGTGCATACGACCCCGAAGCGTTCCTGGCACTTTGCAGCGTCGAGACGGTGGCAGACGGCGTGAAGCGTCTGGCCCATCCGAAGCTCTACAAAGCCGAAGACACCGAGGTCGCCCATTACCTGATGCCTTGGGAGACCACCGAGACGAGATACAGCATCTTCGTCGGGAGAAAGGACGAGGTGTATCTGCTGGACAACGTGGTGGGCGCAAGCGGCAAGGAGTGGAACGGCATCCTTGGGGCGAACGCCAACGTGTGGGACGGCATCGACGTGAAGACCCTCGCGCTGAAGCCGACGGGCATCTGTCCGAGTCCGGCGACGGCCATCAGCGACGGTGGTGTGACGAAACTGCGCGTGTTCTTCTACAACTACCCGTCGACGGTCAGCTCATCGAGAGGCTACAAAGGCACGGCCACGAACTGCGCGATGTTCTACAACAACGGACACTATCCGGCGGCGGCCACGAGCCAAATCGGGACAAAGACACAGGCCCGCGCCAACAACCACGACGCGACGGCACCCTTCCCTGTGGTCGAGGGCGGCTGGCACGCACGGAACACCTTCCTCCGCGCCTTGGAAACCGCGTGGGGTACGAAATGCCTATGCGCCCAAAGCCGTTTCAGCGGCGGCATCAACAGCAACAACGCCCCGACGGACGAGACGACATGGCTGAACCGTGGCGGCGTGCGCTGGCGAAAGACGGGCGACGAGGCATGGGGCTACTGCTCTTGGGGCAACTCGACCACGCACGGCATCTACCACAACACCAGCGGCAAGCGCACCGAGATGGTGAATGTGCTGAACCAATACAGTTTCCACAGCAAGGTGCTGGAAGACCAGATGGCCGTGTCGTTTGCGGCGGAATTCGGCATCGGAGCCGGTGAGAGCTATATGTTCAACGGCCATGTGTGGCGTTACGAGAACCCGACGAGGTCAGGGCTTTTCAGCCCGAAGACGGTGGCCGAGGGCGAGATGAACTGCCGTGTGTACAAGATCGTGACGGGCAGCTTCTCGGCCTACAACGCAGACGGGACGGCACAGGACTTCGACGTGGAATGCTGCCTTCAGACGGGCCTGATGCTGGGCTGCAACATGAGCGGCGACGGCGGCCCGTATTGGGGCGGCGGCTGCGAGATAGTAGGCGAGTGCAAGACGGCACCTGCGAGTGGCAGCTACGGCTACACCCTGAAGGCCTACATAGAGCCAGACCAGGAGAAATGGGTGAACGAGGGCAACGCCAACGTGAACATCGGTGAGAAGTTCCCGTCCGGCTTCGAGGACAAGTACCGACTGGCGGGCAGTGTGGTGACCAGCGCCAACGGCTATATCCGCCGCCGTTTGCCCAACACGCCGTTGCCCGTGACCCAAGGCGCGGCCTTCGCAAAGGGCGAGTGCGGCTACGGCTATATGGCCAACTACTGGGGCAGTGCCGGAAAGAAAACCCGAGTCGGTGTCCGTTCAGGCCGCAACGCCAACTATGGCCTTCTGTCGGCGCGGTATCTGTATGCGAACTACACGGCAGGCAACACGAGCAGCTACTATTGCGGTTCTGCTCAAGTTTTGCTTGATGTGCAATGAAGTGCAACGGGGCGCAGCCCCTGCAAGGGCCATGCAATGGCCCGACACTAACCGCCCTTCGGGGCGGTTTTTTTTGAATTTTTTCTAATTTTGCCGCGTCGTAGCGCACAAGTCCGGCACAGTGACCGTGACCTCTGAGGGCGCGAGGACATTACACCAAGGGTGAAGGGCGAGTCGGTGTCCGTTCAGGCAACAACGCCAACAATGGCAATCTGTCGGCGCGGTATCTGAATGCGAACAACACGGCAGGCAACACGAACAGCTACTATTGCGGTTCTGCTAAAGTTAGAGTAGGGCTGTCACATCGTGGCAGCCGCAAGAATATCCGCCCTCCATCCGTGCCCGGAAGCGGCAGACACACAAGACCAGCCGACGAACCTGCGGGTGGAGGTCGGTGGCAAGGTTGGGATGAAAAGCCCGATGCTTGCCGACTGCTCAAACTTGAATTTGGGTTATATGGAAGTGACGAAAGAAAAGGTGCTCATGGCCATGCGGAAAGCCGCCGATGGGCACAGCAACAAGACCGAGGTGGAACGGATGATGGCCAACGCCGACACCTACTCAGACATGGTGCTCGCCTCTATCAGGACGGGCGAGTACCGACGTCACCTCGACTACAGGCACCTCACAAAGCGGAACCCTAACGGAAAACTCAGGCGCATTAAATCGCCGAAGCTTTTCCCCTTCGTTCTCCAGCACCTTTTCATCCTTTTGGCCAAACCCTATTACGACTTACACGACAACAAAAACGGCATCAACTGCAAGCCTGGCTGCGGCATTACCTCGTCGGACGGTAAAAACTCTGTCATCCACCGTCTGAAGCATCTGGTATATGACAGGCGGGACCTGCACTATTGCGTCATCATCGACCAGCGGAAATGCTATGAGCACATACGCCCGAAAGTGTTCAGGAAGGCGATGAGGCGATTGACTGATGACAGGGAACTGATTGAGTTCGGGATCACGGTGGGCTTCGTGGATGGCCGCCTGCCCATCGGAACACCGACCTCGCCGTTGATGCACCACATTGTCATGCTGGAGTTTGACCTGTGGAGCAAACAGGCGGCCCCGTTTTCGACGCGCTATGCCGACGACTGCATCTTTGCCACCTATACCAAGGCCGAGGCCAACCAATTGAAATGGCGGGTGCAAAACTTTTGGTGGTACAAGTTGCAACTTAGGGCCAAGGCGAGGGCTATCCGAATACAGCCGCTCGACGGTGACGATAACGGCGTGTCGTTTTGCGGCAACGTGGTCAGGCGCAACCCGGGCCGTGGCATAGCCGACCACGACAAAGGCTACACGACACTCAGGCAGAACATCCGTGCCCGTGCATCACGTTGCCGGAACGATGAATCATGGGCAAGCTACTATGGCCTTATGAGACATGCAGACGCTTACAATTTAATGCTAAAAATAGAGGAGAAAATGAAACTACGACAACTCACCGAGAAAATCCGAATCAACAGGAGCCTCGACGCTCCGAACATCAGCCCGCGAGACCTTGCGGGGAAACAGTTCACCATTTATGACTACGACATCAAATGCGACTCGAAGGGCACACCCAACTGGATCAAGTGCCTAATAGGGGTGCCTGAAGTCGGGGAAGACGAGAACCCCACGGGGAGAATGAAGGCTTTCGAGTTCCACGGATCGTACATGTACATCGTGGAGTTCATGACGATGGCGGAGCGCACATTCGGGAAAAAGAACATGCTGCCTCTCGAAGAAATGGAGATTGAGAACCAATGCGGGTACATCTTCAAGGGCAGCACGAACCAGATGGAGTATATCGACGACGGTGGCGGTCAGACCAGCCTTTTCGCCAACTCCTGACCGAACCGCTGAAGGTTGCGCTGGATGACGGCCTCGGCATGCTTGCGCACCACGGGGTGGTCGCCGAGGAACTGGCGCTGCGGGATGGTGATTTTGGAGCCGACCTTC
>JAFTEX010000063.1 GCA_017453445.1 Bacteroidaceae bacterium
AGGGGTGCGCCACTGGCACGGGGCCACGAAGGACAACTGGTTTTCGCAGGTGGTAATCTACGATTCGGCTTGGAAACCCACAGAGGCATCTGATGACAGCGACAATTCTGTTTCGGATGATTATTACAATGGATTAGAGATAGTGGAGTATGCGCACCAGACCACGACTGACAGCCTGATGTTTGCAGCACCTGACTCCACGCTGTCACTGCCGACATTCAACGGGTCGATTCGTCTGGCAAATACTGTGGATGCTCCAAATGTGGCAGGCGCTCCAGGTCTTCACTACGTCGTGTTCGAGCCTGGTGTCATCAATGCCTGGCACACACATCCGGGTGGTCAGATACTGATAGCAACCGACGGCATCGGATACCATCAGATAGAAGGTCATCCTGTAGAGGTGTTGCATCCAGGCGATGTCGTGATGTGTCCGCCCAATGTGAAGCATTGGCACGGTGCCGCGCCCAATTCGCGCTTCGCGCACTTGGCAGCGAATACTAACCCCGACAAACCGGGCGTGGAGTGGTTCGAGATGTTGAGCAAAGAAGAGTATGATAAACTACCAAAAGAATAAACAACAATGAAGAAACTGAATCTTTTCGGCGCACTGGCTGTAGCAGCCGTCGCCATCGCAGCAATCAGCTGCACGGAGCAAAAGCAGAAGCCGCAGGGCTTGGTGATTGAGAAGCAAGGCGTGTTCTCGTCGGGTGGACGGGTGACGGATGCCATTCCGGGCGAGTATGACCCGACACAGAACTGGCTCGACCAGGAGCGCAAAGGCACGACGACACACGTGGATCATGCCAACACGTTCTATCAGATTCCAGCAGGCGGTAATGGTAATCCCATCGTCTTCCTGCACGGCTACGGACAGACACGGACAGGTTGGCAATCGACTCCCGACGGACGCGAGGGATGGAGCGATATATTCCTGAAGAAAGGCTACTCAGTGTTCCTTGTTGACCAGCCGCGTCGTGGTGCTGCGGGTGCCACGGAGGAGATTGTCAATAACCCGGGCGATGTGGCTAACGGAAAGTTCAAGGTGGGCGAACAGGCTTGGTACACCCACTTCCGCATCGGCCGTGTGGCTCCTGAGCACTATGAGGGTTCGCAGTTCCCCGATGGCGACGAGGCTTTAGAGGAGTTCTTCTGCCAGATGACCCCGAACACGGGCAACTATGACGAACCGTTGTTCGGCAAGGCACTGAGTGCGGTGCTGAAAGACGTGCAGACGATGACAGGCAAGAAGAGCATCTATGTGACTCACTCGCAGGGCGGTCGCGTGGGCTGGGCAACCGACACGGAAAACATGGCGGCCATCGTTGCTGTGGAGCCAGGCTTTGCTCCCGAGGTAGGCAGCGACACCTACAAGAAGTTCGTGGCTGCGAAGGTTCCGATGCTGTTCCTCTTTGGCGACTACATCGAGAACGGCCCCGAGGACATCCAATCAACAGGTTTCTGGAAGATGGTTCTGAACCAATGCCGTGACTTCGCCAAGCAATACAATGCCGACGGCGGCGATGCCACGGTCATCTATCTGCCCGACGAGAACATCCACGGCAACAGTCATTTCATGTTCCAGGAGAAGAACAACGCCGAGATTGCCGACCTCATCGGCGAGTGGCTGAAGAAGCATAATCTGTAATTAAGAATATACATGAAACAGAGAATATTAGGCAAGGATTTGCAGGTGTCGGCCCTCGGGCTGGGCTGCATGGGTATGAGTCACGGCTATGGTGATGCGCGTGACAAGAAAGAGATGATAGAGTTGATACGCAGGACACACGATGAACTGGGTGTGACGTTCTTCGACACGGCAGAGTGCTACGGACCCTACACCAACGAAGAGTTGGTGGGCGAGGCGTTGGAGCCGATTAGAAACGAAGTGAAGATTGCCACGAAGTTCGGCATTGCGCTGAAGGACTTCAAACAGGCGCTCGACTCGCGGCCGGAGACCATCCGGCATTCGGTGGAGGGCTCACTGAAACGGTTACGCACCGACCACATCGATCTCTACTACCAGCATCGCGTGGATAAGCAGACGGCTCCCGAAGAGGTGGCAGAAACCATCGCGCAGTTGATGAAGGAGGGCAAGGTGCTGCACTGGGGTATGTCGGAGGCTGGCGCAGAGACCATCCGCAGGGCGCATAGGGTTTGTCCGCTGACGGCTGTGCAGAGCGAATACTCGATGTTCTGGCAGTTGCCCGAGCACGAGATCATTCCCACACTCGAAGAACTGGGCATCGGACTGGTGCCGTTCTCGCCGCTCGGCAAGGGTTTCCTCACTGGAGCCGTGAAGCGCGGACAGACGTTTGCCGCCAATGACTTCCGCTCGAAAGTTCCCCGCTTTGAGCAGGAGAATATCGACAAGAATATGGTGCTGGTGGATTTCGTGACCGAGATTGCACAGCGTAAGGGTTGCACTCCTGCACAGGTTGCCCTCTCATGGGTGATGGCGCAGAAACCGTGGATAGTCGCCATACCCGGCAGTACGTCGTGGGGGCATCTGACGGAGAACTTTGCAGCAGCAGATATCACCTACACTGACGAGGAAATGCGTGACATCAATGCACGCCTCTCTCAGATTACGCTCTCCGGCCATCGTTATAATGCCGATAGCCAGAAGAATATTGACAGTGGATATTAAAGATAAGATATGAAAAATGTATTGATATTGTCGGGAAGCCCCCGACTGAATGGCAACTCTGATTTGCTATGTAACGAGTTTATGCGTGGCGCACAGGAAGCAGGATACGAAGTAGAGAAAATCCGTGTGGCTACAAAAAAGATTGGTTACTGCCGTGCATGTTACTTCTGCCGTGACCACGAAGGTCAGTGTGCTGTTCGCGACGATATGGCAGAGATACTGGAAAAGATGCTTAAAGCCGATGTCATTGTTCTGGCTTCACCCGTCTATTTCTACTCTGTTGATGCACAATTGAAGACGGTCATCGACAGAACAGTTGCCCGATGGCTGGAGTTCCACAATAAGGAATTTTATTACATCATGTCGGCTGCAGAGGATACGGATACCGTCATGGATACAACACTTGCCTGTCTGAGAGGACTTGCCAACTGTCTCGATGGCTCTGTGGAACGCGGAGTCATCTATGGAAAGGGTGTTTATGAGAAAGGTGAAATAAAAGACCACCCAGCTATGCAGCAGGCCTACGAAATGGGTAAGAGTATATAACGAATCCGAAAGAAAATGAAAAGATTTGATTATGAATTCCCGGTCCGCATCCATTTCGGGCAGGGATGCTTCGAGG
>JAFTEX010000064.1 GCA_017453445.1 Bacteroidaceae bacterium
GAAGGCCATCGTGCTGTTGCCGAAGTGGCCGCGCCAGTTCTTGTAGGCGGGGGTCAGGCGGAAGGCCAGGTGGGGATAGTTCCAGTCGAGTCCGTCGTTGGTGAAGTAGAGCGCGAAAGGCATCGAGATGCCGTAGACGGATATGTTGAGGTTGGCATAGATGCTGTTGCTCAGGGGGGACGCGTAGCCGTTGCCCACCGAGGTGTATCGGTAGGTGTTCTGCGTGCCCACGGCACCCGTGATGACGAGCGGGTCGCTCTTGGCGATCGTGGAGATGGTGTTCAACGAAAGCGTCTGGGCCGCCAGCCCCGTGGGCAGACCGACCAGAAGCAATAGGACCATCAGGTGCTTATGGAGTCGTTTATTCATTGTCGGGTGTCGTTTTCGCGCGTGTGCGTATTAATAATATAGGTACTATAGGTACTATAGTTACTATAGATACTATAGTCGCTATAGAAATTTGGTTGACAACGGCCCAGGGTGCGCCGCCTTCACGGCGCGCCCTGGGCCTGGTATCAGTTTAGAAGACAACCTTCTTGCCGTTTACGATGTAGATGCCCTTGGCAGGACGCTCTACGCGGCGGCCGTTCAAATCATAGATGGCCTTGTCGCTTGTCGTAGTGGCGGTGCGAACCGTCTCAATGGCAGTGGCACCCTCGCTCGTCAGGTTGACGGGGGCCTTCATGGAGCCTGCCTTCTGGCTGTAGGTGAGGCTTTCGTGGATGTCGAAGCTCTCGCCCGAGAAGGTGTCCATTAGGCGGAAGGAAACCTTCTCGCCGCTCTTACCAGCCACGCTGATAAAGGCAATGCCGTCGCGAACCATCGAACCCACGCCGCGGCACTCATCGCCTACGAAGGCTCCGATGACGTAGCGGTCGCCCTGCGGCAGACCCAGGGAGGCCACGATGGTCATGTTGTCGGCAAAGCGGGCCGACTCAACCTGCCAGCCGAAGTCACGGGCAGTCTTGCGGGGTGCAAAGCCCATTTCCTCCTTCACGGGAGCAGACTCCTGATAGCACTGTGGTGTGTTCTCGTAGATGTTGAAATAGGGTTGGAACATGCCACTCTCTTCACTGTTGCGGTAGTACATGTAACCCTCGCCGGGCTGGAAGGTGAATCCGCTGTGCACCCAGGCACCGTCGCTGTACTCGGCAAAGCCACCGTCCTTGCTGATGATTTGGTCGCCATCCTGAGCATAGTCAGAGAGCGAACCGCTGACCTCGTCGAGACCCAGGGCGAACTCGAAGGGATAGATAATCCAGTTGTAGCCCTGCTGCAGCTGGGTGCCGTCGTTGTACTGTGCCAGCTGCCAGCTGTTCTGGCTGGTGCCTAAGCGCAATACTCTCTTGCTCTTGCTCTTCACCTTGTACATGCCGTTCATGAAGTTGAAGTCGATGATGTCACCGAAGGCTCCCAGTTTGGAATCCACATAGAGCAGACCCTCTTGGGTACGCATCTCGGTGATGCCCTCCGTCACCCACGACTGGTAGTTTCCATCGACGCAGAAGTTGCTCACTTCGTTGCCCTCCTCGTAGGCGTAGGGCGACATCCACTGCCAGCCCGTGTTGAGGGCCACCTCGGGCACAATCTGCGCGTCGTTGAATACGTCGGCAATGGCCTCGCCGTTGTAGAGCACCTCATACTGGGCAGGACCCACGTAGCGGCCCGTCATCGTCACGGTCACATAGTAGCGGCCGGCAGCAGCCTCGCTGTCTTGCTCCTTCTGCAGTTCGCTGACTTCGTAAGTGAAGGGGGCGATGGCAGTCTTGTGATAGGACTGGATGGTCAGCAAGGAGGCATCGAAGCCGTCGTTGGTGTTCATGTAGACGTTGAATGTCTTGGGCTGAACCATGCCAATCTCGTTGACGTAGGCATCCTCCTCAAGATAGAAGGACAGAGGCTCCTTGACGTGGAAGGTCACTGTCACGGGATCCAAGGCGGGATTCGCTGTGGAAACGACCTGAACCTCGAAGTCGCCAGCCGTGGTGAAGCCGTAGTTGGCATCCCAGGGGAGGCTTGGTTGATTGGTGCTCCAACGGTAGCTCTGGTCGGCCTCGGCAGGCAGCATGGAGATGCTGAGCTTGCCCTCACGGATCAGGCTCTGGAGGTTGTCGCCCACATAGACGGTCAGTTCCGTGGGATTTACCACAATCTGGGTAACCGTGGGTAGGCTTACAACCACGCCAATACTGGTATTGAAAGAAGGAACAGCTATCCCCGACGCATCGATAGGACCGGCTACAGTCACATCTACTGAGCCTCGTCCTTCGGCCACAGCCGTCAGCAATCCTGCCTCGCTGACAGTGAAATACTCGACATAGTTACCTGCACTATAGCTGACGGTCAGTGGAGTCTCGTCTTGGTCGATGGTGGCATCCTCGCCGCCCAGCGTTTCAGAGCCGTAGGTGTAGGTCAGGTGCTCTGCCAGGTTGTAGGTGCTGTTCAGGGTCACCTCGATGGGGCCTGCATCGTCGAAAGCAATACCCAACAGGGGACTGAGGGTCAGTTCCAGAGGCACGTCGTGGGTCTCGGCTTCACCATCGAACGTCTCGGTGTGGGTAAACTGGTACACCAGTCCGTTGTAGAGAGCCTTGATGGTGATGGTCTTGCCTTGGTCGGCTTCACCGCCGCGAACGCGCAGCACATAGACGCTTCCTACTTTCTGGGTGGCCTGTGCGCGGCACTCGCCGTCGACGAAGGCGGCAATTTCGGTGATGGTAGGCTCATAAGTGGTAGCCGACTCGTTGATGTTCACCGTCACGTAGAGCGGTGTCTCGTTGGGGTACGTCGTCGACGAGGGAGCTGTCCATCGGTCTGCCCACGTGGCAACGCTGGTTGCCAGCAGACAAAGGGTAAAGAGTAACTTCTTCATAACGAATAAATTGAGGTTAATAATTAGTGTTTTATCTCTTGGTTTCGCTTCTTTGTTGCCCTGTTTTTCGCATTTTTGTACTATGTACGATGCAAATTTAGCCTTAATTTATATTTAAGGTATTATCAATTTGTGAAAAAAAATTATCAAAATGTAAAAAACGTTAAAATTTAGAGGAAATGATAAGTAGATGACCAAAATGACAAGTGAAATGGGAAAATGCGGAAACGAACGTATTTTCCCCGATGAAACCGACGTTTTTTGCACGTTCTGAATTAAACTGCAGGGTACACAGAGAGTAGTGAAAAGCAAATTATTCTCTGTGTTGAAATAGAGAAACGAATTGTTCTAATTTGTCTTAATCTGCGGCCACGAATGTGGCCTATTAGAATACTCCGTGGATAGAATTGGGGTAATTAAACCACAGAGGACACAGAAATCACTGAGATATATGTCATTGGGAGTTCTGCAAGAGGTGCCCCAAGGGCATTGCACAGAGGCCTGGCGGCATCGGCGAAGCCCTCTGTGTAAGACCCTTGGTCTGCTCTGTACTTCTCTCTTAAAACAGAGTTTTCTCTGTGTTGAAAAAGAGAAACGAATTGTTCTAATTTGTCTTAATCTGCGGCCACGAATGTGGCCTATTAGAATACTCCGTGGATAGAATTAGGGTAAATTAGGGTTATTCGTTTCCGATAACTCACGTAAATATTTTTAGTGACCGATGAAAACTTTTACGAGTCCGCCTCTTCCTTGGCACTTTGATACGCCGTGGGCGTCATGCCCGTGCTCTTCTTGAAGGTGCGCGTGAAGTTGGCTGTTTCGCTGAATCCACACAGATAGGCAACCTCCTGGATGGTCAGTTCGCGGCGTGACCTGAGAAGATGGCAGGCACGCTCCATGCGGATGCGCTGAATGAGATTTTGGGCGGATTCATCGGTATATTTTGCCAATTCAGTGCGGAATTTGTAGGGACTCATGGCCATGCGCGAAGCAATGGTCTTCACGTCCAGCCGCCCCGTGCTGATTTGCTCGTTGATGATGGCCGACATGTCCTTCATGAAGTCGGGTTTCTCGTCGTCCTCCCTTTCCGGGCTGTCCGTGCCTTGCCCTTCGCTTTTCAGTTCTTCCAGAATGCCCCTGAGTTTCTCGTTGAGTTGCACCTGCCTGCGGTTGCGGAAGTGGAGCCAGAGGGTAATGGCCACAGCCAGTGCGGCAATCAGCAGTGCGATGGCGATGGCGAGCTGCTTGCCTTGCCGTTCGGCATGGTTCTCCAGGGTGAGCCAGTCGTTGCCGTACTCGGCGTTGAAGCGTGCCAGACACTCGGCCGAAGCGTGGGTATAGATGCTATCCTTCAGGTCATTGAAGCGCGCCAACTGGATGCGAGCCTCCTCGGGATTGTTTTTCCATTGCGCTTCGTAAAGTCCGCGGCGGGCATGAATCTCATTGTAGGGGTCCCCCTGTTTCTGGAAGATTTCGGCTGCCTCCCGATAATAGGGTATGGCCTCAGCCTCGCGCTGTTGGGAGAGCAGAGCCATGCCCATCTTGTTCAGGGAAATGCCCAGCGAATGGAGGTCGCCAATCTTGCGCAGGTAGGGAATCACCCGATTCAGGATTGTTTCGGCCTCGGTGTAGCGATGCAGACCGTTGAGCACGGAGGCTTTCTGTGCCAGGCGGGTGTAGACGCGGTCCGTGCGCTCCCCGATGCTGTCCAGCCGATAAGCCTCGTCGATGTAGTGCAGGGCCAGCGAGTCGTTGCCCAGGGCATGGTAGACTTCCGAGGCCATGCCCTCCAGCACCGCCAGGCGGATGGGGTTGTCGGCCTTCTTGGCCAGGTCGATGCCGCGCAGGACGTATTTTTCTGCCTCCTGGGGTTGGCGGGCACCCAGATAGATGCCAGCCAGCGTGTTAAGCGAGGAACTGATGCGGCTCTTGTCGCCGCTCTCCTTGTCCAGTTCGTAACATCTGTGCGCATACGTGGCTGCCTTTGAATAGTGACCCAGCCGAATGTGGGTGATGGCCAGCAGGTTCTGGCAATCAGCCTCCAAGGAAGAGCCTTCCGGAATCAGGGGCAATGCCTTCTGGGCGTATTCGACCGATTGATCATAGTCCTGTGCCGCATAATAGTACTCAGCGGCCCAGTACCACATCTGCTGGCACAGGGTGTCGGTGGGGGTGTCGGCTGTGAAGTTGGGTTCCTCGTCCAGCAGCCCTCCCTTGTGCAGGGATTTCAGGAACTTGTTGGCCGTCTCCGGCTTCGGACTCTTGTCGAAGTCGGCAACCAGTGAGTCCATAGGGTCGGCATGAAGAGCCGTGCCCCATACTATATATATAATAAGGAAAAGCAGATTCTTGGCGGTCATAGTCTATCAGAGTTTGACGTCTTCGACGTTGATGATGCCATTGACGATGGCGTAGATGGTGAGTCCGGCAGTTGCGTGGATGTCCAGCTTGCGCGAGATGTTGCGGCGATGGGTCATGACGGTGTTGACGGCGATGAACATCTTCTCCGCAATCTCCTTGTTCGACAGGCCCATGGCCACGAGGCGGATGACTTCACGCTCGCGGTCGCTCAAAAGCCCGTCCCCGTCTCTCCCCCAGGAAGGTGCGGCCGTAGCCTCTTGCACGGGGGCATCCTCCCCACCTTGAACGGGGCAGGGAGCAGTCCGGACCTCCTCCTCCAGCTGGCGCACGCACTGGAAGAAGAGGGTGTCTTCGAGGTGGCAGTGGTTGAGCAGATCTTCTTCCACCATATAGATGTCCATCAGCACGTCGCCCAGGAGCGCCGCATGTTGGTCGGAAGGGTAGTACTTGATGAGGATGCTCTTCAGTTCGGTCAGGCTCTTTTCGATGCTGGAGTGGTTTCCCCCGTGCTGGCTGACGATGGTGGTGAAACGCTCCTCGGGGCAGTGCCCCTGAAGCAGAGCCTCGACGTGTGGGTGTATGCGTGTGTTCTCGTATTCCATGTGGCGGCTCACTTCGGCTGCATACTCGTCAAAGAACTTGATGATGAGCATGGCAATCTGTGAGCGCATGTCGATGGCCTGAATGAGTTTGCGGCGTATGGACGGCAAGCGGTAGTCGATGAAGTAGGTGTGGGAGTTGCGCAAATAGGACAGGAGGGTCGGCAGTTCGATGCGTTCCACCATCTCGTTGATATGTGCGTGGTTGGTGTCCTGGAGGAAGTTGACCACCGTGAGGAAGGTGTCCGTGTCTACGTGTGCTTTCCTGCAGGTTTCGGCCACAGTCTGGTCGCCGAATCCCAGTGTAATGCCGAAGCGGCTAATCATCTGCAACATGCGATAGTCGTCACTGATGACATCGCTCATGGGGTCGTTTTCGTGGTATCGTACGCTCATAACGTTAGACTTTTTCACGGCAAATTTACAAAAAACCGCCCATTTTAACTAATAATAAGTAGAGGAAATGTGCTTCAGAGAGGTAAAATCGCAAATTTTGAGTATTGCAGGACCAAAATATTGGTTGTAATTTTGCACTCGATTTAACATGCAACGTAAATGGTTACTGTAAAAAGAATATGGATGAGCACCGTGCTGGCGACCCTGTCTGTGGCTGGCATGGCACAGTGGAACAACGACAGCACAGAGCTGGATTCGTATGACAAATATCGCGTGGGAGGCTACGGCGAGGTGGTGGCGCAGTTCAAGAACTACGGCATCAACCGCTTCAACGGTACCTCGACGGGCAACAGCGACGTCAAGCGCAACACGATCTCCATTCCCCGCTTCGTGCTGGCAGGCGACTACAAGTTCAACAAGCACTGGAACCTGGGCGTGGAGATAGAGTTCGAGGCCGGCGGTACGGGCACAGCCTACGAAATCGAGAACACCGAAAACGGCGAATACGAGACCGAGGTGGAGAAGGGCGGCGAGGTGGCCCTGGAGCAGTTCCACCTGACCTACCGGCTGAACAACGCCTTCATGGTGCGCGTCGGTCATCAGATAGTGCCCGTGGGACTGAACAATGCCCACCACGAACCCATCAACTTCTTCGGCACCGTGCGCCCCGAGGGCGAGACCAGTCTCATCCCCAACACCTGGCACGAGACGGGTCTGTCCATCATGGGTGAGTTCGGTCGCCGGTGGGCCTCGTTCGACTACCAGGCCATGGTGGTGGCAGGGCTGAACGCCAACGGCTTCGACCGCAACACGTGGGTGGCCGGCGGCAAGCAGGGATTCTTCGAAGTGGACAACTTCACCTCGCCCGCCTACGTCGCACGGCTCAATTATCGGGGTATACCCGGTCTGCGCCTGGGGGCTTCGTTCTATTATTTGTATAATGCCGCAGCCAACAGCGACAAACCCCACACCTACGCCTTCAAGGTGCCCGTGCGCATCTGGTCGGTAGATGCCCAGTATCAGCATCGCTACTTCCTGGTGCGCGGCAACTTGATGGGAGGCCATGTGGGTAACAGCTCCAAACTGACCGCCAAGAACAACCGCCTAAGCAGCAAGTCGCCCTATAGCCGCCTGGCCCCTGTTGCCCAGCGGGCCGTAAGTTATGGTGCGGAGGCGGGCCTCCGACTGCGCAACATGGTGGTCAGCGACCGGATGCCCGACCTCATCCCCTTTGTCCGCTACGAGTACTACAACTCACAGGAGAAAGTCATCGTCGATGCCAACAACCTGAAGGGAGCCGATCCCCGCCTGAAAGTCTCCATGTGGGTGGCCGGCCTGAACTATCGCCCCTTGCCCAACCTCATCATCAAGGCCGACTACACGAAACGTCGCATCGGCGACGGTAACTACAAGGCCGAGAACGAGTTTGCACTGGGCGTGGCCTTCACGGGCTGGTTCCTCCGCGACAACAAGTTTGCTCGTCTGCGCAAGAGCAGGCAATAGGGCCGGAATGCTCGGAAATCCCGGAAATCCCGGAATGTCCGGAAAATCCAGAAAATCCAGAAAATCCAGAAAGCAACCACACTAAAAAACAACAAAATAAAAAAACATTATGAGAAAGTATTTTTTTATGGCTGTCCTTACAGCACTTACTTTGGGATTCACCGCATGTGACGACGACGACGAGAAAGTCGTTCCCGAAGGCACGAGCGAAGTAACTATCAACGACAACAACCTGGACGTGACCGCCGAGAACGTCGACACCTGGACCCTCTATGCCAGTGCCGTGGCTCAGTTGCTGGCCAAGGATGCCAGCGACCTGAACGAGGCATGGACCGTGTCCTATAACGGTGGTGAGGCGTTCGCCGTGACGTTCAAGAACCACGAAAAGGCCCCCTATCAGAGTGCCGTGAACTGTCTGGAGGAGATTGTGGACGGTTGCATCGACATCGCCAGCGAGGTGGGCACCGCCAAGATTGGTGAACCCCGCGACCTGTGGGTGGCCGGCAAGTACACCGAAGCAGTCTATGCCGTGGAGTCATGGTACAGCTACCATTCCATCGACGACTATGCCAACAACATCCAGTCCATCCGCAACGCCTTCAACGGCACCCGCGACAACACCGAGGAGGCTAACTCCATCGCCATGCTGGCCAAGAACACCGACGAGGCCGTCTACACCAGCGTGAAGACAAAGATTGATGCCGCCTACAACGCCATCAAGACCGGCATGACCGCTCCCTTCCGCGACCACATCGGCAACGCCACCGTACTGGCCGCCCAGGAGGCTTGCGCCGACTTGGTAGATGCACTGGAGAACGAACTGAAGCCCCTTGTGACCAAGGCTGAGGGTGACAATCTGGATGCCATCGTACAGACCTATGTGGAAAATGTGGTAGAACCCACCTATGCCGACCTCGTGACGAAGACCGCCGCCCTGAAGGATGCTGTCGATGCCCTGCGTGCCGAACCCAGCACCAAGGCCTTCGAGACCGCCGCAAAGGCCTGGATGGAAGCCCGCGAACCCTGGGAAACCAGCGAGGCCTTCCTCTTCGGTCCCGTGGCTGAACTGGGTCTCGACCCCAACATGGACTCCTGGCCCCTCGACGTGGATGCCATCAAGGACGTGATGAACAGCGGAAAGATTCAGGACCTCATCCAGTGGGAGGGAGACTATGACGAAGAAGATGAAGACATTGAGGCCGTGCAGAATGTCCGCGGTTTCCACACGCTGGAGTTCCTGCTCTTCAAGAGCGGAAAGCCCCGTACTTTCGTGAAATAAAGAATGAAACACTGCAGAAATAAAATTCTTTCATATACATTTTGGTGCGTTATCCTCATGGCCCTTTCGGGCTGTGAGGATGATGGCGCTCTTGACGTGACGGACATGGAGGTGCCCGAGGGCTATGCCCTTTCGGCAGGAACCTCCACCGTCTTCAAGAACTCGTCCTATGCCTACGACACCGATGCAGACTGGGTGGCAAACATTCCAGCCAATTCGAAGCGCTTCACCCACGGAGACCGCCTCTATGACAACCCGATGAACTCCGGCAACGGCCTGGGGCCTGTCTATGCGGGCTACTCCTGCGGGTCGTGCCATCGCAATGCAGGACGCACCAAACCCGCCCTCTGGACACAGACGGGCACAGACCCCGACGGCACACCCGTCTACGGCTCGGGCCAGTACGGATTCTCCTCAATGCTCGTGTATGTGACCCGCAAGAACGGAGCCTTCTTCCAAAACTACGGCCGCGTCATCCACGACCAAAGCATCATGGGCGTGGCGGCCGAGGGAAAACTGGAGTGCCGCTGGCACAAGGAGCAGTTCCAGTTCCCCGACGGGGAGCCTTACGAACTGGTCTATCCCGAGTACACCCTCACCGAGTGGTATGCTCCCAACTATCGCGACACCGACGAACCCATCCGCCCCGAGGATCTCTTCTGTACGGTGCGCATCCCCCTGCGCCACGTCGGTATGGGGCAGATGATGGCACTCGATCCCGCAGAGATAGAGGCACTGGCGGTAAAGTCAAACTACCCGGAGTACGGCATTTCGGGGCGGTGCAACTACATTACCGAACGTGGAAAGTTGCAGCTCGGCCTCTCCGGCAACAAGGCGCAACATGCCGACCTGACCGTGGAACTGGGCTTCTCCAGCGACATGGGTGTCACCAACAGCCGCTATCCCGAGGAAATATGCGAGGGGCAAAGGCAGATGCAGGAAGGCAGCATGATGGGGCTGCTGTATGACAAACTGGACATCTCGACCGAGGAAATGGAGGATGTGGACTACTATCTGCACGGACTGGGCGTACCCGCCCGCCGCTTAGGCTCGACGGTTACGAAGGTAGGCTACAAGGGACGCCAAATGACGGAACGCGAACTGGTGGCCATCGGCGAACAGAAGTTCTTCGAGGCCAAGTGTCAGCTGTGCCATGTCACTACGCTGCATACCCGTCCGCGCGGGGCCACCCTGCTCAACGGCACGGAACTGCCCTGGCTGGGCGGCCAGACCATCCACCCCTATAGTGACTACCTCCTGCACGACATGGGGTCGGAGCTGATGGGCGTGGGCCTAAACGATAATTACGTCAGCGGACTGGCCCGTGGCAACGAATGGCGCACCACACCGCTCTGGGGCATCGGCTTGCAGGAGAAGGTGAACGCACACACATACTTCTTGCACGACGGGCGTGCCCGCAGCCTTCAGGAGGCCATCCTCTGGCATGGGGGTGAGGGCGAGGCATCGAAGAATCTCTTCAAGCAGATGGAGAAGGACGATCGGAAGGCCTTGATAAAGTTCCTTGAAAGCCTGTAGTAAAACATTGAAACGGCGATATAACGATATAACGATAAATTCAGATGAAAAAGATTTCAATATTAGTATTCTTCGTTGCCATGATGCTGCCCACCTTGGCCGAGGAAAACAATGAGACGAGGATGGACGAGACTCCGGCACAAGGTCACATCGACATGGAGAACGGTGTGCTGGGCATTGCCGACGACCGCGGGTTCACCCTGCAGTCGAAGGACGGCAGGTTTGTGTTCAAACCCTACTTGTTCCTGCAGACGCGCGGACAACTCAACTACTACGACGACGAAGGACTGGATAAGGCCTACAACCAGGACAATGTGGCGAACTCGGGTTTTGCCATTCCATACGCCATACTGGGTTTCACGGGTAAGACGTTCGGAAAGCTGGACTACAACCTCTCCATCAATGCTGCCGCCAAAGGAGCCAATATACTGCAGCAGGCATGGATTGACTACAGTCTCAGTCCTGCGGCCCGCTTCCGTGCGGGAAAGTTCAAGACCCCCTTCACCCACGCCTATCTGACCACGCTGGGCGAGACGCTCTTCCCTGTGCTGCCCACTTCGCTCACGGCCACGAGCATCATGCCCCACACGCTGAATGCCGTCACGCCTCAGATTGGCACTGGCTTCGACCTGGGCGTGGAGTTCCATGGTACGGCCCGGCTGAATAAGAAGCAGAACAGCTGGCTTGCCGGTTACGAGGTGGGACTATGGAACGGCAGCGGGGCGGACATGAATGTGGCCTCGAAGACCTTCTCCGACGACTGGCATATCCCCTCGCTGCTGTATGCGGGCCGACTGACCTTCATGCCCTGGGGACAGATGCCCCCGACGCAGGGCAACAGCCGCATGCTGAGGGGCAAGCATATACTTTTCGGCGTGAGCGGCGGACTGAACGTGGAGAGCGAAAGCGAGAGCACCAACGATGCCCGCTTGGGTGCCGAGTTCTCGATGCTCTATAACCGTTGGTACGTGGGTGCTGAGGCCTATTGGATGCATGTAGGTTTCACCAAAAGGCAGAAGATTGACGAAAAGTTCAACTACTGGGGTGCCTACGCTCAGGTAGGTTACTTCGTTGTCCCTACTGTGCAACTGGGTATACGCTACGACTTCATGGACCGCAACAGTTCCTCGAAGGACGGTTTCCTGAACATGCCCGCCGTGGTCTGCAACTATTACATACCGAAGGTACATCTGAAACTCTCGGCCATGTACCAGTTCACGGGTCGCTATGGCCACGAAACGCAGCTGGACCGCGACAACGACGACCTGGGCATCTCCACCCATCACGCATCCCTTCAATTGCAATTCAGTTTCTAAATGACGATGACGATGATGAGTTATTTTAACCACAGATTACGCAGATTGCACAGATGCAATGCAGTCGTGCAAGAGCGTAGCCATAATCTGGGCAATCTGTGTAATCTGTGGTTTTTGTTATTCCTTTCTCTCTCTCTCGTCTCCTGCGATTCGGGTGACATCGTGGAGGGAGGCTATTCGGTGCAGGACAAGGGCAAGGTTGTGAAACTGACCGCCCGGGTGTCGGGTGTCGGCAGTTGGGCAAACGGCTACTCGGTGGCCTTGGCAGGCTTTGCCAAGGACGACAAGTACGCCACCATGCAACGTGCCTTGCCGGTCTCTACGGCCGACGGCACCGACGTGACACTCACGCTGAACAACATCACGGAACAGATATCGACCGTGGAGTTTGCCATCACCGACAACCTGCGCAAGCGCATCATCACGCTGGGGCGCATCGCGATGGCAGACTACGAGGATCAACAGGACACCATACGCATGGACCTGGGCACCATCGACCTCACCATGTTCGGGGCCTTGCAGCAGGGACTGTTCAACGTGGCCTGCATCCAGTGCCACGGAGGCAACGGGCGCAGTGCCGCAGGACTGGACCTGACCGAAGGCCACGCAAGGGAGAACCTCGTGGACGTGCCCAGCACCCGACGCGAAGGCATGATGCGCGTGGTCAGCGGCGACGCGCCGTCGTCCCTGCTCCACCAGATTCTGTCCGAAGGAGGCGAGGGCATCCTCGGGTACAACCACACCGAGGTCGTGAGCAGCCAGTTCAAGGAGAACGCCGAAGAGGTGCGCGACCTGCTCGACGAGTGGATTGGGACATTGAAAGTTGAAAATTGAAAGTTGAAAGTTGAAAATTGAAAATTGAAAGTTGAAAGTTGAAAAGGTGAAAAGTTGAAAAATTGAAAAGTGAAAGTTTTCAATTATCAACTTATTATTGTATCTTTGCACGCTATGAATTATAAGACAATACATATAGAGGACTTAGGGGTTACGCTGGAGTATGCTTTTTTCCGTCCGAAAGAGGGGGCAGGCGAGTGGCATGTGATGCTACACGTCGAGGCACGCCGCGAAAACTTCGAGGGACAGTTGCATCGCATCTACGAGGCCGAGAACCGACTGACACAAATGCCTGACTTCAAGGGGGCACGGTATGTGCTGAAGCGTTATTTCCTGTCCGACAGCACCAACCAGCAACCCCTGATGCGCCAGGAACCCGACGTGGCCATCTCCGTCATTCAGCAGCAGCCGCTCGACGGGTCGAAGGTGGCCGTCTGGCTCTATCTCGTAGACCAGTTTGATATATACAGCGAACACGGGGCCGTGGTCATGGAGCACAATGGCTACAAACACCTGTGGCGCATGGGCATGACCTCCACCGAGGGCGATTCGGCCCGGCAGACTGAGACGCTGCTGAACGATTATGAGGCGATGCTCTCCCACTTCGGCGGCACCTTGGCCGACAACTGCATTCGCACGTGGTTCTTCGTCCGAGACGTCGACACACAGTATGCCGGTATGGTACGTGCCCGTCGCGAGAACTTCGTTCGCGAAGGGCTGACTCCACAGACCCACTACATTGCCTCTACGGGCATCGGGGGCGGTCCGGCCGAGACAAAAGCCCTCATACAACTTGGCACATACGCCCTGAAGGGTTTCCAACCCGAGCAGCAGCAATATCTCTATGCCAAGACCCATCTCAATCCCACCTACGAATACGGTGTCACCTTCGAGCGCGGTACCAAGATGACCTACGGCGACCGTTCGCACATCTTCATCTCCGGCACCGCCAGCATCAACAACCGAGGCGAGGTCGTCCACGTCGGCGATATCCGGCTACAGACTCTCCGTATGTGGGAGAATGTCGAAGCCTTGCTCCACGAGGGCGACATGGATTTTCAGGATGTCATGCATCTGGTGGTATACCTGCGCGACACAGCCGACTACGAAGTGGTAAGCGAGATGTTCCGTGATCGTTTTCCCGACATTCCCACCATCATTACGCTGGCTCCTGTCTGTCGTCCCACGTGGCTCATCGAGATGGAGTGCATCGCCGTAAAAAACTGTAAAAATGAGAAATTCCCTTGTTTCTAAAATCCCCTTTATACTACTGTTATTGGCCGTGGCCGTTATAGCCACGGCCACTTTCGTTGAAGGTCGCTCGGGGTCGGCATACGCCCGGCAGGCCATATACGGAACGTGGTGGTTCGTAGCCCTCTGGGGAATGATTGCCGTGGCTGGATGCGGACTCCTATATAAACGGAAAATGTGGCGACGTCCGTCAGTCTTCCTGTTGCATCTGAGTTTCCTGTTCATACTGCTCGGGGCGTTCATCACCCACGTCACCAGCCGGGGCGGCATGACGCATCTGCGCGAGGGAGAGGCCACCCGCACCTATTGGGTGAAAAACGACCAGGGAGCTTACGTGGAGCCAGGGACGTTGCCGTTTTATCTGGCCTTGCACGATTTCCGGATTCTGTATGACGCTGACGGCATTACGCCAGCCGACTACGTCAGTCAGGTGGTCGTTTCGACACCGGAAGGGAAAGAAGAGTTCACTATATCGATGAACAACATCGGAAGGGTGAGGGGGTATCGCATCTATCAGACTTCCTACGACGATGACGAACTTGGGAGCGTCTTCACCATCAGCTACGATCCCTGGGGAACGGCCGTCACGTATGTCGGTTACCTGCTGATGGCCTTTAGCATGTTATGGATTTCGGTAAAGAAAGGGAGAAAAAAGGCCACGGAAGAAAAGGGGCGCTCGTGGTTGCCTACCATCCTTCTCGCTTTCTGCGGGACGGTGATGGCTTCCTATATGGTTATCTCCATTTGCCGTGCCCCCTTGCTGCCTGTGTTGCGCTCTCCCTTCCTCGTCGTGCATGTGAGCACCATCATGATAGGCTACATTCTGTTGGTCGTGAGCCTTTTGCGTCGCGAAGTGCTGCGCCCGGCCATATTCTTCTTGGCCGTGGGAATCTTCCTCGGTGCCATCTGGGCCAACGTCTCGTGGGGAACCTACTGGAGTTGGGATCCGAAGGAAAGCTGGGCACTCGTGACACTGCTCTTGTACAGTCTGCCTCTGCACGAGGAAAGTCTGCCTTGGTTCCGTTCCGTCCGTAACTACCGGATTTATTCTCTTTTGTGTCTGGCTTCGCTCTTGATGACCTATTTCGGTGTGAACTATTTGCTTGGCGGCATGCATAGTTATGCGGGTTAGGGAATAGGGATGAAAATGGAGAACGAGAGGTGAAGAAGAAGCGCCGTAGATTGAAGCGAAGCGTGAAAGTGGGCTGCCTGACGGCTTTCCTGCTTCCCGTTGCCTTGTATTTTGCCATCGGGCTGCTGGTGCAACGTTGCAGTGTGGAACCTCGCGAACAGGTGGAAGCACTGGCCGATGCCGGGGTCGCGAAGAAGCCAGACTTTACGGAACTTCACAATCGCCTCGACCGGCTGATGAACACCCCTATGTGGATTGACACCAGTCGGATTTCACTTTCCGTCTGCGACATAGCCTCGTCGACTGTCATTTATAGCCGTCATGCCGACCGGCTTCTGCCCCCAGCCTCCTGCATGAAGCTGCTGACGGCCATGGCTGCGATGGAGTACTTGGGCGTGGAGCACCACTACGTCGAACAGGTAAAGCTTTGTGGCGAAATTTCCGGTGGTACACTCTGCGGCACGGTCTTGTTCCAACTCGACGATGACCCTATGGTGGAGACCTTGTCGCCCATGGTGGAGGCATTGAAGGCGCACGACATCCGTCACATCGAGGGAGAACTGGTGCTCGACTTGCTCCGCGAGGACACGTTGAAAGCCCACCCGACCGCTGCCACGTGGGACATCCCCTACCGGAAGTTGCCCATCCTGCTCAAGGGGCGGGAACGGATAGAACGGGACCTGACCTATCTGCTCCAGTCAAACGGTATCACTCTCCACCACAATCCCCTTTTGGGTGCGCCGGCACTGCAAGGAATTGACCCAGACGACACTCCGCTGCTCTATCGGCAAGAACTGAATCGCTTGGCAAAGCTCGGACGCTCTGTCTACCTCCATCGTACCCCTCTCACCGATGTCCTGGCTCCGATGCTCATCCATAGCAGTAACATCAAGGCCGACGCGCTCACGTTCCATCTTGCCCACGTCTGTGACCGCCTGGCTCCTTCTCAACCTGCGTCCCCCGAGCGTCTCGTTGATTTCCTTCGTGACTGTATCCATCTTTCCCCCGAGGAACTGGCAGAGGTGGTGGTGAACGACGGAAGCGGTCTCTCCCCAGACAATCGCCTAACGGTAGACATCCTGATGCGTCTCCTCCGATACGGTTGGGAACACGAAGAAATGCGCCGAGTGCTGCTGGACGAAGCGTTGGCCACACCAGCCCATCCCACACGCCACGGTTCGCTCCTGGGGCGCATGTCGGCACCGATGTATCGCAACAAGGTATTTGTAAAGACGGGCACGCTCACCACCATTGGTCTCTCCTCTCTTGCCGGCTATGCTCAGACAGCCGATGGACGATGGCTACTCTTCGCCATCGTCAACGAGGATTCGCCCGTCATGGACAGTCGCATTTTTCAGGACAAAGTGTGTCAGGAACTGGTGCGATAGTTGCGGTTCTTACTGACAACCGTCGCATCCTTCACAGCCGCAGTTGCACGAACCACAACCGCGGCTCCTTTTCTGTCGGCGCACATAGCGGTAGCCGACAAAGAGGAAGAGAACCACTACAAGAGCGAGGAGCAGAATGCTTTGGAGATTCATGATGTTTTTAGCTTTAATGACTCTAACGACCTTAACGCCCCTACAGTACCTGAGACCCTATCAGATTTCCTATCAGGATGGTGACATAGGCACACAGCCAGGCAATGACGCATTGCATCACGACCACGAACAAGGCCCAGCGGCCACCCAATTCGCGGCGGATGGTGGCGATGGCGGCCACGCAGGGCGTATAGAGCAGGCAGAACACCAGCAGACCGAAGATTACAACGGGAGAGAATAGGGTGGTCAGGTTGACCGAGCCAAACAAGGCACTCAGTGTGCTGACGACCGTTTCCTTGGCCATGAAACCGCAGACCAATGCCGCCACAATGCGCCAGTTGCCCAGTCCGAGGGGCTTGAACAAGGGAGCGGCCATTCCTGCCACTTTGGCAAGCATGGACTGGCTAGCGTCTTCCACCATCTGCAGATGGAAGTCGAAGGTCTGGAGGAGCCACACGACAATCGAAGCCAAGAAGATGACTGTGAAGGCGCGTCCGAGGAAGTCGCGGGCCTTGTCCCACAAGAGACGCATGACGTTTCGGGCCAGTGGCATGCGATAGTTGGGAAGTTCCATGACGAAGGGGACCGGTTCGCCGCGGAACAGCGTGCGCTTCAGCAGGAGGGCCACCACGATGCCCACCACGATACCTATTATATATAGCGAAGCCATGACCATTCCTGCCTTTTCAGGGAAGAAAGCGGCGGCGAAGAAGGCATAGATGGGAATCTTGGCCGTGCATGACATGAAGGGAATCAGCAGGATGGTCATGCGGCGGTCGCGCTCACTGGGCAGCGTGCGCGAGGCCATGACGCTGGGAACCGAGCAGCCGAAGCCGATGAGCAACGGCACGATACTGCGCCCTGAGAGTCCCAGTCTGCGCAGTATTTTGTCCATGACGAAGGCAATGCGGGCCATGTAGCCCGTGTCCTCCAGCATACTCAGGAAGAAGAAGAGCAGACAGATGAGCGGCAGGAAGACCAGCACGGTGCCTACACCGCTGTACACGCCGTCGATGATGAGTGAGTGCACGGCAGGGGCAATCTTCCAGCGCGTCAGAGCCTGGTCACTCACTTCCGTGAACCAGTCGATGCCTGCCTGCATGAGGTCTTGCAGCCACACGCCTACCGTGGAGAAGGTCAGGTAGAACACCAGTCCCATGATGGCGACAAAAGCAGGAAGTGCCGTCCATCGTCCCGTCAGGATGCGGTCAATGTGCTGGCTACGCCGGTGCTCGCGGCTTTCCTGTGGCTTTACCACGGTCCGTTGGCAAACACTCTCGATGAACTGGAAACGCATGTCGGCGATGGCGGCTTGGCGGTCCAACCCACGCTCTTCCTCCATCTGTACAATGATGTGTTCCACCATCTCCCGTTCGTTCTGTGTCAACCCGAGAGTCTGCTCCACAATGCGGTCACCCTCCACCAGTTTGCAGGCGGCGAAGCGCTGTGGCAGCCCCGCCCGCTGGCAGTGGTCCTCCGTGAGGTGCATGATGGCGTGCAGGCAGCGGTGAACGGCTCCGCCGTGGTCCTCTGGGTGGCAGAAGTCTTGTCGGCGTGGCCCCTCATGATAGCGAGCCACGTGCAACACGTGCTCCATAAGTTCATCCACACCTTCGTTCTTCATGGCCGAGATGGGCACAACGGGTATTCCCAACAGGGCCTCCATCTCGTTGATGCGGATGTGTCCTCCGTTGCCCTCTAATTCGTCCATCATGTTCACCGCCAGCACCATCGGCACGCCAAGTTCCATCAGTTGCAGTGTCAGGTACATGTTGCGCTCGATGTTCGTGGCATCGGCAATGTTGATGAGAGCCGTCGGATGCTCGTCCAAGATGTAACGTCGGCTCACTATCTCCTCGCTCGTGTAGGGCGACAGGCTGTAGATGCCAGGCAGGTCGATGACCTTCACGTTGGGATGTCCTTTCACGATGCCATACTTGTGCTCCACGGTCACACCGGGGAAGTTTCCCACGTGTTGGTTCGCTCCTGTCAGTTGGTTAAAGAGGGTTGTCTTGCCGCAGTTTTGGTTGCCTGCCAGTGCCAGAGTAATATCTTTCCCGCTTCCCTGAGACGGGGAGTGCCCCTTTCGCCCTTCCTTTTCGGCCTGTGCTTCGTCGCGTTCGTGGTAGCGGCCCCCTTCGCCCAGACCTGGGTGCTCGGTTTCCAACCAGGAAAAATCTTGCAAGGGAACTGTCTCCTCGTCACTCCTGCATTGAGAGGGGGGCAGGAGTGAGGTCTCGATTACTTTTGCATCCGTCACACGCAGGGTCAATTCGTAGCCGTGGACACGCAGTTCCATGGGGTCGCCCATCGGGGCATACTTTATCAGCGTCACCTCGGCACCGGGAATCATACCCATGTCCAGGAAGTGTTGCCGAAGGCTTCCCTCGCCGCCCACTCGGATGATGCGCGCCGTCTGTCCTATCTGGAGTTCGTTTAGGGTCATTCGTTTCGTGTTTGTTGTTTTTCGAATACAAATGTACGTCTTTCGAGCGATACTTGCAATAATCAATACTGGGTATTTTTGCCCCGTTCAGCCCTCGGAAAAAGAAAAAAGCAGGGGGACGGCGTAAATTTTGCCTAAAAAGTTTTGTCGATTCGCAAAAAGTCCGTAACTTTGCACCGCTTTTCTGAGGAAAACACATTGGGCTATGGTGTAATGGTAACACTGCAGATTCTGGTCCTGCCTTTCCTGGTTCGAGTCCGGGTAGCCCAACCAAAAGAAAATCCAACCGCTCACAAACAAAAGTGGCTGGAATTTTTTTCTTGTATTCAGTTTAAGATTAAAAGTTATGATTTCATTTTTGCTTAGTCTCGTAGCCCTTGTCGTGGGATATATGGTCTACGGACGCGTGGCCGAACGTGTGTTTGGACCCGACGACCGACAGACACCGGCATTGAAGCAGGCCGATGGTATAGACTACATCGTGCTGCCCGGGTGGCGCATCTTCATGATTCAGTTTCTCAACATTGCGGGCACAGGTCCCATCTTCGGTGCCATCATGGGCATGTGGTTCGGGCCGGCGGCCTATCTGTGGATAGTGTTGGGCTGCATCTTCGGCGGTGCGGTACACGACTACGTGAGTGGCATGATGTCGCTGCGCCACGGTGGACAAGGACTGCCCGAACTGACGGGCCGCTACCTGGGGACCTCAATGCGGCGTGCGCTGGTGGTGTTCACGATGATGATGATGATGCTCGTGGGTGCCTTCTTCGTCTACTGCCCGGCCATCATCCTCTCCGGCATCTGGGGAGGGAAGATGATGTGGGTGTTCATCATCTTTGCCTACTATGTAGCTACGACGATGATGCCTGTCGACAAGGTCATCGGTCGTATCTATCCGCTCTTTGCCTTGTCTATGCTCTTCATGGTGGTGGCGCTGGGTGCTGTCCTCATAGCCAAGCACCCTGTCCTGCCCGAGGTGTGGGACGGACTGGGTAACTGGGGGGAGAGCCGGCTGGGACTGAAGCAACCGCTCTTCCCGGCACTGTTCGTGACGATAGCCTGCGGGGCTGTCAGCGGATTCCACGCCACGCAGTCGCCCATGATGGCTCGTTGCATGAAGTCGGAGCGACAGGGTCGTGCTGTCTTCTACGGGGCCATGATTACGGAAGGCATCGTGGCACTCGTGTGGGCCACGATCAGTAGCTATTTCTTCTTCGCCGAGGGTTGGCGACAGGTATGCCCGCCAGAGGTGGCCGAGGCCTTTACGTCGCAGGGCCGCCTCTCGCTCATCCAGTTCTTCGATGCCCCGACGGTGGTCAACATCGTCTGCGCCTCGTGGCTCGGTACGTTGGGCAGTGTGCTGGCCTTGCTGGGCATTGTGGCTGCCCCCATCACAACGGGCGGCAGTTCCTTCCGTTCGGCACGCCTCATCCTGTCCGAAGCACTGGGAATGGAGCAGCGGAGCATACGCAACCGACTTGTGCTCAGCCTGCCTGTCTTTGCTGTCGGCATCGCCCTGCTGGCTTGGCAGATAGGCAACCCCTCGGGCTTCAGCACCGTCTGGCAATATGTGGCTTGGGGCACGCAGGTGATGGCCGCCGTCACGCTGTGGCTGTGTACTGTCTATCTGAGTCGCGAGCACAAGTGCTACTGGATGACGCTCGTGCCAGCCATATTCATGACACTCGTGGTTGCCGACTTTCTGTTCGTTTCTCCCACTCTCTTGGGACTGCCCTACAGCCTCTCCCTCGCGATGGCGGCTGTCTTCACGCTCTTGATAGCTCTGCGCTTCTTCCTATGTAAGAGGAAACAAGCCAAACAAGCAGGGGAAAATCAGTGAGAGCACGACACGTCACGGCCCTATAGCGGCTATAGGCGATATATTCCTGTTCTTCTTCTGTCTGGTTGGGGACTACTTTTCTGAGAGGTCGCGCGAGGTTTCTTGGAGAATGGCTTTGCCGAGGCGAATTTTTCGTTCGTCATTACCTACGACGGGGCGGTCGGCGGTCAGATCAAAGACGAGGAAACCCGTGGAATCGACCATGGAAAAACCGTTGTTGAAGGTATGGAAGGCCATGGGGCGGCGGTAGGTATGGCTCAGCACGTCGCGGCTGAAAAGAAAGTCGTCGTGGGGTAACTGAAGTTGTCCTAACAGAGTGGCGGCGAGGTCGGTCTGGTTGCACAGGGCATCCACGGTACGTGGCGCCTTGACGGCTCCGCCAAGCCAAAGCATAGGAATGTGCATCTTCAGTTCCGAGTTCTCGTCCAACCCGGCGTAGTTGACTCCGTGGTCGGGGAGGAGGATGACGAGCAGACGGTCCCAGACGGGCAACTGACGCAGACGGTCGATAAACTGTCCGATGCAATGGTCGAGATAGTGAAAGGAGTTCTCTACAGGGTCGTCGAGTTCGTGGTGAGGCACCTCCCAGGGTTCGTGGCTGGAGAGTGTGGTGTAGCCGATGAGGTGGGGGACGGTGTCGGCGGGACTCCAGGTGGCAATTTCGTCGGCAACGCGATTGAAGACGACATCGTCGCGTACACCCCACTTTGATTCGTGGCGCAGTTCTCGGGGATAGTCGTTCTGCGACGAAAGATGCTCGAAACCTGCATTGATGAGATAACTGCGCATCTTTGTGAAATTGATGTCACCGCCGTAATAGTAGTTGGTGGTATAGCCTGACTGGCGCAGGGTGCGGGCTATGGCTGGCAGGTGTGCGTTCTTGGTGAGGTCTTTCTGGAGACTCATGGTGGGGAACGAGGGATATCCGCCCCAGATGCAGACGGTGGCGCGGTCGGTGCGGAAGGAGTTGGCGTAGCAGCGTGAGAAGTAGATGCCTTCGTCGGCCAGGCGGTTGAGGTTGGGAGTGATGTCCCGGCGACCGCCAATCATGGTGAACTGCCCTCCGCAACTCTCCATCATGACGACTACGATATGGGGCCGCGGGGTGGTGAGCAGGGTGTCGTTACCGAGGCTCTCGGTGGTGAAAATGTCCTGAAGAAGTCCGGCGCACTCGTCGTCAGGAAAGAAACTGTAGCGGACGTCGGTGCGCACGGTGCCCTCAAACGAGGAGAGAAAACTGAAGACGGGGTTGACGGCAGAGTGGTTGAGAAAGGGGGTTTGGGAGTAATAGACCTGCCCGATGTTGGTAGTGGACTCGTCCAGTCCGCCGCGCATGCCGACGAACGTGAGAGGGAGCAAAAGCAACAACAGGAGCAAACCGGGGCGCTTGTCCTTGAGAGGTTTGAATTGGGGCATTCGCCACAGAAAGAGCAGGGAGAACAATCCCATAAGGCAGATGAGGAGGAAGAACCCCAGCAGAAGCTGCCATCCAGGGACGCTGGCTGCCGCTGCGATTGGCGTGGCAAGGTATTGGAGACAGGTGGCATCGAGTTTGAATCCCCAATGTGGATAGAGGGCTGTGTCGGCTATGAAGGCCAGAGAGAAGGCCAGGGCTGCCAGCAAAAACCAGCCGCGCATTGCCCGGCGGAGACCTCGCCCCGTGCACCAAAGAGAAACGAACGTCAGGAGAAGGGGGGGGACGAGAAAATAGAGCGCGGTGGAGAGGTCGAGCGTCAGTCCGTGGCGCAATACGTTGCCGATGTCTCCGACGTGGAAGGGGTGGTCGGCACGGTTGGCCAGCATGAACACAATCTTGGCCACAAGAAACAGAGCGACTGTCGTCACATAGGTGCGTAGGAGAAACAGTATTCTGGACTTCATAGGATGTTTAACCTAGGGTTACAGGGTTTTCACAGATATTTCGATTGCCTGAGAACTAAAATTACACAGATTCCACAGATGCTTGGCCAACGTGTGGCACGATGAATCCGTGGAATCCGTGTAATTGGGATTGTAAATCAGTTGTCAATTGCTTGTGTTACTGCACGCGGTAGCGAACTTCCTTCGTGCGGAACTTCTTGACGGTATAAGGCTCCTTGTCGGTGTAGACACCGTGGCCCGTGATGACGGACAGACGGTTCTTGTCGTTGTCGTCGGGATAAGGCTGTACGGTGTCACCCTTCCACTCTACAATCTTAATCATCTTGGGGTCTACGCCATGCTCGACGAGGGCTTTCTTAGTCTTTTCGGCACGCTTCTTGGAGTAACCCATGTTCAGTTTCGGGTTGCCAGTGCCCTTGTCGGCGTAGGAAGTGATGGTGATTTCGCCGTCCTTTACGCCCTTCAGGAAGTCGGCCACGGCCTTAATCTGGACATTGTCCTGATTCACACCGTCCTGTGCCAGACCGAAGAAAATCTCCTTCTTGATTTCGCGGTCTTTGGTCACGTCCTTGTACTCAACTTCGTCGTACCAGGTGGTATCGATGCGAGTGGCATAGACAGGTTCGGGTTCAGGCACAATGACGGGTTCGGGTTCAGGCTCAACGACAGGTTCGGGTTCCTTCTTGTTTTTCTTGAAGCCGAACTTATAGGTCAGACCCAACTGGGCGGTCAGGCTCCAGTCGTCCTTGTCGGCAATTTTGCTGTTGTAGCGGTCGCTGAGGCTGTTGGCGTCCACCTCCAAGTTGAGGCTCCAGTGCTTGGCCAGGTTGATGTCGAGCATGGCACCCACGCGGGCGTTGTGGCTCAGGCGGTTGTCCTTCCAGGCCATGGGCATCACACCCTTCTGGGCGTAGGCATCGTCGTTGTCCCAGGCATAGTTCAGACCAATACCGCCAATCAGGTAGACGTTGACGGGATAGTAGTCCTTTTTGCCGAAGAGGGTGACGAGGTTGAGCATCAGGTCGAGGTTGGGGGTGATGTACTTGTAGTCGTACTCAAAGTCGGGCACGATTCCGTTGTTGTAGCCACCCTTGTTCCAAATGCCGTTGACATGGAGGCGGGCACCTACGACGGGGGTAAACCATCCGCCGAAGTAGATGCTGGCCGTCGGGGTAATGAGTTTCAGCTGGTCGTAGTCCGTAAATGTGGTCTGTGCACCACCTTGGATGCCTACGAACATGTGGGGGAAGGGCTTGTAGTCCTTACTGTCGGTGGCCTGAGCAGAGGCTGACAGCGTTCCCACTGCCAGAATGGCTACCGTGAAAAGTTTCTTTAATGAGGTCATAGTATTTGTTTTAAGGTTCTTAGTTTACGCGTACTTTTCTCTCCTTGGTGCGGAACTTCTTGGTGACAACCTTTTCCTTGGTTTTCTCAGTGCCCTCGGCGGTGATGATGACCACGCGGTTCTTGTCGTTGTCGTTGGGGAAAGGCTGCACGGTGTCGCCCTTGAAGTCCATCGTGATGATGTCCTTGCTGATGCCAGCCTTCGTCAGTGCGGCGACGGTCTTCTCGGCACGTTGCTTCGAGTACTTGAGGTTCACGTTGGGGTTGCCTGTGCCCTTGTCGGCATAACCGATGACGTTGAACTTCACACCCTCATATTTCTTTGCAAATTCCACGGCCTCCTTCAGTTCCTTGCCTGCGTCGGGGAAGTCGCTTCCCTTCAGACCGTAGTAAATCTTCCATTCGGTCTTCTCACCCTCGAACTTGTCTTTGTACTGAACGTCGTCATACCAGATGGTATCAATGCGAGTCTCATAGACGGGTTGTGGTTCTGGTTTGGTCTCCACGATGGGTTCGGGTTCTACTTCCTCGATTACCGCGGGCTGGGGCTTTTTGTAACCAAACTTGAAAGTCAGACCAGCCTGGCCCACGAACTGCAAGATGTCTTTGTTGAAGACTTCCGACTTGCCTGGGACGCGCGTGTTTAAATCGGCCTCCAGATTGAAGCTGAGACACTTGCAGATGGGAATGTCGAGCATCAGACCCACCTTGCCGTTGAAGGCCCAGCGGTGGTCGTTGTCGGCATAGAGCATGGTGGAGCCGGGCATCTTCTCTTCGCTGCGGTAGTAGTTCTCAAACGCATAATTGGCACCGAGCCCACCGACGAAGATGAGGTTCACGGGATACCACTCCTTTTGGCCGAAGAGCGTGCAGAGGTTCACCAGCACATCGGCCGTCGGGGTTACGTAGTTGTAGTTGTAGTGGCCGTCCTTGCCAAACAGATAGTCGACACCGGACTTTGACCAGGCACCATTGAGGTGCAGACGGGCTCCCACCACGGGCGTGAACCATCGGCCGAAGCTGATGCTTGCTGTCGGGGTGAAGGTCTTCCAGTTGTTAAACTCGTTGTTGAACGTGTTTTGCACGCCACCCTGCACGCCGATGAAGGTGTAGGGCGGCAGTGCGTGTCCACGCTCGTCGGTCTCCTGAGCCAAGAGTGGCATCGTGGCGATGAACAGGAGTGCCAAAGTTAAAAGTTTTTTCATTATGTTATAGTTTTTTGTTAATTAGGTTTATCGTTTTTTGGACATAGTTTAACAAGGCAAAATTAACATCTTTTTTGATTATTGCCAAATAAAAAACGTCACAAATGGACAAAGTAATATAAAATACCCGAAAAAAGGAATGAAGGATGACGGATTTTCAAGGTTTTTTCGTAAATTTGCGCGTTATTGTTATGTGATTAAGAATATCAAAAAGGTTAAAACTTCCAGTATAGTCATGTCTGAGATTGTAATAAAACCTGCGACGACGAACCGCGAGATGCGCCAATTTGTCCGTTTCAACTGGGAAATGTATAAGGATTGCCCCTACGCAGTGCCTGATTTCCTTGAAGACACCCTTGACACCTTCAATCCACGAAAGAATCCGGCTCTTGAGTATGTCGACCCGAAGACTGGAAAGAAACGCGGATTCTGCGAGGCTGCCTACTTCATGGCCCTGCGCGATGGGAAGATGGTGGGGCGCGTGGCTGCCATTATCAACCATCGTGCCAACGAGCACTGGAAGGAGCACCACGTCCGCTTCGGCTGGATAGACTTCATCGACGACATCCGAGTTACTGAAGCCCTGCTGAATACCGTTGAACAATGGGGCCGCGAGCGTGGCATGAACGTCATCGTGGGGCCGTTGGGCTTCACAGACATGGATCTCGAAGGTATGCTCACGGATGGCTATGACCAGCTGTCAACCATGAACAGCATCTACAACTATCCCTATTATCCTGAACACATGCGCCAATTGGGCTATGAGAAGGAAGTCGGCTGGGTGGAGCGTAAAGTGTTGGTCCCCGTAGGGGAGCATACGGGTAACATGCAGAAGTATTTCAAGATAGCAGAACTCGTGCAGAAACGCTATGGATTCCGCCTCCGTAAGTTCCGCAATAAACGAGAAATCCGTGACGGGGGGTACATCCCAAAGGTGCTGAACGTCGTCAACAAGGCATACGCCAACCTTTACGGCTATTGCGAACTGGACGCAGCCCAGATGGAGACATACGCCGACCAGTATCTCCAGTATCTCGACAAACGTTACCTCTCCGTCGTGGAGACGGCCGAGGGCGAGGTCATCGGCATGGGTATCTGCATCACCAGTCTCTCCCGTGCCATCCAGAAGGCCAAGGCGCGGTTGTTCCCCTTCGGTTGGTGGCACATGGCCAAGGCTCTTTGGTTCAACCGCCACCCTCAGATATTGGACATGCTTCTGGTGGGTGTCCTGCCCGAATATCAGGACAAGGGAGCCAACGCCCTCATTTTCGCCGACATCATTCCGCAGGCCATCAAGGATGGCTACGAGTGGGCGGAGACACATCATCAGCTGGAAGACAATATACCTAGTCAGGCGCAGTGGAAGAATCTGGATTGTGAAATTCACAAGAGACGTTGCGCATTTAAGAAGGCATTATGACAGAAGAAAACATTATACAGCAATCGGTTCCTGTCGACTATAATGAGGAGGATATCAAGCACCTCTCCGACATGGAACACATACGTCTCCGCCCAGGTATGTACATCGGTCGTTTGGGCGACGGAAGTCATGCCGAGGACGGCATCTACGTCCTGCTGAAGGAGGTTATCGACAACAGCATCGACGAATTTAAGATGGGTGCCGGAAAGCGCATAGAGGTGGACATGGAGGACAACCTGCGTGTCTCGGTGCGCGACTATGGCCGCGGCATTCCTCTCGGTTCGCTCATCGATGCCGTCTCGATGCTCAACACCGGTGGCAAGTACGACTCGAAGGCTTTCCAGAAGAGCGTCGGACTGAACGGTGTCGGCTTGAAGGCCGTCAATGCGTTGAGCCATCGTTTTGAGGTGTATGCCGTGCGTGACGGCGAAATGCGGCGGGCTACCTTCGAGAAGGGGCAGCTCATGACCGACGAAACCCTGAAAACCGAGGAGGAAAACGGAACTTACGTATTCTTCGAACCTGATTCCTCGCTTTTCAAGCACTATCAGTTCCAGGCCGAGTTCATCGAGACCCTGCTCCGAAACTACACGTATCTGAACACAGGGCTGACCATCATGTTCAACGGACGGCGCATAGCCTCGCGCAACGGACTCAGCGACCTGCTCTCCGACCGCATGACCAACAATCCTCTGTACGAAATCGTACACCTGCGGGGCGAGGACATTGAGATTGCCTTCACCCACTGCAATCAGAATGGCGAGGAGTACTATTCCTTCGTAAATGGTCAGCACACCACCCTGGGAGGTACCCACCAAGCCACGTTCAAGAAGTACATCGCCGAGGTCATCAAGGACTATTCGGGCAAGAACTTCGAGTACGGCGACATCCGCAACGGTATGGTGGCTGCAATCAGCATCAACATTCAGGAACCCATGTTCGAGAGCCAGACGAAAATCAAGTTGGGCTCTCTGACTACGGCTCCCGAGGGGGGCATCTCCATCGACAAGTTTATAGGCGACTTTGTCAAGGAACAGGTGGACAACTACCTGCACAAGAACACAGACGTGGCCAACGTCATCATCCAGAAGGTGCAGGACAGCGAACGCGAACGAAAGGCCATGGCCGGTGTGGCCAAACTGGCCCGCGAACGCAGCAAGAAGGCCAACCTTCACAACCGCAAACTGCGCGACTGCCGTGTCCACCTCACGGATCCAAAAGGGGATTTGAAGGAGGATACCTGCATATTCATCACCGAGGGCGACTCTGCCAGTGGAAGCATCACAAAGAGTCGCGACGTCAACACGCAGGCCGTCTTCTCGCTCCGAGGCAAACCGCTGAACTGCTTCGGACTGACCAAGAAGGTGGTCTACGAGAACGAGGAGTTTAACCTCTTACAGGCAGCCCTGAACATTGAGGACGGGTTGGACGGGCTGCGTTATAACAAGGTCATTGTGGCCACCGATGCCGATGTCGACGGCATGCACATCCGCCTCCTCATGATTACCTTCTTCCTCCAATTCTTCCCCGACCTCATCAAGAAAGGGCACGTCTACATTTTGCAGACCCCGCTGTTCCGTGTCCGTGCCCGTAAGTCGAAACTGGGAAAGACGAAGGTGAAGGAACTGCAAGACGCCGCGCAGGACACGGAGGCTAAGGTACGGCGTCAGATATCGGAGTCTGCTGACTTCATCACGCAGTATTGCTATTCTGAGGAAGAGCGCCTGCAGGCCATTGCCGACATGAGTCCCGACCCTGAAATCACGCGATTCAAGGGTCTCGGCGAAATCAGTCCTGAAGAGTTCCGTACCTTCATCGGCCCCGACATCCGCCTTGAGCAGGTTAGCCTGCACAAAGGGGACAACGTGGAAGATCTCTTAGAGTACTACATGGGAAAGAACACCATGGAGCGCCAGAACTTCATCATCGACAACCTCGTTATCGAAGAAGACTTGCCAGAGGAGGAATAGCCCATGATAAAAGCCGCACTTTTCCCAGGTTCCTTCGACCCCTTCACTCGGGGGCATGCCGACATCGTCAGTCGTGGGTTGAGGCTCTTCGACCACGTCATGATTGCCGTGGGCTACAACGAACAGAAAAAGGGCTGGATTCCCGTCGAGGAGCGAGTGCGTGCTCTGCGCGAGATGTACAAGGAGGAACCGCGTGTGTCAGTAGTGCAGTACAACACGCTAACCGTTGACTTCGCCCGTGAGCGAGGCATCCACTTCATTCTCCGTGGCTTGCGCACCCACAAGGACTACGAGTACGAGCTGGGCATGGCCGACGTCAACCGTCGCCTTAATCCAGGCATCGAGACCGTGGTTCTGTTTTCCGAACCCGATCTTGCCAACATTTCCAGCAGCGTGGTGCGCGAGTTGGCCCATTTCGGTCATGACATACAAGAGTTTCTGCCCGCAGGCTTAAACTATCAAATCTAAAAGAAAAAACAAAAGCCAAATCGATAAAATGAAACGACTCTCTTTATTAACCTTCTCATTCTTTTTTCTCACGGTCAGCCTAACGGCCCAGAACAGCAAGGAAATGGACATAGCCATGCGCAAGCTGAACATGGCCACAATCCTCACCAACCTCTATTACGTGGACTCTGTGGCCATAGGGCGACAGGTGGAGGATGCCATCAATGGAATGCTCGGCAAACTCGATCCTCACTCGCAGTACTCCAATGCCAAGGACACCAAGCGGCTGAACGAATCCTTGGAGGGCAGTTTTGAGGGCATCGGTGTGCAGTTCAACATGCTGGAGGACACTCTCGTCGTCATCCAGCCCGTCTCCAAGGGTCCCTCGGAGCGAGCAGGCATATTGGCTGGCGACCGCATCATTTCGGTCAATGATACGGCGATTGCAGGCGTAAAGATGAGCCGTGAGGAAATCATGACCCGTCTGCGCGGTCCCAAGGGCACAAAAGTGAAGTTGGGCATCATTCGTCCGGGTGTGAAAGGTGTTTCCTATTTCAATATCGTGCGCGACAAAATTCCTGTCAACACGCTCGATGCAGCCTTCATGGTGACTCCCGATGTCGGGCTTATCCGTTTCTCCAGTTTCGGCCAGACTACCTACGACGAAGTTATGACTGCGCTTGGTAAACTTAAGGCCCAGGGCATGAAGAAACTCATCATCGACATGCAGCAGAATGGGGGCGGGCTTCTGGGGGCTGCGGCCGAGATTACCAGCCAGTTTCTTCCCAAGGGCGACACCATCGTCTATACCCGCGGCCGTGCCGTGCCCGACCAGGCCTTTGTCAGCAGTGGGGGGCAGGGTTGGCCGGAAGGCAAGGTGGCGGTTCTCATCGACGAATATTCTGCCTCGGCTGCAGAGATTCTGACGGGAGCCATTCAAGACCAGGACCGTGGTGTCGTCATCGGCCGCCGTTCGTTCGGCAAGGGACTGGTGCAGCGCCCCATCGACCTGCCCGACGGCAGCATGATTCGTCTCACCGTGGCTCGTTACTATACCCCTTCGGGGCGTTGTATCCAGAAACCTTACACCAAGGGCGACAAGGAGAGTTATTCGAAGGACGTCATCAACCGCTACAATTCGGGCGAACTCATTCACGAGGACAGCATCCACTTCCCCGACTCGCTCCGTTATACGACTCGCAAGAAAGGGCGTACGGTCTATGGTGGCGGTGGCATCATGCCCGACTACTTCATTCCCCTCGACACGACAAAGTACACTAAATATTATCGTGAACTGAGTGCCAAGAGCGTGATTATCAACGCAAATCTGCGCAATTTGGACAAGAACCGTAAAAAGATGGCTCGGATGTGGCCCTCTTTTGAGGACTTCAAGGCTCGTTACGAAGTCCCCGATGCCGTCATTGAGGACATCTTCAAGGAAGGAGAGAAACTGAAGATTATGCCCAAGGACGACGAAGAGCGTAAGAAGACCATACCGGAACTGAAGCGTATCATGAAGGCCCTCACGGCCCGTGACCTTTGGGACATGAGCGAATACTTCTCCATCATCTACGAGAACGACCCCATGGTGCTGAAAGCGGTGGAACTTTTGGAGCAGTGAGCGCAGTGCCAAGATTGAAGATTGAAGATTGAAAATTGAAAATTGAAGATTGAAGATTGCATTACGCGCAGCCTAATTTTGAATTGAGGAATGTCCATTACATTTAACACTGAGGGCACCGTCCGGATGCCTGATATTGATCAGAAGCGCATCACGCAGTGGGTGGCGGACGTGGCCGCCTCCTACGGCAAGCGGGTGGGGGAGATTAACTACATTTTCGTCGACGACGAGCGCATACTGGAGACTAACCGCCGCTTCCTCGACCACGACTACTATAATGACATCATCACCTTCGACTACACACAGGGACGCATTCTCTCCGGCGACCTCTACATCTCCCTCGACACCGTGCGTTCCAATGCCCGGCAACAGGGAGCCACATACGCTCTGGAACTCCGCCGCGTCATCATCCACGGCGTGCTCCACCTCTGCGGCATCAACGACAAGGGACCCGGTGAGCGCGAGGTGATGGAGGCGTGCGAAGACAAGGCCCTAAAAGCCTTTCCGCAATAAGCAGACCCGCCCCCCTATCCCCTCTTTTAAGGGGTGGGGAGTATATATTGCATAATATTAAATAAACGAAAGATATGAGTGACATGATTAGAAAACCGGTTTCGAGGGTGACGGCCCCCCGGCCCTTCAGGGAGGGGTTGAGAGTGGGTCTGCTCTTTTGCTCGCTGCCCTGCTTGGCCCAGCAGCGTCCCAACATTGTCTACATCATGACCGACGACCACACGGCCCAGATGATGTCCTGTTACGGCCACAGCCCCATACAGACCCCCAACCTCGACCGCATCGCAGAGGAAGGCGTGCGCTTCACTCATAGTTTTGTGGCCAACAGCCTCTCCGGTCCCAGCCGTGCCTGCATGCTCACGGGCAAACTCTCTCACAAGAACGGGTTCACCAACAATGAGCATGGAGTCTTCGACGGCTCGCAGCAGACCATGCCCAAGCTCATGCAACAGGCCGGCTACCAGACCGCCCTCATCGGCAAGTGGCACCTCGTCAGCACCCCCACGGGCTTCGACCACTTCGACATCCTGCAAGGCCAGGGCGAATACTACAACCCCACCTTCATACACCGGGACGGCACCCGCAGCCGCGAGCAGGGCTACTGCACCGACATCATTACCGACAAGGCCATCCACTGGATGGAAGAGCGCGACCCGGACCGCCCCTTCATCCTCTTCGTCCACCACAAAGCCTGCCATCGCGACTGGCTTCCCGACCTCAAGGACCTGCATGAATACGAAGACCAGACCTTCCCCCTGCCCGCCAACTTCTGGGACACCTGGGAAGGCAGGCAGGCCGCCCGGCAGCAGGAGATGTCCATCGCCTCCCCCCACGACATGGACCTCATCTACGACAACAAAATCTACCTGCCCGGCGACACCAGCCGCCTCACGTGGTCCTACCTTAACTACGTCAACCGCCTCGACTCCGCCGACCGCCGACGCTACTTCCAGTTCCACGACTCCCTGACCCGCGTCTTCAAGTCCAATCCCCCCACGGGGCGCGCCCTCACGGAGTTCAAGTTCCAGCGCTACATGCGCGACTATGCCAAGGTCACCAAGAGCCTCGACGAGAACGTGGGCCGACTCATGCAGTACCTCGAAGACCACGACATGCTCCGCAACACACTCGTCGTCTACACCAGCGACCAGGGCTTCTACATGGGCGAACACGGGTGGTTCGACAAGCGCTTCATGTACGAGGAAAGCCTCAACACCCCCCTCGTCATGCGGCTTCCGGATGGCTACGAGAGGCGGGGAATCGTCGATGAAATGGTGCAAAACATCGACTATGCCCCCACCTTCCTCGACATGGCCGGCATCCCCGTCCCCGACGACATTCAGGGCATGTCATTGGTACCCCTGCTCAAGGGGCCCACCTCCCCTTCCGGGGGGAGACGGAAAGGAGCCTGGCGCTCCGCCATCTACTACCACTTCTATGAATATCCCGCCGAGCACATGGTGCGCCGCCACTACGGCATTCGCACCGAGCGCTACAAACTCATCCACTTCTATCCCCACGCCCCCGCCGACAAGGACAAGACCCGCCGCCCCTACATCGACCAGTGGGAACTCTACGACCTGCAGACCGACCCCTCGGAGATGCACAACCTCTACGGCAACCCCAAGTACCGGAAAGTGCAGAAGCAGATGCACCGCCGCCTCCGCCAGTTGCAACGCGAGTACGACGACCCCATAGAGAAGGAATTGCAGGACAACCCATCCACTTTGTAACCTCGCACATTGCGAAACTAAAAAAAAAGGAATAAGACAATGAAACATTCTGTTACTCCCATCTCCCTCCTCTGTCTCTCTCTCGTCCTTGCCCTGCTGGCCCTCGCAGGGTGCAGGAAAGAGGCCGACGCCGGTGCCGGCCCCACGCTCACGTGGGACGAGAATGTGGGCCCCGACTCCATCCACCTCTCCATCGAGTTTCCCGACTATGCCGACCAACGCCTGAACACGGCCATCGTGGAGCACCTCAGCGAGATGCTGGGGGGCAGCTACGAGGGCGACTATGCCGACCGCGACTCCTTCCTCCACCACTATGCCGACCGCTATCGCCAGGACATCCGCGACATGCGCAAGGACTTTGAGGACCTGACCGAGGACCTCCCCTTCCAGCTGTCGAAGGAACTGGACATCGTCAAGGAGTACGAGACCGACCGCGTGGTCAGCTATCTCGTCACCACCTACGAGTTCACGGGCGGAGCCCACGGCTTCGAGGATTGCCGAGGCATCACCTTCCGCCGCAGCGACGGGCGCCAGATTGGCCTCAACGTCCTCAACGAACGTCGGGGCGACGAAGACTGGGGCACGATGATGAGGGACGGGCTGAAGGAATACTTCGAGGTCGAAACCGACTCGGCACTGGAGGAAGTCCTGCAGAGCGGCGATGCCGTCCTTCTCCCCGCCCCCCAGTCGGAACCCTACTTCACGAGTGCCGGCCTCGCCTTCGTCTATCAGCAATACGAGATAGCCGCCTACGCCTACGGGCGCCCCCATTTCGTCATCCCCTACGACAAACTTCGCCCCTACCTCAACGCTACGGGCCGCCGGCTCTTCGGCGGCGAGAGAGAGAGTGACGTAAACTCACTGCAAAGGTAAATATATCAAAAAAAAGGAGGCTCCTGACAACGGTGAGGGGCCTCCCCTTGGCATCATAGATGGATAGGATTGATACTTAAAAGTATTGTCTGAATATCTTGTCCCATTCTTCGACGGCAGAGCCGGTTTCATATTGTGGCTCATCCCATTCCTCCTCTTCGCGTACGTCGTAGTGATTGGTGCGACCGTCACTTGTACCTATTCTGATGTCGCTCTCACCGCAGAGTCTTATTTTCCCAGCAAACGAGCAAATCTCAATCTTTGGTGCTATGTATGCCTTTTTTCTCATCTCCATATTTTTTTGCCGTTTCTGTTAATGAGGACGCCCTTGCTCCGTCCGTGGGCTTTCCTGCCTTGTAAGTCGTAGAAATCGGTTTTACCGCTTCGCTCGTCGAAGTAACCGGCTTTACCGCTTCGCTCGTCGAAGAATATTTCACTACTCTCTGTTTTGGAATCGTGGATTAGATCTATACCAGTAATTGTTTCGTCAATGAAAATCATGGGCTTCACCCCGGCTGACGTTGTCACCATCCATCGGAAGCATCCCAGCGTCACGCCGTCCGACGAAGGGCGCATGAGAGTTCCTCCAGCCATAGCGTATGCATCGAGAGCATAAAGGTCATTACGCTGGGCGTATGAGCCTGTGATGTCAAGGTTGCCGCTTCCGTTTCCGAAACTGACAGTCCGTTCCTTTGTAGCCTTCAACTCAGCCTCTTCTATTTCCAATAGTTGCTCTCCAGTCGTTTCCGTCTTTATCAAGGCCGGTGTGTGGGCACTCATTGTTCCCGTTTTCACTAAAGATCCCATTAACCAGAGTCCTTCACTGTCCGTCTCTGTGCCCTTGAAACTTGCCACCTGACAGTCTGTAGGCAGATTCTCTACAGGCAGTTCCACCGGCAGATAGAGTGCTTGCCAATCTGTATTACTGAAGTAGCGTTTGTAGCGGAATTGTTTGGCATGGATGTCCACGGGCAAGAGGTAGTCGTCCACATGGTCGTCAATCTCCATCAGTTCGCTCTGCCATACGTCTCCTTCCATATAGACAACGTTCTTTGTGTTATCTACCTGTCCCTTGTGATGACAGATGATGACAGGCCTGTCATTGTTCGTAGTCAGCAAGCCCATGTTCTCTTCATCACAGCGTCGCAGGTCAATGTTTCTCACTTCTCCGTTGGTATTTAGGCTGAGGTTCACCTCCTCCAATTGTTTGTCTGTCAGGCTGCCAATGATTAGCACGTCGTGCCCCATCGTGTCGTAGCATTGTAGTGTGGAGTCGCCTATCACGGGTTGGGGATAACGGCCTGTGGGGTCTATCGTATTGTCCTCCTTGAGGGTGGAAATCACCACATTTGTCAGGTTGCAAGGTGTGGGGTTAGCCGTGCCGCTGCCGCTCAGGAAGAATGAAACCACGTTGCCCGTCGTGCCCTGTACTGCCTTGTTGTCATTGCTATAGACGATTACTCTTATCGTGCCGCCTCCGCTTGTGCTCGTGCTTACAAGCGAGTGCGTATCCATCATTTTCCCGAGTTTCTTCTCCTGACATCGTTCGCTGAACAGGTAGTTGCCCGCTGTATAACTGAAGTCAGAGGGAACGGTAAGGTCAAACTGCATGGAGGTGACCACGTCGTCGGGATTGTCCATCGAAACCGTCACCACCCAGTCGCCGTCCTGCTCCGTAGGCAGCGATACAGCCATCTTGATACTTGTCTTCTGCGCTTGGAGCGTCATGCATCCCAGCGTTGTCAGTATGGCTAATATGTATTTTTTCATAGCTTTTCAGTTTCTAATTCTCAAATATTAAGCATAGCCGCAATAATCATGCCGTTCAGCACCGTCACGTCCAAAATACTGATTCGCCCGTCGCCATTGAGATCCGCATTCCCCAGAATGAAGGGGGAGGGTTCCAACCCTAATATGTAGCCAATCATCATCGAGAGGTCTATGACGTTCACGCGGTAGTCACCGTTCACGTCTCCCAGGATGGTGCTGGGGCCTTGTGGCTCATCGGGTTGGTCAGGCTCGCCTCCTCCTCCCGTAGGTTGGCCCTCTGCTGCTTCAGGGTCGTCAGGCGTGAGTGGAGAGAACTCAAAGAGTGCCACAAGCGACACGTTGCGGTTGGGCATGGTCAGGGTGTAGGTGGGCGATGTTGAGACCATTGCCCCGTCTTGCTGCCAGCCCAGGAAGGCGTGATTCGTCTTATTGTAGGCCGATACGCTGATGTTGTCACCCACCTTCACCTGCTGGCTTGTAATGTTTGTACTGCCGGCCTCTGTATCGTTGACCGTCACCGTCAGTGTGCGGTAGATGACGGGCGCGGCTGGTTCGCCTGGTGTGTAAGGGTCGTATTCGTAGTTGGCCACCAATGTATCATTTTCAGCCGTCTTGGTGAAGTAGAACGAACGGCTTGTGCTCACTGAAGCTCCCGTGCGTTTGTTTGTCCATCGGCTGAAAGTCCATCCGCTTTTTGTGCCGGCAGATACACGCACACTCGTCCCTTCCACGTAGTTCCCGCTGCCCGAGAGCGAGGCGTTCACTTCTTCAGGATTGCATTGCAACACTAAGGGCGTGATGGGCAGCTGTTCGTATTCTGCCACCAGTCGGGTGGTGCCCAGCATGGTGGTGAGATAGAACCCCGTGCTTGTGCTCACCACTTCCTGTGTCTTGGCATTGCGCCATCGGAGAAACTTCCATTGTGCCCCCGCCCGTGAGGTGCTGACATAGACGCTGCGTCCTGTATTGTAGGTTCCTGCACCGCTCACTGTGCCGGCCTCCTGGGGACTTACCGTCAGCACCACCCGTGCCAGTTGCCCTGGCTCGGCGGGCGTGTCGGGGTCAAAGTCGTCGGTCTGCGCCCAGCAAAGGCTGGGGAGCAGACACAACGACAGGATGAATAACAGATAACGTCTCATACGCTTACTTACTTTTCAGGGTTAGCGATAGAGTTGCTTGGTCACGTTTGTGCCTTGGCGCTTGATGGTCACGCCCCGGCTGGCATTGTTCAGGCGGCGTCCGCTCAGGTCGTACCATTCACTGTTTGAACCATTGCCGTTTTCCACGTCGCCTTCAATATCCTCGACGGCCGTTTCCTTATCCGTGGAGAGGGTGATGATGAAGCGGCCTTCGCATTCGCCGGCTTCGCCCTCGAAGGTGTATTCCTCGTCCGTCAGGCATACGGTTTCCCCCGTCTGCTCGTCCGTCAGCCACACCTTCACGTCGCTGCGTGTGGTGCGCAGGGTGAATTTGCCCGTCGTGGGCAGCACGAGTCCCAGCTCTACGCTTCCTTCGGTCTGTGGACCTTCGTTGATGGCATATTGGATGTCGTCGCGCATTGAGTAAATCTGTGGCACACCCTCTTCCGTGCTCATCATCTTGGCTGCATCGCGTGAGAGGTCGTAGCCGTCGGTGGCCTGTGGGTTCACCACGATGCGTGTGCGGTCGTTCTGTTGTCCGTCGGTGAGCACGATGTCCACCACCTTGCGGCTACCCGTTGCGGCTTGCTGAGCCTTCACTTCGTTGGCATGTGTGATGGTGCTGGTCACCTGACGGCCCTCGGCCAGCATCTTCAGCCGTTCCACACCACTGGGGCACTGTACGAAGTAGGGCTGCAGGGGAGCCAGTGCAAAGTCGTCGTCCTCGGGGCTGTAGGCCGTGTAGGTCGAACCCGTCCATACGGTGATGGGAGCCGTGAAGTCGAGTTTGGCAATGTCGAAGTAGGTGGGGTAGGGATTGCCGAGGAAGTTCCATCCCTGGTTGGATGCCGTGGAACTTGCGTTCTCCTCCAGCGTCATCGTCACGTCGTAGGGCAGGAAGGGCACGTCCTTCGTCTCGTAGGTGGCTGGCAGGGTGAGCGTGGTGGCCTTGGAAGCCTGGACGATGTAGCCCTGTCCGCGTGTGAGCTGTCCGCTGCGCAGGCGAGTCCAGCTGTTGCCCGTGCCGTTTGCGGCACGTTGTGCACCATCGTACTTGTAGAAGGCCAGTTGCGCCTCTTCGCTGTTTGCGATGTCGGAGAGGGTCACGTCGAAGGGCAGGGCAATGTAATACCACTTCAGCCCGTCCATCGTGAGTTCCACACTCGTCTCGTCGCTTGTGATGCGCTCGCATCCGGAGAGGAACATGCCGGCGGCTGTGGCGTTGGCGCGGAACAGTACGCTGCGGAAGTCCTGTGCCTCCGTGCCCGCCATGGTCAGGCTGATGCCCGGATTGATGGTCAGTCGCGTCTTGTCCATGCGCACGTCGCCCAGGTCGATGCTACTGGCCAGGATGAGGTCGGCGAGTACGGACGGATTGTCACCCCAGTAGTAGAAGTGCTTCCAGTAGTCGTGAGCCTTGTAGAGAGCCATCGAGGCAGAGGGCACCTTGAGCAGGGCGGTGTAGATGGTCTGCATGGTGAAGGGAGTTTCGCCTACGGCTGGTGGTGCCGGTGCGTTGAGGTTGATGGTCTTGATGTTGTTGGAGCCGGAGAAGCAGTTGCTGGGCAGCAACCTCAGTGAGGCGGGCAGCGTCAGTTCCTCCACGCCCGAGCAACCGTAGAATGCCTGTTCGCCGATTTCCGTCAGTTTGTCGGACAGGTCGATGCTCGTGGCGGTTGAGTTGCCGTAGAACGCCTGGCTGCCGAGACTCGTCACGTTGGGGAGGTCGATTTCCTTCAGTTTGCAATTATAGAAGGCACTGCTACCAATTTTTTCGGCCTTGGAGAGATTGGCAGTCTCTAAAGCGTTGCAGGAAGAGAAAGCATTATAACCAATCTCCGTAGCCCGGCGGGCATCTATGGATTGGAGACCGCTGCACCCACCAAATGCCCGAGAGGGAATCGTTTTCAGGTTAGAGATGTCTATTGACTTCAGGTTTCGACAACTGGAGAAGGCTCCATCGCCCATGTATGTTATGTGCGAGAGGTCTATGTTATTGATTGTTGCATTGTCGCAAAAAGCACTATATCCGATAGAGTCAGCCTTGCTTAGGTCGATGGTAGCGAGTTTCCGGCAATTATAGAAGGCTCTATTCCCAATGTTCTTTATGTTTCCGGCTTTTACGGTAGTCAGTTCTTGGTTCCCATAGAAAGCATCGTCTCCAATATTTTCTGCCAGTGTGATGTCAATGTCTTCAATAATGCCCATGTCATTTATGTCATAGTATTCTTCCCATACCCATCCATAGCCTGATTTCCACGTTTCTTGCCGGCTTATGGTTCCATTGGCAAAAGCTCCGTAATTTATGTATTTGGCTTTTGGGAGTTTGACAGACTGGAGAGGAACGTTGAAGAACGCGATACTATCTACCGTTACGGCTTCTGGCAGGTTTATCTCAGTCAGTGCGGTATTGACAAATGCCTTCTTTCCGATATATGTTGCTTTCGGTAGTGATACTTGTTTCAGTGAGAGATTTTCAAAGGCCGATTCCCCAATCTCCGTGGCGGATGGCATGCTCACGTTCTGTATGAAGATATTGTTTTCAAAAGCAGAGACCCCCACTTTCTCTACGCTTGGGAAATGTACGTCTTTGGGGAGAATCGTTTCGGAGAAAGCCTTGTTGCCAATCTCTTTTACACCTTGGCAACCTTCTAACGTCATTAATTTATAACTATATTCATTCAGTTTCAGTTTCTCTATTTTCGTTACCTCATCGGGAACGTAGATGTATGAGACGTTCGTGAACGGGTTGTAATTGATGGTTGGAATATGTCTGGAGAGTTTCACAGCTTGCAGACTGCCGTTCTGTGACGATGTGGGATAGGCGCTTGCCAGCACTTCGGTCATGTCAAGCACTTTTAGGTTTGTCATTTCGCGAAGTGTCTTCCAGTCATATTCGTCAAATGGACCGCTGACATATAAGCCCATGAATTCAGAAAGATTCGCACGTAATTTCAGAGCCTCGCCTCCGAGTGTTCCCTCACGACTTAGGTGGATGGTGTCCATCTCCACTTCTTGAGCGAGTTCGTCATAACCGTTTCCGATAGAATAGGTATTTGAGTAAATGTAATTGTTGTTGGTGAAGCCCACAAAGCCGTTTGTCGCTGTTCCTTTTATATAGATGGTGTGGTTGCCAGGGACAAGATATATATAACAGTTATCGTATGTTTCTATCTTATAGCCATCGTATGACGTGTATGTCCAATAAGGTGAGAAATTCATTTTCTTCCCATCTAAATATATGTTAAACGTTGCATCGCCTCCCTTGACAAATGAGAAATTAAAACTTTTATATTCTTCATTCGTAATAAAATAGAGAAGATCGTCAGACACTGTGTACCAATTGTTGTATTCATCTTTCGTTCCCATGAGTCCACATGCCTGATAGCTTTCGCTTGCAGATTGACCGTAATATGTAAAGTCATTCCATTTATTGTTATCCCAACTGGAAAATTCGGAAAGGGGGGCCTTCCCGTCAAGTTGAGGTGCGCCGTAGTTGTTCTCTGTGTAAGGGTCATGGACAGTAACAGGGAAGGCAATACTACTGCCGCTTTTTGATGTGGTCGTAATCACTGCTGAACCTTCTGAAAGCCCCACTACGACTGTCTCGTCCTGAGTGGCAATTACTTTTGCAATGCTTTCATCAGAACTGGTCAAGGTCGTGGCCTCTTCATTGGTGAAACGGTTAAAATATGTCGGCAGTTCAGTGCTTTTTGCATATATGTCCCAACTATATGGTTTGGTTATATTTACCGGGAAACTGATGGTTACTTCTTGTCCGTCCTTTGTTCCCGTGCCTGTGATGGTGGTGCTGCCTACTGAAAAGCCATAGACATCCCCTTTATCATAATAGCTTCCAGTGTTTGTAACATTTGCTATATTTTCGTCTGCGCTAATCCAGGAATCAGCATAAACTCTTGTGAGGTCATAAAATACATTGCGCAGATTGCGATTACCTGATATGTCTATACCAGTTTTAATAACATTGACAGGAATATCCAAGGTCTTTGTTTCACCATCTTTTGTTCCTGTGGCGGTGATGGTGGTGCTGCCTAATGCAAAACCATAGACCTCTCCGGAATTCGTCACCTTTGCTACATTGTCGTTAGCCGAAGTCCATTGGGAGGCATAAAATCCCATTATTTCCCTGAAAAATGAATATAAGGATATGTAGTTTCCTTTGATTTCTGCACTATTAGACACATGCATGTTGCTAATCGTGGCTTTGGAATTCTGATCACTTTGTGTGTAAAAAGTAGCCTCTATGGTCAGAGTGGTATCAATGGGTGCCCCATATTGGAAGGTACCGTCATCCCTATTACCATAGTAGTAACTATAGGAGCGGCCATTAATAGAAAGATGACCATTTGTCCCACTTCCATGGGTGATTGCATAATCAAAGTGGAGCCACTGGCCCTTTTGCAAATCTATAGTCCACGTGTGAGAAGATGAAGACCACGTTGTAGTGTTTGTCGATGTCCAGTCTTCGTATTGTGCCGAAGCACTGGGCGAGCATAGCAGTGCGAGGGCTGCCAGCAATAGTTTTAGATAGTTTTTCATAGCGTTCTCCTTTTTTATTGTTTGTTTATACTCTTTCTTTTCTCTCTGATGGCTAAGAGAGCACAAACTTTCGGGCAAAAAAGAAGCGCAGACTTTCGCCATACGCCATTCAGGGCCTACCACAGCCCACAATCCTTTATGGAGAAACCTACGCTATGTGGAGCGCATGCTTCATCAGGATTGTCTATTTCTGCTCTTTCTTTAGTCCGAGGTGGTAGTTCGAATGGCGATTGAGCAAACAGCTTTATACATCATCGCTATGATGTACGGGACAAAGTTACGAAATATTTCTGAAACGCAAAATTGTTTTCTGTTTTTTTTGTATATCTACCTTTTTCGACGTCTGACGTTTGTAAACATTCTTTACTTTTTGTCCCTTGCGGCACCGTACCCCCTATGGCGGAAGATTACTAAGGTTAGGCGGATAAGATTACTAAGGTTATCCCCCGAAGCATAGTAATCTTATGCCCGGAAGCATAGTAAGGTTATTTTGGAGGGAGGGAACGTTGTCAAGATTTCTTACTCCGCCCCCGCGCAGGTGCTGGCGGTCCGCCGCCTACCACTCGGTGAGCGTTTTCGCATTGGCGGGGAAGGCGAAGTCGGTCTTTGCCACGCCGTCGCCGTAGATGGTGCGGAAGTCGTCGCGCATGGAGATGACGTGGTAGCCGGCCCGGCGCCACTGGTCGCCCAGCGTGAGGGCTTTTTCGCGGTTCGCATGGTCGCGCACGTCGTCGTCGGCAATGAGCATGAAGGCGGCCGAGCGGTGGAGAGGATTGCTCAGGGCGTAGTTGTGCATGGAGGTGTCGCCGCCGCTGTTGCCGAACGACAGCACGGGCACCTTGCCTATCTCCTGTGAAATCTGCAGCACCTTGTTGGTCTTCAGGTTCTTGATGATGAGCTCGTCGGTGCGCACGAGGTCCTCCTCGCGGCCGAAGGTGTGGTCGACGCCTTCCTCCGTGCCCTGGCTGGTGGAGCGCAGTTTCACGTCCATGCCGATGACGCGGTTGGGCTCGATGCCGATGCGCTCCGTCAGTGCGCGGCAGATGAAGCGGTCGCTGCCCGAGACGACGTAGCAGGTGAAGCCCTTATCCTTCAGATATTCAAACACCTGGAGCATGGGCTTGTAGAAGCTCTCGCCGTAGGTCATGCCCGTGAAGCCGTTGGCTGGCTGGGCGGCGTAGGCCTTGACGTAGGTGTCGAACTCGGCCAGCGTCATGCCGGCGTAGGCCTTGGCGGCGCCCTGGGCGTGCTTCATGTCGAAGTGGGCGGGCAGCGGCTTGCCGTTGCGCACGAAGTCGCGTATCTCCTGTGCCGTCTCCATTACGTCCGCCGGGGCTTCGTAGGTGGCATCGTCCAGCGCGCGGTATTCCAGCAGGTTGTACTCAAAGTACGTCGGGTAGAGTTCGCCGACGAACGTGCCGTCCATGTCGAACGTGGCGATGCGGTCTTCCTCCTTGATGAAGTTCGCGGAGGCGGGGTTCGTCACGTCCTCCACGTATTCCTTCAGTGCCGTCAGTGCCTCGCATGGGTTCCACAGCGTGAAATACTCCTTTGCCGCTGGGGCGACGGTGGTTGCATCGTCGTCGTTGGAGCACGACACAAACATGCCGCTGCCGCAGAGCAGGGCGAGAATGAAAAGTAGTTTCTTACTCGAAATAGTCTTCATGATGCGAATGTGTTTAATAGTCCCAGAGAGTCGAATTGTCCCAGTCGTCTGAATCGTCCCAGTCGATGTTGTGGTTGCGGACGCGTGCGGGGCCGCTGCCGCCTCCGCCGATGGTGATGCCTGTGTCGCCACCGTCGACATGGTCGATGCTTGTGCAAGTGATATATGTTGCCTGAGTCTTCACCACCTCCATCGTGGGGTGCTGATATTGTTTCTTCATTGCGCTGTTGTATTTTGTCTAAGGAGTTAGGAGGGAGGGGAGCTTTTGTTGTTGCCCCCCGCCTCCTTATAATTCATTACTTAATCACAATCTTCTTGCCATTGCCGATATAGATGCCGCGTTGCGAGGGCTTGCCATTGAGCCGGCGCCCGTCGAGCGTGTACCAGGCCTCCTTGCCCCTTGCTCCTTGCTCCCAGTCCTTCGCTTCCAGTCCCGTGCTCTCGCCGTCCTCGCCGAAAGTGATGCTGAAGTCCGTGAACTGTCGGGTCAGCAGTGCGCCGTCGTCGCCAATCTTGAAGTAGGCACGGCAGGAGCCGATGCTGGCACCTCCGAGGGGATAGTAGAGTGTGTTCTCGCCGCCCATGAGCAGGATGCTCTTGTCCTCGGCGGAGAAGGTGCTGTTCTTGTACGTGCCGAGGAAGCGGACGCGCAGGTCGCCGC
>JAFTEX010000065.1 GCA_017453445.1 Bacteroidaceae bacterium
ACAGAAAATTTCAATAACTTTGTCTTCGGTAATCATAGGATTTCGTCTCTTTTATTTATTTGATTTACAACCATAAAGATACGAAAATATTCTATGATTACCAACTTTTTAAGAAACTTTTTCTTATCCCGAACTCACGTAGAAGATGCAATTGAGGACATCGTTTCGGGTAAGGTTAAACCGACCGTTACCATCAAGGACGGCAACCCCGCAGTCTTTACGGCCGTGTTCAAGGGTGTCTATACAGAGACCATGACCGCCACCTTCGACAACAACGACGAGTGCATCAAGTTCATCACCCAAGATATCTTTGCTACCGACAAGCTGGCCGACGAGGCATGGAAAGATATTCAGGCCAATTACGACGCAGATGAAGTGAGCAAGTACTTCACTCGCAAGGGAAAGACCATCACCGAGGACGAGACCGAATTCTATGAAGGGCAAAGCCATGATGAAATTCTGTACTTCTTCGAACTCATGAAAAAGGAATTTGAGAATACAAGTTGGACGAACTAACCATCCATAGACTACTTCATAAGCAAAGCGGCGGACGTATCTGACAAACGTCCGCCGCTTTCATTCCAACCGACTTTTCTCTTCCGGGAGGCCTACAGGGTCACTCGGCTGTAGGCAGGTGCCTCCATTGGGCAGAAGTCGCCGTCCAGGAACTTGAAGTAACCAGCCTGGGCTATCATGGCTGCATTGTCAGTGGTGTAGCCGAACTTCGGGATGAAGACCTTCCAATGGTACTTGCGGGCATGTTCAAGGAAGGCATTGCGCAGTCCCGTATTGGCTGACACACCGCCCGCAACTGCCACCTGACGGATACGAAGGTCACGGGCTGCCAGGCGAAGTTTCTGCATCAGCGTGTCCACGACGGCACGCTCAAAGGAGGCGGCAAGGTCCTCCTTATGGCGCGAGATGAAATCGGGGTCTTCCTTCAGCCAGTCGCGCAGGTTATAGAGGAACGAGGTCTTCAGTCCCGAGAAACTGTAGTCGTAACCCGGGATGTGGGGCTTTGAAAACTTGTAGGCTTCGGGATTGCCCTGACGAGCCAGGCGGTCGATGATGGGGCCTCCGGGATATCCCAGCCCCATCACTTTGGCAGCCTTGTCAATGGCCTCGCCGGCTGCGTCGTCGATAGTCTGCCCGATGATTTCCATATCGTTGTAGGAATTCACTTTGATTATCTGCGAGTTGCCACCGCTGACCAAGAGACAGAGAAAGGGGAATTCGGGTGAAGTGTGAAGGGAAAGGGTTGAAGAGGCATCACGCTTCCCATCATCCTTCATTCTTAGTCCTTCATCCTTAACTTCTTTAATGAAATGCGCCATCACATGCCCCTGCAGATGGTTTACATCTATCATTGGGATACCGAGCGAAGCTGCAAGTCCTTTGGCGAAGGAAACTCCCACCAAAAGACTCCCCATCAGACCGGGACCGCGTGTGAAGGCTATGGCTGAAAGTTCCTCACGCTCTACACCTGCCCGCTTCAGTGCAGCATCCACCACCGGGACTATATTCTGCTGGTGGGCACGGCTGGCCAGTTCGGGCACCACGCCCCCGTATTGCTCATGTACGGCCTGACTGGCAGTCACATTGGACATCAAAAAACCATCCTTGATGACAGCCGCACTGGTGTCGTCACACGAACTTTCGATGGCGAGTATGACTTTTCCTTTTTCCTTCATCTCTAATGTGTCAGTATTTCCACTCCGTTTTCGGTCATCACGTATGTGTGTTCCCACTGGGCTGAGGGTTCGTAGTCTTCCGTGACAACGACCCATCCCGTGGGGTCATCCTCATCGAGGCAGACCTGCCAGTGGCCGAGGTTTATCATCGGCTCGATAGTGAACGTCATGCCGGGGACGAGCAACATGCCCGTGCCACGACGACCATAGTGCTCCACATCGGGTTCCTCATGGAATTGCAGACCCACCCCGTGGCCGCAGAGGTCGCGCACGACGGACATATGATTCTTGTGTGCATATTTCTGAATGGCCTCGCCGATATCGCCCACGTAGACGTATGGTTTCGAACACACCTGCTCGCCTATCTTCAGACACTCCCAAGCCACATCCACAAGACGTTGCCAACGGGGTTCCGTTTCCCCTCCAATGACGAACATGCGGCTGGCATCGGCATAATAGCCGTTGAGGATGGTGGTCACGTCGACATTCAGGATGTCTCCCTCTTCCAGCACTTCGTCCTTCGAAGGGATGCCGTGACAGACAACATCGTTGACGCTGGTGCAGCACGAGTTGGGAAAGCCTTCGTAATGAAGCGGGGCCGGGATGCCGCCATGCTGGGTGGTGTAGTCATAGACAAACTTGTCTATCTCCCACGTCGACATGCCAGGCTTTATGATTTCGGTCACTTTGTCGAGGAGGTCGGTGTTCAGAACACCCGCCTTGCGGATGCCCTCAATCTGTTCCGGGGTCTTTATCAGTTCACGCGTGGGAACCAGCTTGCCCCGTTCCTGTGCCTCCAGTATGCGACGGTCCATGTCGGTCAAGGGCTGTCCTTCGGGAACAACCCAGACGTTCCGATTTTTCTTGCTCATTTCAGCGCAACCTTGCAATGATGTCCAGACACTCGCGACACTTGTCGGTGATATACTGCCAGTCCTGGGCCTCGATGCGCTCCTTGGGGAAGAGCTTCGAACCCATGCCTACGCAGTAGACACCAGCCTTGAACCAGCGAGTGAGGTTCTCTTCATCGGGTGATACACCGCCCGTGACCATAATTTTCGACCAAGGCATGGGGGCCTTCAGCCCCTTCACCATGTTGGGACCCACCACATCGCCGGGGAACACCTTCGTCAGGTCGCACCCCATTTCCTGTGCCTTACCAATCTCGCTCACGGTCATACATCCCGGGCAATAGGGCACGAGTCGACGGTTGCAGACGGGAGCCACGTCGGGATTGAACAGGGGACCCACAACGAAGCAGGCTCCCAACTGGATATAGAGTGCTGCGGTGGGGGCATCCACGACCGAACCGATACCCAGTGCCAGTTCGGGACATTCCTTCGCTGCGAACTTCACGCAGTCGGCAAACACCTCCTGGGCAAAGTCACCGCGATTGGTGAACTCGAAGGCACGCACGCCTCCATCGTAACAAGCCTTGATGACACGCTTAGCCACCTCGGCATCCTTGTGATAGAACACGGGCACCATGCCCGTTTCACCTATCTTCTGCAACACTGCAAGTTTGTCAAATTTCGCCATATTAAAAAATCCTTCAAAACCCTCCATAAGACTCTCCTCCCCCTCCCTGTAAAGGAGGGAAGAGGTCACTCTTGATATCGGAGACTTTTCAATTTATATTCTCATTCATTACTTACTTTAACCTATATTACTATCTTTCTCCCTCGCTATATGAGAGGGGAAAGGTGGATGAGTCTTTTATCGTTGCACACGGCCGTTTGCGCTACCGCCGGCAAGGGCCTCCACTTCGTCTGCTGAAACGAGGTTGAAGTCGCCGTTGATGGTGTGTTTTAGCGCTGAGGCTGCCACCGCAAACTCCAGTGCCTCGCCCTGAGTCTGCTTGGTGAGCAGACCGTGGATGAGACCACCCGAGAACGAGTCGCCACCGCCCACGCGGTCGATGATGGGGTTCAGTTCGTAGCGTTTTGACTGGTAGAACTCCTTGCCATCGAAGATGAGAGCCTTCCAACCGTTGTGGGTAGCAGAGAAACTCTCGCGCAGGGTACTGACCACATACTCGAAACCGAACTCCTCACGCATCTGGCGGAAAATGCCTTCGTAACCTGCGGCATCCGTCTGGCCACCCTCGACATCGGCGTCGGGCTTGAACCCGAGACAAAGTTCTGCATCTTCCTCATTGCCGATGCACACGTCCACATACTGCATCAGGGGGCGCATGACGCTAATTGCTTTCTCACTGGTCCACAGTTTTTTGCGAAAGTTCAAATCGACACTTACTTTAACTCCATGACGCTTGGCAGCTTCGCAGGCCAGGCGAGTCAGCAAAGCAGCCTTATCGGAAATGGCCGGTGTGATGCCCGACCAGTGGAACCAGTCCTTACCTTCCATGATTTTGTCGAAGTCGAAATCCTCGGGTTCAGCCTCTGCGATGCTGCTATGAGCACGGTCGTAGATGACCTTTGAGGGGCGCATGGAGGCACCTGTCTCAGCATAGTAAAGTCCCACCCGGTCACCACCTCGGGACACAAAGCGAGTGTCCACCCCGTAGCGGCGCAGTGCATTGACGGCAATCTGGCCGATTTCGTGCTTGGGCAGTTTCGAGACAAAGTAGGCCTCGTGCCCGTAGTTGGCCAGAGAGATGGCTACGTTAGCCTCCCCCCCGCCAGGGATGATGCGGAACGACTCGCTCTGTATGAAGCGGTCGTTGCCTTGCGGAGACAGGCGAAGCATGATTTCACCCAAAGTAACAATTTTTCCCATATCATCAAAGTTTGTTGGTTTATTTAACGCGTGTGCAAAGATACGAATAAACGGGCGAACACACAAACTTTGGAGCTGCGAATGTTTGCAGTATCGTCCCACGCCACCCGATTTCCTTCGTTTTTCTGTATTATACACTCTCCCGTTAGCGACGGATGGCGAGAACGCGCCGATGGACAGCTATGACGTTCAGCGTGCTGACAAGGAGGAAGAGCAAGCCTCCCAAAATGTAGGCAGGCCACATGGGGCTGTCCTTCATCGTGGGGAACATGGCCCAAATCAGTTCCATGTAATAGCCCCGGAGCCAATGGAGCACGAGCAGGGCCAGGAGGAGGACCATGAGGTTCATGCCGATGGTCAGAAGTTGATAGGGCAGCGAAACGCGGGCCGGCGTGTAGCCAATGAGCAGGAGGTTTTGGAGCTTCACGGTGTTCTTCTGCACCAAGAGGTAGATGCTGAGCATGAGGATGAAGAAGGAAAGCATCGTGATGAGCAGCCCCACGCCCATGATGACACCGCTGACCACCTTCAGGAAATAGGTGGTCTTACCGGCCTGCAACTTGTCCTCGTCAATGTCGTAACCGTGCTCGCTGGCATAGCGGGCGATGGCGTCGTCCGTCGGATTGTTGACTTCCACGATGAGTCGTGTGGGCGAGGCGTCGCTCTCGGGGGCAAACTCACGGTTGCTCCAACGGATGAAGTCCTCAGGGACGAGGATGGTGTTCAGCCGGTTGGTGAAGCCCACTACCCTGCCCCTCATGCGCTCTTCCCGTCCCGAACCGCGCATCACCACAGTCATGTCTATCATGGACACGACAC
>JAFTEX010000016.1 GCA_017453445.1 Bacteroidaceae bacterium
CCAGATGTTTGCCGCCGACTTCTTTCAGATTCCACCTCGCAATGGACACCCTTGTCTTGGGCTGTGTGATTCCCGCTATTTGGGCTCACTCGGGACTTGCACCCGTTAGACATTGCTCATGCCGAGCATACCAAAAAAAGGGACTGTGTCGAAATGAACGACACAGTCCCTCTTTATATAAATGTCTTTGGGTTGAACGTCAGACGCCAATCTTGTTCTTGGCGATGTCCTCGTCGGTGAGGGTGTAGTTCATGAGGTCGCCGTTGATGTACTGGTCGTAGGCGGTCATGTCGATGAGCCCGTGGCCGGAGAGGTTGAACAGGATGACCTTCTCCTCGCCCGTCTCCTTACACTTCAGAGCCTCGCGGATGGTAGCGGCAATGGCGTGGCTGGACTCGGGGGCCGGGATGATGCCCTCGGTGCGGGCAAAGAGCACACCGGCCTCGAAGGTCTCCAGCTGCGGGATGTCGACGCCATGCATCAGTCCGTCCTTGATGAGCTGGCTGACAATCATGCCGGCACCGTGGTAGCGCAGGCCTCCGGCGTGGATGTTGGCAGGCTTGAAGTCGTGGCCCAGCGTGTACATGGGCAACAGCGGGGTGAGCCCGGCCTCGTCGCCGAAGTCGTAGTCAAACTTGCCGCGCGTCAGCTTGGGACAACTGTTAGGCTCGGCAGCGATGAACTCCGTCGTCTTGCCGTCGAGGATGTTGTGGCGCATGAAGGGGAAGGCGATGCCGCCGAAGTTACTGCCACCGCCGAAGCAGGCAATCACGGTGTCGGGATATTCGCCTGCCATCGCCATCTGCTTCTCGGCTTCAAGGCCGATGATGCTCTGGTGGATGGCCACGTGGTTGAGCACGCTGCCCAAGGTGTACTTGCAGCCCGGCGTGGTCATGGCCAGTTCGACGGCCTCGGAGATGGCAGTACCGAGGGAACCCATGTGGGTGGGATTCTTGGTGATGATGTCCTTACCGGCACGGGTGGACATCGAGGGACTACCCTCCACGGTGGCCCCGAAGGTGCGCATGATGCTGGAACGGTAGGGCTTCTGGATCATGGAAATCTTCACCTGATAGACGGCTGCCTCCAGTCCGAAGACCTTCGCGGCATAGCTCAGGGCGGCTCCCCACTGTCCGGCACCCGTCTCGGTGGTGACGTTCGTGGTGCCCTCCTGCTTAGCGTAGTAGCACTGCGGCAGGGCCGAGTTTATCTTGTGCGAACCCAGCGGATTGACCGACTCGTTCTTGAAATAGATGTGAGCCGGCGTGCCCAGAGCCTCCTCCAATGCGTAGGCACGGACGAGCGGCGTGGAGCGATAGTATTTGTACTTCTCCAGCACGGGTTCGGGGATGTCAATCCACGCATCCTTCGTGTTCAGCTCCTGCTCGCAGCATTCGCGGGGGAAGATGTGTGCCAGGTCGTCGACGCCCAGAGGCTGGCGCGTGGCGGGATGGAGAGGCGGCAGGGGCTTGTTAGGCATGTCGGCCTGAATGTTGTACCACTGCGTGGGGATTTCACTCTCTTGCAGAATAAACTTTTTCTGTTTCATAGTGTTGAAGGTTGGGTTAAGGGTTTGTAACTTTTATTTGTTTTCGTCATGATTTCTTTTAAAAGCGGAGAGGCTTGCCGCAAGAACGACAAGCCTCTCCATTGTGTTTTATACTTTTACTCTTTTCGGAGGTACACGGCCATCTTCTCACGATTGTCTGAATCCTGAGCTGCGCCACCACCAAAAACGAGTCGTCGTATTCATTTTATATTCTTTTCTTTCAATTCGTTGGCAAAGTTATGCATTTACTTTGTATCGACAAAATATTTTTACACTTTTTTATCAATTTGACATAATAATAATGTAAAAAGGCCCCGTAAGCGCACTTTGCAACCAAGTTGCAGTCCGGATGTCGTAACTTTGCACCGAGAAACTTAAAAAAGGTAACAGCTATGACTATCACGAATCTTCTGTTGGAAATCTGGGCCCTGCTTTGCGAGATGGCCCCCTACCTATTGCTGGGATTCCTGCTGGCGGGGCTGATGCACGAGTACATCCCCCACCGCATCTACTCGGAATACCTGAGTCGCCCCAACTTCCGGAGTGTCTTCCTGGCGGCCCTGTTCGGCGTGCCCCTCCCCCTCTGCTCCTGCGGCGTACTGCCCACGGCCATGGGACTCCGTCGCGAGGGCGGAAGCCGTGGGGCCACGGTTGCGTTCCTCATCAGCACGCCCCAGACGGGCGTGGACAGCATCATCGCCACCTACTCGCTGATGGGCCTGCCCTTCGCCATCCTGCGCCCCATCGTGGCATTCCTCACTGCCCTGATGGGGGGAACGCTGGTGAATCAGATGGAAGGGGGCAAGGAGCAAGGTGCTGGTGAAAAGGAGCAAGGGGCAAGGAGCAAGGGGCAAGAGGTATGTATCAGACAGGATGATAAGCAAGCAGCAAATGTATCCCTTGCACCTTCCTCCTCCATGTCCCTTGCCCCTTCCTCCCTACTCAAAGCCCTCCGCTACGCCTTCGTAGAGATGGTGGGCGACATTGGCAAGTGGCTCGTGGTGGGTCTCGTCATTGCCGGACTGATTACGACACTCGTCCCCGACCAGTGGTTCTCGGCCTTCCAGGACAACAGTCTGCTCAGCATCCTGCTCGTGCTCTGCATCAGCGTGCCCATGTACGTCTGCGCCACGGGCAGCATCCCCATCGCCGTCGCCCTGATGATGAAGGGACTGACACCCGGCGCCGCCCTCGTACTGCTAATGGCCGGCCCGGCCTGCAACGTCGCCAGCCTGCTGGTCATCCGCAAGGTGCTGGGACGCCGCACGCAACTCATCTACCTCGCTGCCATCGTCCTGGGAGCCGTCGCCTTCGGTCTGGGCATCGACTACCTGCTGCCCCGCGAGTGGTTCACGTCGAGCCTGATTATGCAGAGCGGTTGCTGCCACGAGCACATCTCCACCTTCGGAGCCGTCTGCGCCGCCGTCCTGTTCGGTCTGCTCGTCAATGCCTGGCGGCATCGCCACAGCCACCACCACGGTTGTGACTGCTGCAACGACAGCTGTGACTGCTGCGACGACGAAGAGGCCAACGAATCCACCCTGTTCCACATTCAGGGCATGCACTGCTCCCACTGCGCCACCAACGTCGAGCGCGCCATCCGCAGCCTCGACGGAGTCACGGACGTGGACGTCGACCTCAGTACCGGCACAGCCCGCGTCCGTGGAAAGGTGGAGCCGGAAGCCGTCCGCCAAGCTGTGGAGGGCATCGGCTTCAGCGTAGGGGAATAGCCACTCCCCCATCATACAAGAGGGTGTGTCAAAATGCTTGGAATGCGCTTTCGCGCAGAAATCCTACAAATCTTTTCAAATCCGACAAATTGATTTTCAATATTGTAGTTTCTTGAAAGATTTGTTTAGATTTGTGCGATTTCTCGCCCGAAGGGCGA
>JAFTEX010000066.1 GCA_017453445.1 Bacteroidaceae bacterium
TTTCAACTTTCAATTTTCAACTTTCAACATATAATTATGATTTACACATTCCTTGCCACCGGCTTTGAAGACATCGAAGCACTGGCTCCCGTTGACATCATGCGCCGTGCCGGCCTGCCGGTTGAGACCGTCAGCATCACCGACGAACGCATAGTAACCAGTGCCCACGGTGTGGGTGTTGTGGCCGACCGCACGTTAGCCGAAATCGATTTCGCCGATGCCGAACTCCTGTTCCTGCCCGGCGGACTGCCCGGGGCCACGAACCTCGACGCCTGCGCCCCCCTGCGTGAGGGACTCATGGCGCACCACAAGGCTGGTCGCCCCATCGCCGCTATCTGTGCCGCTCCGCTCGTGCTGGGCCACCTGGGTCTGCTCGACGGCATGAAGTCCACCTGCTATCCTGGTTTCGAGACCGAACTGGGGGAGGCCCGTTACACCGCCGCCCTCGTAGAGCAGGACGGGCAGTTCATCACCGGCAAAGGCCCCGGTGCCGCTTTCGCCCTTGGCTATGCCCTGGTGGAACGGCTGAAGGACAAGCAGACTGCCGACCAACTGCGCGAGGGCATGATGTATAACTTCCTAATGAGTGGGAAGTAATGTCCCCAAGCGTGCAATAACCTATTCCTTCTGTCAAAAAGTTGCTTGTTGTAGTGTCTTGTCGTTGGAGGGAACGTCCGTTTGTTTGTAACTGTGCGGCGCGTAAGGAAAATTCTTTACATCGCTATCCCGGGCAAAAGAAGAATAGTATGCCTGCGGGGGTAAGATTACTATGCTTCAGGGGATAACCTTAGTAACCTTATCCGCCTAAGCATACTAATCTTATCTATAAGGGGCGTAAGGGCAAAAATAAAAAATGTTTACGTCGCGTGCATCGCGAGCAACCTTCTCGGCAAGTAATTTGCACAGGTCGGGATTTATGCGTATCTTTGCCTCACAGAATCGCTCATAATGGAGAATAGATATGTAATCATCGTGGCCGGAGGGCGCGGCCTGAGGATGGGCGGCGACGTGCCGAAGCAGTTCCTGCCCGTCGGGGGGAAGCCCGTGCTGATGCGCACCCTGCAACGCTTCCACGATGCCTTTGCCGACGAGGGTGGCATCCACATCATACTCGTACTGCCCCGTGACCAACAAACGTACTGGCGGCAGTTGTGCGACGAACATCTCTTCGTCGTACCCCATCAGGTGGCCACAGGCGGCGAAACGCGCTTCCACTCCGTGGGGAACGGCCTGGCCCTGGTGCCCGATGACGGTGAGGGGGTGGTGGGCGTACACGACGGAGTGCGGCCGTTTGTCTCGGCCGAGGTCATCCGCCGATGCTACGATGCCGCACGGGAGCAGGGAGCCGTGGTGCCTGTGGTGCCCGTGGTGGAGACGGTGCGCCAGTTGCTGCCCGAGGGCGACAGCCTGACGGTGGACCGGGAACGGTACCGCCTTGTGCAGACACCGCAGACGTTCCGCATCCCCCTGTTCAAGGAGGCCATGCGCCAGCCTTATCAGCCGGGCTTCACGGACGACGCATCGGTGGTGGAGAACCTCGGCTACCGTATCTGCTTAGTGGAAGGCAACCGCGAGAACATAAAACTGACGACCCCCGAGGACATGTTGTATGCCGAGTACTTGTGTGGGGCGAAGATTAAAGATTGAGCATTGGAGGTTCTTGACTATCCCATAACATACCTGGCCAACGTCGGGCCTGCCCGTGCCAAACTCCTGAAGGAAGGCATGGGCATCTCGACCTATGGCGACCTGCTCCTCCAGTTCCCGACGAAGCACATCGACCGCAGCCGGTTCTACTACACCCACGAACTGACCTTGGACATGCCCTACGTGCAGATGAGGGGCCAGATACTGAGTTTTGAGGAGCAGGGGGCAGGGCGCAAGCGGCGCATCGTCGGGCACTTCTCCGACGGGCAGGGCATCGTCGACCTCGTGTGGTTCAATGGTTTGCAGTACGTGGAGAAGAACTATAAACTGCTGACGGAGTATGTGGTATTCGGCAAGCCCACCCTCTTCCGCGAGCGCTTCAACATCACGCACCCCGAAATAGAGAGCATTGAGCGCTTCAGCCGCTCGCCGATGGGCCTGCGCCCTTACTACAGCATTCCCGAGAAGCTGCAGAAACGCGGCATCAACACCCGCATGATGGAGCAGTGGGTGGCTACAGTCTTCCGCATCCTCCACGAACCATTGCCCGAGACGCTGCCAGAGTATCTGGTGCAAGAACTAAAACTCATGCCGCGCGACGAGGCCATACGGACCATGCACTATCCGCAGTCGGCCGAGCGCCTGTCGAGAGCCAGTTTCCGTCTGAAGTTCGAGGAACTTTTCTTTATCCAGCTTAATATACTAAAGTACACGCGCGAGCGCAACCGCCGGTTCGCCGGACACGTGTTCGCGAGGGTGGGGGACGTGTTCAACGACTTCTACTACCACCACCTGCCCTTCCCCCTGACGGGGGCGCAGAAGCGTGTCATACGCGAGATACATACCGACATGAAGTCGGGGCGGCAGATGAACCGACTCTTGCAAGGAGACGTGGGCAGTGGCAAGACGTTGGTGGCCCTGATGACGATGCTCATTGCCCTGGACAACGGCTATCAAGCCTGCATCATGGCCCCCACCGAGATACTGGCCGAGCAGCACCTCGATACGTTCCGCCACTTCCTGGGCGACATGCCCGTACGCGTCGAACTCCTGACGGGTATGGTCAAGGGCAAGCGTCGGCAGGCCATCTTCGACGGGTTGCTTTCGGGCGAGGTCCATATCCTCATCGGCACGCACGCCGTAATCGAGGACAACGTGCAGTTCCGCAACCTGGGCATGGTGGTCATCGACGAGCAACACCGCTTCGGCGTAGCCCAAAGGGCAAAACTCTGGTCAAAGAACCAGACTCCCCCGCACGTACTGGTCATGACAGCGACCCCTATCCCCCGCACGTTGGCCATGACGGTCTACGGCGACCTCGACGTCAGCGTCATCGACGAACTGCCGCCAGGGCGCAAACCCATACAGACCATCCACCACTACGAAAACCGACTTGAAGACCTCTACCGGGGGCTCCGCCAGCAGATAGCCTTGGGCCGCCAAGCCTACATAGTATATCCCCTCATCAAGGAGAGCGAGAAGATGGACCTAAAGAATCTGGAGGAAGGCTACCAGCAGTACTGCCGCACATTCCCCGACCTGCGTATCAGCAAGGTCCACGGCAAGATGAAGTCGGCGGAGAAGGATGCGGAGATGGACCGTTTTGTCCGTGGCGAGACGCAGATACTGATGGCAACAACGGTCATCGAGGTCGGGGTGAACGTGCCAAATGCTTCGGTGATGATTATCGAGAACGCCGAACGCTTCGGCCTCGCCCAGCTTCACCAGTTGCGCGGCCGAGTGGGGCGTGGGGCCGACCAGTCGTATTGCATCCTGGTCACAGGATTCAAACTCTCGAGCGACACGCGCCGACGCATCCAAATCATGACCGAGACGAACGACGGCTTCGAAATCGCCGAGGAGGACATGCGCCTGCGAGGCCCCGGCGACCTCGAAGGGACGCAGCAGAGCGGCATTCCCTTCGACCTGCACATAGCCAACCTGGCGCGCGACGGGCAGGTCGTGCAGTTGGCGCGCGACGTGGCTAAGCGTGTGCTCGAAAGCGACCCGACGGGCGACCGCCCCGAACACCAGCTTATGTGGAAAGCCCTTAGGGACCTGAACCGAAACAGTGTCGACTGGTCGGCGATAAGTTAATAAAAAATCCCCATTCCATCGGGCGACGTTCCCCTGTCAGGGAAATGTCAGACAAATGTCAGTGAAGTAATTTTGCCGGCTTAGGTATACGACGTACCTTTGCCGGCGAAACTTAAATGCACTGACATGAAACTATTGACTTTCGTGCTCGGCCTTGCCGGGCTGACGGCGTGGGCACAGGAACCGCGCGAACCGATGGACTCACTCCAGGAGGCCCGTCTCGACAGCATCGAGATGGAGGCTGAGATGAAGGGCGTGGCCGTGACGGCACAGCGCGCCCTGGTACGCAACGAGGCTGACCGCATCACCTACGATGCGGAACACGACGAGGACAGCCGGACGCTCTCCGTGCTGGACTTGCTTCGGAAGGTACCCTTCGTGACGGTGGACGGCGACGACAACATCCTTGTGAAGGGCAGTTCGGCCTTCCGTATCTACAAGAACGGACACATGGACCCCACGCTCTCGAAGAATGCAAAAGACATCCTGCGCACCATGCCCGCCTCGATGGTCCGTCGTATCGAGGTCATTACGTCCCCCGGAGCGAAGGAAGACGCAGAGGGTGTGGAGGCAATACTGAACATTGTGCTCAAGGACAGCGGCGGCATGGAGGGAGTGACGGGGAGCCTGTCGGCCAATTTCAATACGCTGCTCCATCCGAATGCCGGTGCCTACCTGATGACGCAGGCGGGGCGACTGACGGCGAGTGCCAATTATGGCTATGGCGGCATGTCGAAACGGGAGACGGAAGGTCGCTACGACGGATGGATGGACTATGCGGCGACGGGCAACCACGTCGAAAGCGACAGCCGCCAACGGACCCCGGGCAGCGTACACTATGCCAACGTGGATGTGAGCCTGGAACTGGACACGTTGAACCTCATCTCCGCATCGTTGGGCGGCTACTTCCAGAAGCTCAACGTCCAGGGCGAGTCGCGCTGGGCCATGAGCGATGCGACGGGGGCCCCCCTCTACTCCTATCGTTCGCACTTCTGGATGCCCGACTACATGCACCACTCGTGGCAGGGGCGGGCCGACTACGAGCGGCGCACACGGCGACGGGATGAGCGGTGGACCCTCTCGTACATGCTGGCCCTGACGCGGCAGCATATCGACGACGAGACGCTGTACTCCGAGCTCTCGGACGTGCCCTTCACCTACACTGGGCTGATGACCCGCTCGCGTGAGCACTTCACGGAGCATACATGGCAACTCGACTGGCTAAGGCCACTGTCCCGTGGGCACCAACTGGAGACGGGCGGGAAGTATATCTACCGTCTGAACCACAGTAATGACACTCAAGAGTTCTACGGGACCTCGGACACCACGCACACGGCCTTCCGCCACCGCACCCAGGTGGCTGCGCTCTACAGCGACTATACTTACCGGAGCGAGCACCTGTCCTTGCGGGCCGGCCTGCGCTATGAATACAGCCACATGTCGGGGAGGGGAGTTCACCGCTGCCTGCACGACCTTGTGCCAAGGGCCGTGCTGCACTGGCAGATGACCGGACGGCAGAGTCTGAAGGCCGAGTACGTCACCACCATGCGCCGCCCGGGCATCGAGTACCTGAATCCCGCCGTCGAGCGCTCGCCCTTCCAAGTCCAGCAGGGCAACCCCGCACTACGCAGCAGCCGACAGCAGAGCCTCTACCTTATATATATGTATATGGGCCGACGGCTGACGCTGAATCTTGCGCCGGCCGTGAAGTGGAGCCGCGACGGCATCGGCACGGTGCTGACGGCCCAGGGCAACGTCCACCACCAGACCTACGGCAACGTCATCAACCACCGTCGGCTGCAACTTGAGGGCTATCTCCAGTGGAAGCCGTGGGAGAAGACCACGTTCATGCTGAACGCCAATTTGGGACACGACCGCTATGCCAACGGACGAGAGACCACAGGCAATGCGACGTCGGGGCTGCGCCTCTCGCGTTTCTCGGGCTTCGTCTATGCCTACGTGCAGCAGAAGATGTGGTGGCGACTGCAACTGACCGTGGCTGGCTACGGCCAAGTGGGCCATGCCATCGCAGGCGTATATGGCTACGACGACCCGTGGTGGGCCGGAAGCATGAGCCTGCAACGCTCGTTCCTCCGCGACGACCGCCTCACAGTTCGCCTCTCGGCCAACCTTCCCTTCAGCGCCTACAAGGGCTACACGAACCATGTCATCCAAGGCGACTACACCCGACGGAGTCATCAACAGAGCCGCAGCCGCTCGTTCATGCTCAGTCTTTCTTACCGCTTTGGCAACCTGAAGGCTACCGTGCGCAAGGCCGAGACCAGTATCGAGAACGACGACCTCGTCGGGGGCATCGCAAAGGGACAATAATGTCTTTAAACTACGAATTACACGAATATACACGAATTATGAGGAGGTCATTTAACCACAGATTACACAGATTTCACAGATTCATCAAGTATTCATCTATTATTATGGCCATAAGGCCAATTCGTGAAATTCGTGGAATCCGTAGTCGAATATAATAAGGAGAATCTGTGAAATCTGTGTAATCTGTGGTTGAATAGAATAAGGTCAATTCGTGGAATTCGTAGTCGAAAAAAGCAACATTAATAAAGTATAAATATGAAGAGTTTACGCATTACATTCCTGTGCCTCGTGCTGTTGTCAGTGGGGGCTTCCCTGCTGAACTACCATCGTGAGCACCGCCACGACGACGACACGTACCTCCAGGAACTGGAGCATCGACTCCAGTGCGCCGAGTGGGTGGACTACGAGGACCCGTTCTTCGGCTACGCAATGCGCCACCCCTCGTGCTTCCTGCCAGCGGAGGCTGAGGGGGAGGGGAACGTGCGCTTCGTCTACGTCGAAGAATTGCCCCTGCGCCAGGTTCAGTACATGACGCTGGACGTCACTACGGAGGTATGCCGCGACACGCTCAATCCCTACCGCGACATGCGCCGCCGTGCTGAGGACATGGACGGTGTGTGCCTGCGTCAGGGACCCAATGAGTACCTCATGACCGCCACGTTGCAGAGCCGCAATCGACAGGTCACGGCCTACCGTCTGCAGGCCAAGTACGTCCTGCGGCAACGCATGTGGTTCGTGGAGACGCTTATCTATCCCGAGGACTTCGCCCCGGCGGTCGGCGGACTGGTCAAGGAGGTGGAACAGTGGAAGCCATTCCCCTGAGGAAAATTAATAGAATTAGGACATGAAATTGGGACAATTCGTTTCTAAAGATAAATTTGTCGTGATAATCGTAGCGACGACTACGTTAAATGATGTGAAATGCGACCGCGAATCGGCATTTTTGTGTATCTTTGTAAGGAAAATACGAAACCCCACTACTCATGAAACGTATCACGCCACTCTACATGATGCTTGTCTTCGCCCTCTCCGCCGTATGGACGGGCGTGCAGAGCTACCAGATTGCGCAGCGCGAGATTGCGAGCCAACTGACCGAGGCTCTGCTGCTTACGAAGATGGAGAACCCGCAAGACTGGTTCTCCCCCGATACCATCCGTCAGTTTCGTGGGCACATACGCCAGACCGAGCTTCGCAGTTCGTGCAGCCTGGCATTCTATGCCGACGACCGCCACGCTCAGCCCCGTGGGCTCTGCGGTCGCGATGTCGGCATCGCACCCTCATTGCGAGTCCGTGGCTACGTTCAGTATTCCTCGCTCCAGATATGGCGTATGAGCGACCGTCGGCTCTCATTGGCCTTCGGCCTCATGGCCCTATGCTGCATGGCTCTCTCCCTACGCGCCAGACGGTGGCCCCATGCTGGGTTGCCCGTACCAATCCCCGAGGCTCTCCCATTGACTAAAGAGAGCGGACTGCCCGCCCACCTGACACCCATGCAGGAACGACTCGTCGCCATGCTGATGGCCTCGCCACGAGGCGAACTGACCAAACAGGAAATATGTGACACGCTCTGGCCGGGAAAACCCGATGCAAGTGAAACTCTCTACACGCTCATACGGCGCACGAAGCAAGCTCTCGGAGAGGCATCGGGGCTGAGTATCGAATCAAACCGCGGACGTTCCTATCGGCTCATGCACCGCTGACACACCAACAGCGTACCTGGTTTACATAGCGTAGGGGACGAAGGCTGCAGCCTCCGCCCCCTACACTTTACGTTCCGCTACCCGAGAAACTGTTTTTTCTGATTTTTTCGTCCCGAAACTTGGAGATGTAAAATATATTTTGTAATATTGCCGACAGATAACCTTAGTATTAACCCAAAAGAGGAGGATGTTATGAAGAAGACTGCAACTTCGTACGACGAGACCTACGAACTGGACAACGTGTACAACTGCGACAGTGACGAACTCTATACCAACCTGACGGGTGGCGAATCCTCAGTTTGGTATAACTAAGCCTACTACCTTACCCCAATAAGCTTATGAGTCTGTAGGCTGAGCCGCCAGCGGGGATGACCGAGGACATACGCTACTGCAGCGCGAAGGACGGTGGCGTTGCGTTCAGCATTGCCAGTGTCGCAAGGCTGCAAGCAGTAGACTTGCGCTTCGAACTCTCGTTCGTAGGGCGTCAGGTCTTCATTCCCTTGATAGACGACCTTCAGTTCATGAGGCCGACGGACTACCGTGCTGTCCATGCTTTTCGGCGAGCACGTCACCCAATTGATGGAAGGGGGTAGTGGACGCGTCCCGTTGGTCTCAATCTGGACGAAGAACCCCTCACGGTGCAGCCCCTCGACGAGCTGGGGTAGTTCTCGCTGCAACGACGGTTCGCCCCCCGTAAGCACTGCGTGCCGGGGACGGAACGATGCCGCCCGAGCGACCACGGCCTCGACGCTCATCTCCTCACCGTCGGCGTGACGGGTATCGCAGAAGGGGCAACGAAGGTTGCATCCCGATGTCCGTATGAATACGCTCGGAGTGCCCGTGAAGACTCCCTCACCCTGAACAGAGCAGAATATCTCGTTAATCCTCATCTTCGCCTCAATCCCTCTCGTACGATGCCTGGTTGTCCAGGCTTTCTACCACGTCCACGCGGTATGCCGTAGGAATTTGGTCACAAATCCATCGGGCGATGTTCTCTGCTGTCGGGTTGAACGGGAGCACATCGTTCAGATTACAGTGGTCGAGCTTATTAGCAATCTGTTGTTTCAAGTGAGTGAAGTCCACCACCATGCCATCGGCATTCAGTTCACGTGCCTTACAATGTATCGTGATAATCCAGTTATGGCCGTGAAGCTGTTCGCACTTGCTTTCATACGAAAGTGTAAGCCGGTGGCTTGCAGATATTTCAAAGGTTTTCTTAATATAATACATCAGATATCGTAGAATTTAGTGAAAGCTTTGATACAATACGTATGGTCGGCCACGGATCCAGTCTCACGACAAGAATGCATGGCCCATATAGGGTTGCCCATGTCAACCCCACGAAGGGGCAAACTCGCAGCCAGTATGTTACCCAATGTGCTGCCGCCAGCCACGTCGCTATGGTTCACAAAGTATTGAACAGGCACGTCGGCAGCCCTGCACACCTCGGCAAAGACAGCTGCGGCAGGAGCGTCCGTAGCGTATTTCTGCGCTGCGTTAATCTTGATGACCGGTCCACCGCCCATCTGGGGGTGATTCGTCGGGTCGTACTTCTCCGAATAGTTCGGATGCCAGGCATGAGCGTTATCGGCCGAGACCATGAACGACTGCTCCACGGCTCGGAAATAGTCGTCAGGTGTGCCTCCCTGGGCTTGTACGATGCGTTGCAGCAAGGATGCGAGGAAGGGACTTCCAGCCCCCTGCTTTGTCTGGCTACCCGTCTCTTCATTGTCAAAGACGGCCAGTACCTGCGTCGCTTGCGGTGACGAGCCCGCTCCGAGCAGTGCCGCAAGTCCGGCGTGAACCATCGAAAGGTCGTCGAGCCGTCCACTGGAGATGAACTCGTCGTGCAACCCAAAGAGGCAGGCTGGCGTTGCATCGTAAAGATAGAGATCGAAGTCAAGGATGGGAGCCTCCGTTTGAAGTTCCTCACGAAGCAGACGCATCAAGACTCCCTCACGTTCCAGTTCCTCCGTGATGATGCCTATTATGGGCAGCATGTCCTTCTGTCGGCTCAGTTTCACTCCGTCATTAACCTGACGATTGAAATGAATGGCAAGATTAGGTATCTGGAGCAGGGGACGACGGACGTGAACGAGGCAAGTCTCCGGGTGCAGGGCATCCCTGCCTCGCAGCACGACGCGCCCTGCCAGAGACAAGGGACGATCCATCCAAGTACTCAGAATCGGACCGCCATAAACTTCCGTGTTCAGTTTCACGAGACCACCCTCACAGGATATTTCAGCCTTGGGCTTGATACGGAAGGTCGGTGAGTCGCAATGGGCACAGATGAGACGTATGCCAGCCTCTGCCAACGGTTTACGGCCGAGACGGAAGGCATAGAGCGAAGAGTCGTTCTTCGTGACATAATACTGTCCGCCGGGTTTCATGCCAGGCATGGGGCGGGAGGGGTCGATGCGCTGGAAACCGGCGGCCTCCAACTGCTCCTTGAGAGTTCGTACAGCCAAGAAGTTGACGGGAGAACTATCAAGGAAATCCAATAGATTCATAATATTCATGCAATGTGTCGTTTGTGGAACAATGTTGTTTGGTGGGGTCAGAATATCGTAGTGGAGTTCCAAGGATAGAACTGTTCGCTGACGGAAAATGTCCCCAAGGCACGCTCCAGTTTGTCACGTGTCAGGGGGATGTGCGCCATACGGGCACTGTCCAGGCCAATATATTTGCGTGGTTTGTTGGGCAGCCACGTCCAAAACTTCTGAATGCAACTTTCGTCCAATTCCTCCAGACCGGCATAGGCGATGACTACGGGAAGATGGAAACGGTTGACACAGCGCGATATCTGCCAGTTCAGTATATGGCTTTCGGTGTTCAGCACGGGACTGGCCACGACCAACAAGTTATCGGCCTCGGCCATGAGTTTGAGGAAACGGCTTTTGGTCGTCGTTTCCAAGAGGTCGTCATGCTCCGCAGAAAACTCAATCTCGTGCATGTTCACGAAGTTGAAGCGATTAGGATGGCGCTTTTCCCATTCAGCCAACTGCCTGAAAGTATGCAGATTGCTATTCACACTGTCCTGTACTGCATCTGCATCGAAGGCAATATAAGTTCCTTTTGGTCTCATTCGAAATGGATTTATTTGCAAAATTACGAAATAAAGTGAAAAGGAAA
>JAFTEX010000067.1 GCA_017453445.1 Bacteroidaceae bacterium
AAGGCACGGGAGCGTGCCGTCTGTCGTGGGGGTGCCATATATGGAAAGGCGTTTATCACGCGCTTTGTTCTTGATGTGTTGAAACTTAGGAACTTTCATTCTTATCAGGGAACAATAGCAACGATAGATGTCACGGGTATGTTATAAGGCGTATCCTTATTTTGCCGTTTCTTGATGGTAAGATGAGCGTATTGTATCGTATAACATGTCGGCGTGAGGTCTAGGTTGCTTGTCTCGATAAGAAGGGTTTCCTAAGGCCTCAACACATGAGACGAGCAACGGACAATGACTCTCACGTCTTTTTGTATCTACTGGCTCAAATCTTACCGAAACATGAACCGCTTCGTCAGAGGGTCGCGGGGCACAAAGAGATTGAGTTATGAATCCCCAATTTAATAAAATTCAACTATGAAACACAAACATTTTACCTTTGTGCTGGCCTTGCTCATGAGCTTGGTGGCAAGTAGTATTAACGCTGACGTACATGAGTATGTGGATTTAGGTTTGCCCAGTGGAACATTGTAGGCGACATGTAACATTGGGGCTTCTTCTCCAGAGGAGTTTGGTGACCGTTTTGCATGGGGCGAAACAGAAACGAAAACATCATTTTCGTTGGGGAACTATAAGTGGTACGATTCAACTACTGGCACATATACCAAATATCATGCTCAATATACAGAAACTTATTATGGTTATATGGAACTTAAAGGATTGGACCCTCTGGAATTACGTGACGACGCGGCCTATGTAAACTGGGGAGGATTATGGCGCATCGGTGATCGCTTTGTAGAACTTTTTGATTATCGCTATACGACAACAGTTTGGGATGAGAATAGGGGGGGATTTCAGATAACCAGTACCCTGAATGGCAAATCTATATTCCTTCCTGATGTAACATATTGGTCGGGTTATTTGTCTGAACCATATGGCGGTGCTGATGCAGATGAGGGTGAGTGTTATTGGTTTGATCATTGGGATGAATATACGGGCTGTAGTTTCGGCCCAGTTAGCCGTGCTGAAGGTCTTTATATTCGGCCGATGTGTTCTTGGAAAGCTGCAAGGGTTAAAGAAATAATTTTGGATGTCACTTCTCTTGTCCTTACTATTGGGGGGAAACACCAATTCTCTGTTACCATATCTCCTGAAGATGTTGAAAATAAGTCTGTTTTGTGGAGTAGCAGTAATGAGAGTGTGGCAATAGTGGATGCCAATGGTTTTGTGACAGCTGTAGGAAAAGGAACATGTAACATTACATGTACAACACAAGACGGCAGTCGCAAAAGTACCAGTTGCAAGATTGAAGTATATCCATATCATGATCTCTCAGGTACGATAGACGGATATGCCAGCGTAGATCTCGGTCTTCCGTCGGGTACATTATGGGCCACCCAAAATGTAGGAGCTTCATCACCAGAAGATTATGGTGAGTATTTTGCTTGGGGAGAGGTCGAATCCAAAGAAAGCTATACGAGGGATAATTACAAGTATTATGATGAATTTGATTATACTAGATACTGGCATTACTGGGCAACTTGGCATGACGATGAAAGTCCATACCTCCACGAAAAATGGGAATACGATACTCTTTCTTTGTACGATAGCGACGATGCTGCTTTCATGAACTGGGGGAGTAGCAAATGGTACACGCCGACTCAGGCTCAACTTGAAGAACTCATCAATAGTAACTACACATCTATAGTGTTGACTATCCAGAACAAAGTGTATGGGTATAAAGTTACCAGCAAGTTGAACGGAAACAGTATTTTCTTACCAGCGGCTGGAAAATTCTTAGGCTCCTCGATAAGCGAAAGGGGTACTTATGGTTATTACTGGTCAAAAACTCTTAATACACCACACGATTATAATGATATTTGCGAACCCTTTATTTTGAAACTCGGAACAGATGATATATCTGTAGTTATTGGTGGTGACCCGTGGCGCATCACGGGTTTAAGTGTGCGTCCAGTACACTCCGTTATTAGAGCCAACTACATCTCCCTTAATCAAACGAATATCATCTTCAATCAACTGGGGACAGCAGAACTTAGCGCTATAGTAAGTCCGTCCGATGCTGACTATAAAGAACTTTCGTGGAGTAGCAGCAACACCGATGTTGCCACCGTGAGTCCTACTGGACTTGTGACAGCTGTAGCAGATGGAACTTGCAAAATCACCTGTGCTACAATGGACGGAAGTGGCGTTAAGGCCACCTGTACGGTGACCGTAGAACTTTATCACCCAGTTACGGGCATCTCATTGGATAAGGAAGCCTACACCCTTCATGCGATAGACGAAACGGTACAACTTACAGCAACTATCCAGCCTGAGAATGCAACTAATAAAAATGTCACATGGTCTTCTTCTGACGAGAACGTTTGCAAGGTGGTTGATGGACTCGTGACAGCCACAGGTGAAGGCACTGCAATCGTCACCGTTAAAACAGAAGATGGAGAATTCACCGCCACATGTGTCATTTCCGTAGAAATCCCCCATCCTATCACGGGTATCTCATTGGATAAGGAAGCCTACACCCTTCATGCGATAGATGAAACGGTACAACTTACAGCAACTATCCAGCCTGAGAATGCAACTAATAAAAATGTTACATGGTCTTCTTCTGACGAGGGCGTTTGCACGGTGGTGGACGGACTTGTAACAGCCAAAGGCGAAGGAACAGCAATTGTCACCGTAATAACTGAAGATGGTGGATTCACTGCCACATGTGCCATTTCTGTAGAAATCCCTCATCCTGTTACGGGCATTTCACTAAACTATGATAATTACTCTCTGAAGGGTATTGGGGAAAGCGTCCAACTGGAAGCAACTATTTTGCCAGAGAATGCGACCAACAAAGATGTCACATGGAAGAGCTATAACGAAAATGTTTGTATCGTAAATAAGGGTTTGGTCGTTGGAGTTGGATACGGAGTTGCTGTAGTTTCTGTTACTACGGCTGATGGTAGCTATATGGCAACTTGTACGATTACTGTAGAGGACAATACTCCAGTAAATAACATAGATGCCAATAATCAAGGGTTCAGAATCTTTAATCTGCAAGGTGTTGGACAATCCCAAATTCAGAAAGGCATAAACATAATCCGTTTTAATGACGGTACAACGAAGAAGATTCTTGTTAAATAGTTGAAAATCTATGAAATAGACATCTGTTTTGGAAGCTTGACATTTTTTCCCCCTTGTAAAAGGACTTCATTTATACAGTTTATCGCCCTCCCTCGATTGAGGGGGGGCGATATTCTCTGCAAATAGTATATACTCCCGGTGTTTTCTGTATTGAAAAACCTCAAATATATTTGGCATTTCGCTCGCTTATTCGTAACTTTGTCGCATGGACTTTTTGGAACTTACGAAGAAACGGTACAGTTGCAGGGCGTATCAGCCCCGCGATGTGGAAAGGGAGAAGGTGGACTACGTCATGGAATGCGTGCGCCTGGCTCCCTCGGCAGTGAACAAACAGCCTTGGCGCTTCCGCATCATACACAAGGAGGAAGATAGGGAGGGGCTGCAGCAGTGCTACAACCGCGAGTGGTTCAAGACGGCTCCCCTGTACGTCGTGGCCACGGTCTTGCATGGCGAGGAGTGGGTGAGGGCCGACGGCAAGCGGCACGGCCACATCGACGTGGCCATTGCCGTGGAGCATCTGTGCCTGGCCGCTACGGAGCAGGGACTGGCTACGTGCTGGGTGTGCAACTTCGATGCCGAACGATGCAGACAGTTGTTGGGATTGCCCGAAAATGAAGAGCCCGTCGTGCTCATTCCTTTAGGTTACGCTGCGGACGAACCCAAGGCGAAGAGTCGCAAGGCGATGGACGAAATTTTAGACAGACCTGAATCCTGATAGCCTTAATAAAATAGGAAATGAACAGATTATATCTTTTAGCAATCGTCTTCGCGACAATCGTGCTCGCGGCGTGCGGAGGCAAGCCGTCGCCTCAGAACCATGAAAAGGACGGGGAGACGAAACGTTTCGAGCAAGAACAGATAGAGGCCAGTATCAAACTGCATCTGGACAGCATCGCTGCTGAAATAGGTCGCTTGGGACAATTCCCTTTCCTGGCAGTGGGGGAGGACGGCATGGCACTCACGAACGAGGAAAAGAGGGTTAAACCCAACTACCTGTTGGACCCTGACTTGGCCGGCGGGGCTGCGACATTGTCAGAGATGTACCGCATGCTGAGTGCCCTGACGGTCGACAAACGGGTGGCCGCCCTCTATGAAATGCCCACAGAGAATTACGAGAAAACCATTGCCAAGCTGCTTGCCGGAATGGACGATTCTTCGTTCGACGTCCTGAAGGAGGACGAAGGTAGTATCTACGAAATCTCGCAGGATGTCTATGATGCCATGGAGAAGAATGGGCGCATCAACTATTTTTGGCAACTGGCTTCAGCCGCCCTTGTGGAACAGCTCTACGTCTTGAGCCAAAACACAAACAAGTTTCTCAGCGTGTTCGACGACCAGGTTGCCACGAACGTCACCTTCCGGCTCATTGTCGTCCTTGATGCCGTCGAGCGTCTGGCTCAGTACGACCCTGAGATTCAGTTGCTGGTGGAGGCTCTTTCGCCGCTGAAGGTGCTCGATGCTACAAGCGTGGACGAATTGAGGTCTCAGTTGGCAACGGCCCAAAAGGACATCAACCATGCTCGTGTCTTGCTATTTCATTGAGAGAAACCTCTGAAGCGTAAGTCGTAAAGGCCTATTCCGCCGACCGCCGTGTGAGCAGCACGACGTTCTCCACGTGTTGCGTGTGGGGGAACATGTCGACGGGCTGGACGCGGGCCACGCGATAGGCTTCGTCGAGCAGTGAAAGGTCGCGGGCCTGTGTGGCAGGATTGCAACTGACGTAGACGATGCGCTCGGGGGCGGCACGGAGGATGGTGGCGACCACGTCGGCGTGCATACCGGCACGGGGAGGGTCGGTGATGACCACGTCGGGACGACCATGTTGGGCGATGAAGTCGTCCGTCAGTATGTCCTTCATGTCGCCGGCGAAGAAGCGGGTGTTCGTGATGTCGTTGATTTCGCTGTTCACCTTGGCATCTTCAATGGCCTCAGGCACGTATTCGATGCCGATAACCTGCCGGGCCTCGCGGGCGACGAAGTTGGCAATGGTGCCGGTGCCCGTGTAGAGGTCGTAGACAATGGGCTTCGCGGATGAATCCAGTCCGGCAAACTCCCTCGCTACCTTGTAGAGCTCGTGGGCCTGCTCCGTGTTGGTCTGGTAGAACGATTTGGGACCGACCTTGAAGCGGAGGCCTTCCATCAGCTCGTAGATGAAGGGTGTGCCTGAGTAGCACTTCACATCCAAGTCTCCGAAGGTGTCGTTGCACTTGGGATTATAGACATACATCAGGCTCGTTATCTGTGGGAAGCGCGTGTGCATGGCCTCAAGCAGTTGCAGTGCCTCTTCGCGGTCGAAAAGGCTTTCCGAGCGACATTCTTCCTCGGCGGCTTCCTTACTGGCCTCGACGTGGGCCTTGGGGCCGAACTGCACGGTGACCATCCATTCTCCTGAAAGGGAATTTCGCATGACGATGCCGCGGAGGAAACCCTCTTGGGCACGGAGGTCGTAGAACGTGAGACGATGGGCTGTGGCATAGTCGTAGAGCCAATTGCGGATGTCGTTGTTCAGGTTGTCCATCAGGGCGCAAGAGGTTATCGGCAGCACCTTGTCAAAGGCTCCGCTGATGTGGAATCCGATTCCAGGTTCGAAAGGAACGCCCTCGCGCAGTTGTTGTTCTGTGAGCCATTGCTTGTTGGAGCATCCGAAGTCCAGCTTGTTGCGGTATTCGTGCGTCTTCTTGCTGCCCAGGATGGGCTGGCATTCGGGCAGTTCCACCTTCCCGATGCGCGTCAGGGCATCCATCACTTGCTTCTGTTTCCAGCGAAGTTGCTCCTCGTAGGGTAGCATCTGCCACTTGCAACCACCGCAAAGGCCGAAGTGGGGACAGAAGGGCTCCGTGCGCTGCTCGCTCCGTTTGTGGAACTTCACGGCCTCGGCTTCGGCGTAATGGTGCTTCTTCTTTCGGATCTTCAGGTCCACCACGTCGCCCGGAACCACCCAAGGGACGAACACGACAAGGTCGTTCACTCGGGCCATGGCCTTGCCTTCGGCGGCCACGTCCGTAATTTCTATCTGCTCCAGTATGGGGAGTTCCTTTCTCTTTCTGCTCATGAATATCTTAGCACTTTGCGCTCTGTGGGAAGCCTTAAAGTTCGCCGTACATTTTTGCCTTCAGTTCCTTGATGGCATCGCTGGCGATGTAGTCGTCGTACTCCATCAGCTTGTCGATGGTGCCGTTGGGCGTGAGTTCGATGATGCGATTGGCCACGGTCTGGATGAACTCGTGGTCGTGCGAGGCGAAGAGTATGTTGCCCTTGAAGAGTTTCAGGTTGTTGTTGAAGGCTTGGATGCTTTCGAGGTCGAGGTGGTTGGTGGGGGTGTCCAGCACGAGGCAGTTGGCGTTGCGCAACTGCATACGGGCAATCATGCATCGCATCTTCTCACCTCCAGAGAGGACATTCACCTTCTTCAGCACTTCCTCGCCGGAGAAGAGCATACGGCCGAGGTAGCCCTTCATGAACACCTCGTTGCCCTCGCCGTACTGCATGAGCCAGTCGACGAGATTCTTGTCCGACTGAAAGAACTGGGTGTTGTCCAAGGGCAGGTAGGCCTGCGTGATGGTAATGCCCCACGAGAAGGTGCCGGCCTGGGCCTCGCGGTTGCCCATGATGATTTCGAACAGGGCGGTCATGGCACGCGGGTCGTGGCTGAGGAAGACAGTCTTCTGGCCCTTCTCGATGTTAAACGACACGTTGTCGAAGAGCACGGTGCCGTCCTCGGCTACAGCCTTCAGGCCCTCCACTTCCAGAATCTGGTTGCCCGGTTCGCGCTCCATTTGGAAGATGATGCCCGGGTACTTGCGGGTGGAAGGACGGATTTCCTCTACGTTCAGCTTCTCCAGCATCTTCTTGCGGCTTGTCGTCTGTTTCGACTTGGCCACGTTGGCCGAGAAACGACGGATGAACTCCTCCAGTTCCTTGCGCTTCTCCTCAGCCTTAGCCTTCTGGTTCTGAGCCTGACGCAGGGCAAGCTGCGAGGATTCGTACCAGAACGAGTAGTTGCCGGCGAAGAGCGTCACCTTGCCGAAGTCGATGTCGATGGTGTGGGTGCAGACGGAGTCGAGGAAGTGACGGTCATGGCTCACTACTAGCACCGTCTGTTCGAACTCCGAGAGATACTGTTCCAACCACTGGACGGTGTCCAGGTCGAGGTCGTTGGTAGGCTCGTCGAGCAGGAGGTTGTCGGGATTGCCGAAGAGGGCTTTTGCCAGCATGACGCGCACCTTCTCCTTACCCGAGAGCTCGCCCATCAGTTGGTTGTGCTTGGCCACCTTAATGCCCAGGCCTGAGAGCAGGGCAGCGGCATCGCTTTCAGCCGTATAGCCGCCCATCTCAGCAAACTTCTCTTCCAGTTCGGCCACGCATATTCCGTCCTCGTCCGAGAAGTCGGCCTTGCAGTATAGGGCTTCGCGCTCGCGCATCACCTCCCACATTGTGGTGTGGCCCATCAGCACGGTGTTGAGCACCGTTTCCTGGTCATACTGAAAGTGGTCCTGCGAAAGCACGCTTAAGCGCTCGCCGGGACCCATCTCAATGGTGCCCTTGTTGGGCTCCAGCTCGCCGCTAATGGCTTTTAATAAGGTAGATTTACCGGCACCGTTGGCACCGATGACTCCGTAGATGTTGCCTGGAGTGAACTTGATGTTTACGTCTTTGTAGAGTACACGTTTGCCAAACTGAATGGCAAGGTTGGAAACTGTTATCATTGAGTATTTGGGTTTATTTCTTCATTGACTCTCCCACGAACTGGAAGGGCAAGAGGTCCTTGATGGAGCGTACCACGTGGATGCCGTTCGTTCCATAGAGCAGGACACGCATGGGGTGGTCGTAGCGGTCCTCCACCTCCAGCATCACCTGTCGACAGGCTCCGCATGGGGGGATAGCATCGGGGTAGAAATGTCCGTTGGCAAATGCCGCAATGGCAATGGCCTTGACAGGCAGGTCGGGATGCGCATGCTGGGCATGGAAGAGGGCGGTGCGCTCGGCGCAGAGTCCCAGCGGATACGATGCGTTCTCTTGATTGCTGCCCGTGACAATGGAACCGTCTGTCAGACGCAGGGCGGCACCTACTTTAAAATCGGAATACGGAGAATAACTCTGTTGGGTGGCCTGTTTGGCGGCCTCCACCAGTTCGCGTTCCTCCGGCGACAGTTCGTTCTCCTGATAGACACAAACTTCGCTCTTGATTTCGTACTTTTCCATAATTAGAAAGTCATATTTCCGTGCAAAGATACTACAATAAAT
>JAFTEX010000068.1 GCA_017453445.1 Bacteroidaceae bacterium
GAAATTAAAAATTAAAAATTAAAAATGATGCCAAATTGATAAATACTTATTACTTTTATTTGTATATTTGCACAATGGGAAACCGAAAACCGTTAAATACTTAAACAATAGAATTGCTATGATAGACGTAAAAGAAACATTGGCTCAAGCCGAAGAACGGTTTGAAGAGACCGTGATGTATCTTGAGGACGCATTGGCCCGCATTCGTGCCGGAAAGGCCAATATCAAGATTCTCGACCCCATCCGCGTAGACAGTTATGGTTCGATGGTGCCCCTGAACAACGTGGCCGCCATCAACACCCCCGACGCGCGCACCATTGCCATCAAGCCTTGGGACAAATCGATGTTCAAGGTCATAGAGAAGGCCATCATCAACAGCGAGCTCGGCATCATGCCGGAGAACAACGGTGAAATCATACGTATCAATATTCCGCCTCTCACCGAGGAGCGCCGTAAGCAACTGGCCAAGCAGTGTGGAAAAGAGAGCGAGCAGGCTAAGGTGAGCGTGCGCAACAGCCGTCGCGAAATCATCGACAAACTGAAGAAGGGCATCAAGGACGGACTGGCCGAGGATGCCGAGAAGGATGCCGAGGACAAGTTGCAGAAGCTCCACGACAAGTACATCAAGAAGATTGACGATCTTCTGGCTGCCAAGGAGAAGGAAATCATGACCGTGTGACGAACGGTACAATTATAAAGAACACAGGAAGTTGGTACACCGTCCGCACGGACGATGGCAGCGTATATTCGTGCAAGGTGAAGGGCAACTTTCGCCTGCGCGGTATCCGCAGTACCAACCCGGTGGCAGTCGGTGACAGGGTGGAAATCAAGCCGGGCGACGAACAGGGCGTGGGGCTGATAACGGACATCTTGGACCGTCGGAACTACATCATCCGTAAGGCCTCGAATCTCTCGAAGCAGAGCCATATCCTGGCCGCGAACGTCGACATGGTGCTTTTGCTTGTCACCGTAGCCCACCCGGAGACGAACCTCATCTTTGTCGACCGCTATCTGGCATCGGCTGAGGCCTATCGTATTCCTGTCGCCCTCGTTTTCAATAAGACGGATCTCTACGACGAGTCGGAATTGAGCCGGACCCGCCAGTTGATGAGTCTCTACCTCAGTCTCGGCTACCGCTGTGTGGCCGCTTCCGTGGTGCAGGGCGAGGGGTTGGACGAGATTCGCAGCCTCTTGGCCGGCAAGACCACGCTGCTGAGCGGCAACAGCGGGGTGGGGAAGAGCACCCTCCTCAATCGGCTCATCCCCGGGCTTAACGTTCGTACGGAAGAAATTAGCGAGGCCCACGATTCGGGACTCCACACCACCACTTTCAGCGAAATGTATGACCTGCCCGGAGGGGGCCACGTCATCGATACGCCGGGCATCAAGGGCTTCGGTACGTTCGACATCCAGCCCTCCGAGGTGAGCCACTACTTCCGCGAGGTCTTCCGCATCGGCCAAGACTGCCGTTTCAGCGACTGCACCCACACCCACGAACCCCACTGCGCCGTGCTCCAGGCTGTGGCCGACGGGCGCATAGCCCAGAGTCGCTACACGTCCTACCTCAGCATGTTGGAGGACCAGGACGAGGAAAAGTATCGCACAGCTTATTAGAAAAGAACTTGAAACCTTAAACACCAATAATTACTATGGAACAAAGAGATTTGCAGGCTATCGTAGCCCACTTCGACGTAAAGGGCACCATCGCAGAAATCAAGCCGTTGGGCGAGGGGCTCATCAACGACACCTACAAGGTCGTCACCCACGAACCCGCTGAGCCCGACTACGTCCTTCAGCGTGTCAATCATCACGTTTTCCCCGATGTCGACATGGTCATGCGCAACATTGACGCAGTCACCTCCCATATCCGGAAGAAACTGGTGGAAGCCGGTGAGGACGACATCGAGCGCAAGGTCCTCCGCTTCATCCCCACCAAGGCCGACCGTAAACTTTACGTGATTGTCGACGGCCAGTACTGGCGTCTCATGGTCTTCATTCCCCGTGCCATCACCAAGCAGGCCGTCGACCCCGACAGCAGCCGCGACGCAGGTCGTGCCTTCGGGCGCTTCCAGGCCATGCTGGCCGACATTCCCGTGCAGTTGGGGGAGACCATCAAGGACTTCCATAACATGGAGTTCCGCTTGCAGCAGTTGCGCGAGGTCGTGGCCCAAGACCCCGTAGGGCGCGTCGCTGAGCCTCAGGTGCAGCAGCTCTTGCAGGAAATCGAACAGCGTGCCGAGGAGATGACCAAGGCCGAGCGCATGGGGCGTGAGGGCACCCTGCCCAAGCGCGTGTGCCACTGCGACACGAAGGTCAACAACATGATGTTCAACGACCGCGGCGAGGTGCTCTGTGTCATCGACCTCGACACCGTCATGCCCAACTTCATCTTCTCCGACTACGGCGATTTCCTGCGCACGGCCGCCAACTTCGTGGCCGAGGACAATCCCGACATGTCGGCCGTCGGCTTCCGTATGGACATCTTCCGTGCCTTCACCGAGGGCTATCTCCAGTCGGCCCGTTCGTTCCTCCTCCCCGTGGAGATTGAGAACCTGCCCTACGCCGCCGCCCTCTTCCCTTATATGCAGTGCGTCCGTTTCCTTTGGGACTATCTGTCGGGCGACAAGTACTGGAAGTGTCAGTACCCCGAGCACAACTTCGTTCGTGCCAACAATCAGTTCCACCTCCTCCGTAGCGTCGAGGCACACTATCCGGAGATGCAGGCATTTATCCGGGAGTGTCTCAAATAATAGTCTTTTTTACCCTCTTTAACCCTTTCAGCAATATGGACAAGCAACAACCGCAAATTCAGTTCGAACTGAGGCCCGAAGTGGCACAGGGCGTGTATGCCAATCTGGCCATCATCACCCATTCTTCCTCCGAATTCGTCATCGACATGGCAGCCGTGTTGCCCGGTCTGCAGAAGGCCGACGTGCGCAGCCGGATTGTCATGGCCCCGGAGCACGCCAAGCGCCTGATGCTGGCTCTGCACGACAACCTGCAGAAGTACGAGCAGCAGTTTGGAGAAATCGACTTGCAGCCCCAGCGTCAGGGGCCGCGTCAGGGCAGCACCATTATGCCCTTCACCATTAAGCCCGGCGAGGCCTGAGCCTAAATGAATATCAGCTGCACGAGGATGTAGACGGGCAGCAGGACCACAAGCGAGAACCGCAGCATGTAGCCGAAGAAGGAAGGCATCTTGATGCCGCTTTCTTCGGCGATGCTTTTCACCATGAAGTTCGGTCCGTTGCCGATGTAGGTCAAGGCTCCGAAGAAGACGGCTCCCATGCAGATGGCGCGCAGGTAAACCTCGTTGATGCCGGCCACCAGCGTCCCCGTCTCAGGCAGTGCCGAAGCCGTGGCATGGAACACCATGGCCGTCGGGGCGTTGTCGAGGAAGGCGGAGAGCGACCCTGTGGCATAGACGAACTGCCACGGTTCGGTGACGGGCAGCGGATGCTGCTGGAGGAACATCAGGGCGGGCGTCATCGTGGCAAAGATGCCCACGAACACGCAGGCCACTTCCAGGATGGGCGTCCACGAGAAGTTGTTGTCCTGTCGCACCTGCCGCTTGGTGGTCACCACCGAAAGGACGATAATCAGGATGAAGACCCACTCGCGCAGCAGCCGCAGATACCACGGTGCATCCTCGGCCCCCATCTGCGGGATATAGGTTGCGTTGATGAACATGGTGCTCAGTATGACGCACAGCAGCCACACCACGTTTATCCGTCCCCGGACCGTCACGGCAGTCTGCTCAGCGCGGTCGGCGGCCAGATGCTCCTGGGGTTCGCGGCGATAGTAGTAGGTGTCCGTAGCAAAGTAGATGGCCAGCAGTATGAGACCCGTGGCGGCCCACTCGGGCAGCATCGACATGAACCAGCCGAAGGGCGCACCCTTCTGGAAAAGGAGGAAGAGTGGGGGGTCGCCCAGGGGGGTGAGCAGTCCGCCGCAGTTGGCCACGATGGCGATGAAGAACATCACCGTGTGGGTCTTGAACTTGCGTTGGCTGATGGTCTGCAGGAGCAGGCGGATGAGCAGCATGGCGGCTCCCGTGGTGCCCACGAACGAGGCCAGCACCCATCCCAGGGCCAGGATGGAGGTTGTGGTCAGTGGGTTAGCCTTCATGTCGCCTTTGATGCAGATGCCGCCCGTGGTGGTGAACAGAGCCGTCAGCAGCAGGATGAAGGGCACGTAGTCGTATATCATCTGGTGCTCGATTTGTTCCCCGTGTCCGCCCGTCAGGAACCAGACCGTGACCAGTCCGCCCAGGGCGAGTGAGACGTAGAGTTTGTGCAGGTTGTTTTCCCACCATTCCCCCATTCGTGTCAGGGGCAGGATAGCGATGGCCAGCAGTTGCACCACGAAGGGCAAAAGCAGCCAGACAGGTATTTGTTCCATAGTCTTTCTTTTGTTTAGGGCGCTGCAAAGATAGTGCAAACCGAGCAAAATGCCAAATTTTTTCGAGCATTTTCGAGGTGCCGCCTATCTAAGACACCGTCAGAGATAGGTATATATCGAAACGAATTTGTCTAATTAGGCTTAATTCTATCACGAATTATATTAAATAAATTAGGTAACTCGAGTTTCGCATGTTCGCCGATTCTTATTTCACCACAGAGAGCACGGAGGAAACAGTGCTTCTTTATTATGCAAGAGAGATTCCAGGAGGTGCCTAAGGCACTGCACAGAGAGGGCTACACCATAAAAAATTAGGCGCA
>JAFTEX010000069.1 GCA_017453445.1 Bacteroidaceae bacterium
AATAAACTCAAAGCTGTGTTCCTGAGCATATAAGGCAGCACTCAGGAGCAATAGAAAAAAGGTTGAAAGAAGTTGTCTCATATCTTTATACGTCGTTAAATTCCGATTTATCTGTCTGTATTATTAATACTTTTCTGCAAAAATAGTTATTTCTAATTAAATTGCATATTATGAAGCCATATTTTAGGATAGTTTATGGGACTATTTCCCCCTGTTCACAATTTCCTCGTGGAAAAAGTAGTTGACAACTACGGGCGGCTCTCCATGCTTGGAACGTACGGAGTCGTCGTTGCGGACGTAGGGCAGTCCCTCGGCCTCGCAGAAGGCCCGCATCTGCATGTCGAGTTGCATCCAGTAGGAGCGGTCTTTCTTCGTATAGATGTCGTGGTATAGTTGGTCCAGTTCGGGATGATGCTCGTGAATCCATGCGAGAATCTTTCCCTTGTAGTCGCCACGCAAGTTCAGATTCTCCAGCCAGACGAGGTTGCAGCATTCCTTGGCCTTACGGATGATGGCCTCGACGTCTGTAATGCCAGGGAAAATGGGTGAGATAAAGCAGGTGGTCTCAACGCCTGCCTCGTAGAACTGACGCATGGCCTCCAATCGGCGTTCGATGCTGACGGCCACGTCCATCTCACGGCGGAACGACTCGTCGAGCGTGTTGATGCTCCACGACACACGAGCATGGGGGAAAGTCCTGATGAGGTCAAGGTCGCGCAATACGAGGTCCGACTTTGTGGCGATGCTCACGCTGATGCCACTGCCCTGTAACTGTTCCAGCAGGGCACGAGTCCGCTTGTACTTCGCCTCGTGCGGCTGGTAGCAGTCGGTCACGGAGCCGAAAAAGGCTTCCTTGCCCGCATACCGCTTGGCATTCCTGATCTCCGGCCAATACTTCACATCGATAAATTCGCCCCACGGCTCCGGGTGATTCGTAAACCGCTTCATAAACGAGGCGTAGCAATACTTGCAGCCGTGCAGACAGCCCACATACGGATTCACCGAGAAGTCGGCCACCGGCAGGTTCGACTTCGTCATCACCGACTTTACTTCAATTTCTTGTATCTTCATCTTTGTTTCCTTTTATTAACTTGCAATTGCAAAGGTACAACTATTTCTCCATACTATTGCAAGACAGGCAGTGACTGAAATGTCACTTTTCGGGACTATTAACGATTTTGCCAACACACCACGCGAAGCCCTTGGCGGTGCGGTGGGCACCATCCGTGAAATGATTACCCTTGTTCCATTCCAGCGTCGTATTATCTGCGCCGAGGACTTGCTTCAGGTGCTCATGCTCCCAGCGGACATTGTTGCCCACCTGTGCTATAGCCTTGTTGCGACTGTGCTCCTCGCGGTCGCCAAGACTGAGATAGACATAAGGTGCATAGACGGCGTGGGCATCAGAAAAGCCGCACCAAGCCTCTATCCACAACGACGGTGACACGGCTGCCACAGCCTCGAAGCACTCAGCCTTCGATGCTGCCCAGCGCGAGAACAGTCCGCCCAGGGAGTAACCGCCCAGTACGACCGGCAGATTGCCGACCCGCTCCTGTAAATAAGGCATAAGGCTTTGGGTGATATAATCCAACGTATCGAAGGCATGTTCGCCCACGGCCTGACGCTTCGACACGGCAGGGTCGTGCCATGGCGTGAGTTCCACCTCCCAGTCGCCAATGGCAAAGGCCGCCATCACGAACGGTACGCCAACCATTTCCTGAATCATCTCAACCTCGCTGTCGATGTCCTCGCGCTCCTGTGCGCCTAATGTCTGAATGAGCAGCACCCGAGGTTGCTCGCCTTCACTATACAGCAGGCACTTGCGCCCACCGATATCTATCGTCTCTTTCATATTGTCAGCATCAAAAACCGTCCCTCGGCAGCAGCAACTGATTCAGCCCACACGCTTGCCCAGTTCGTAGGCCTCCTGGAGTTTGGGATTGTCCTCAATTTCGCGGGCATCATTCACGCCGCCACAGAAGAGCGTTCCCACCAGACGGCTCTTGGGATAGCAGTCAATCCAGCCCGTCAATCCCGTTTCGGCCCGCTTGGGTGTCTCGGTCTCATCCTCGGCAGCGGTGGTCAGCAGATAGACATCACGGAACTGGTAATCCAGCTCGTACATGGCGTTCATGCGGTCGATGAGGGTCTTCATCTGGCCGCTCATCTCATAATAGTAGATAGGCGTAGCCCAGCAGACCACATCGGTCTTCAGCACCTTCTGCATGATGTCGTTGACATCGTCTTTGATGGCACAGCGACCGAGCTTCTGGCAAGCCATACATCCCTTGCAGAACTGGATATTCTTGCCGACAAGCGAAATCTTTTCCACCTCGTTTCCGGCCGCCTTGGCTCCTTCCGCGAAGTTTTCAGCGAGCATGTCGCTGTTCGATCCGTGGCGCAGGCTCGTAGAAATGACTATTACCTTTTTCATATTATTGTCTGTTGATTGCTATAGTGGATTCATTCAAGAAGAATTTACGATTGCATCGTCTCTCTAAGCCAACGGCAGAGGTAGTCAACCTGTTCTTTGGTATTGCCCATGAAGACGGCACATTCCTTGTGGCCCTCAAACTGCGGCGACACACCATCCATGGCACTGAGCGCTGAGACGGTGACCAATTCGCGTTCGGCTGGAGAAAGCTGCTCACTGGCGAAGACATCACCAAAGAGGTGCGACTTCATGTAGTAGTCGGCCTGGGGACAGAAAGTGTAGTCCCATGGCGTGCCCCCCTCATCACGGGTTTGCATCTCCGTTCCAAGTTGCAGGGCCAAATCTGCGTTACTCCAAGTGGCAGGGCGGCGGAAAGGTGTGCCTTCATTGTCGGAGAGGCCCTTTGCCTTGCGCTCCGAGAGCACATGCTCCAAGGTGTTAAGTGCATTCAGCGAACGGGGAAATCCCGTGTAGGCATATAGCCCTGCAAAAGCATCCTTCATCTGGTTTATGCTTACACCGCCGTCAAGTGCTTCACGAATGGCAAGGTCAAGACGGTGCAAATCACCTCTTGCTTCCCATGCAGCGCAGGCACAGAGCAGAAGCATCGGCTGAGACAGTATTTCTTTGTCCATATTCATTCCGATTTACGAAATTCCGATTTATCTGTCTGCATCCTCACACGGGTGTTCCTCCACGTCGCAGTGTGTGAACCCCATTTCGTGGGCACGCTCCTGATTCATCAGGAAATAGACGGCCTCGCCCTCTACGCAGAGGTCGCCCTCGGAGTTCCGGATTTCGGCGTAGATGAAGAGCAGGTTGCGCACCTGCTTCTCGATGCGGGCACGGATGGTCAGTTCGGGGTCATTGGTGGAAACGGCCTTGCGGTACTTCACGTTCAGGCTGGTGGTGAAGCCGCTGGTCTGCATCTTGCGCGTAACGACCCAACCACTGGTCTCGTCGATGAGCGTTGCGAGCACACCGCCGTGCATCGTGTCCACCCAGCCTTGGTAGTTGTGTTCCGGACGCCAGCGGCTGACGATGTCGTCGCCGTCCTCATAGAATTCCATGTGAAGCCCGAAGGGATTGTCGGGTGCGCAGCCGAAGCAGTTGTACTCCGGCCGCCCGTTCCAGGGATTGATAATCTTTTTCATTGTATTTTGTTTGCTTTACGATTCTTCATCAGGTTGCTCTCCGCAGGCCGCCAGCAACAAGCCGAGCCCCCACAGCACAATGTTGTTTCTACGCATTGTCATGTTCATATAATAAATTTGGAATTGTCGCTACAACAATTGAGACATCCGTGAGTCGGACGCGAGCGGCCCCCGTCACCTCGGATGCCGCTCTCCGAGGTAGACGGTGGGAGACATGCCGAAGTAAGCCTTGAACTGGCGGGTGAAGTGTTGCGGATAGTCGTAGCCGAGCTGTTCGGCGGCTTCGCCGACTGAGCGGCCGCTGACGAGCAACTGGCGAGCCCGCAGCATCAGGAAACGGCGAATGGCACTCGTAGCGGTGTCGCCCGTCAGCTGGCGCATGAGATCACCGAAGTAGTTGGGCGACAAACAGAGTTCCTGGGCGCAGTAGCGCACGGTGGGGAGCCCCAGGCGGTGTTGCAGGCCATCGCCATAGTAGCGGTGGAGCAGACGTTCGAAGCGGGTCAGGAGGTCGGTATGGGCGGGAGTCTGCGTGGAGAGCTGACGAGCATAGAAACGGCTGACATGCTCCAATATCAAGCCGATGTAAGCCACCAGGATAGGCCGTGTGTGTGCATCGCGTTCCTCCTGCCGAGACGCATCCCCGGCCTGCAACTCTTGGCGGATGCTTTCCAGCAGTCCGACAATGCAGCCGCGTTCCTCCACGCTCATGAGCAGTGCCTCGTTGGTGTTGTAAGAAAAATAAGTAAAGGAGGGCATTCGCGTTTCGAGGTCGGTGCCATGAAGCAGTTCGGGATCAAAGAGCAGTGCCCAGCCTTTGGTGTGTATTTCCTCGCCGATATCGGCCTTGCCGCCGATTTGCCCGGGTGCCACGCACATGAGGGCGTGGCGGTGGAGGTCGTAGTGGGTAAGGCCGTAGGTCAGTTGCTCCAACAGTTCGTCACCGATGAACAGCCCATAGACATCATAGTTATTGAGCGAATGGCGGCAGTGCTCCAGCTCGTCGTAGTGGATGACCGAGACGAGCGGATGCAACAGGGGCGCCCCGATATAGCGGGCGTAGTCGTTTACGCGGTGTACGTTCAGAATTTTCTCCATAGCAGCTTTTACGCTTGCAAAAATACTTGAATTTATTCAAAATCCATAGACTTTTTGCCAGATTTTATACGATTCCGTGAATTTGGTTGATAAATCCGTAATTCGTATAGGCTGGAACTCTGTCTTTTTTGTTAACTTTGTGATAAAATCACATTCTAAACATCACAATTGACCATGAAACGAATCTTGTTTTGCCTCTCCCTGCTGTCCTTCTTTGCACAGACGTCAACTTCTCAGGTAGCAGTCCGTGTCAACTGCGCCCAGTGGGAGGAATACCCGCTGGTGAAGAAAATCGGCCTCTACCAGACTCCGCTTGTCTCAAGGGAGTGGCTGGAACGCGACATGCCCAAGCTGGCTGAGCTGGAGGCACGCTCCATGCGCTACGAGATGGCCTGCGGCAAGGACGACCTCTACGGCCAGCCTTGCGTCATAGGCACGGCTCAGAAGCCCGCCTACACGTTCACCGCCATCGACTACCTGCTCACCCAGTCCCAGAAGTACTGCCCCGTACTGGTCATCTCCCACGGCTACACGCCCACCATACTGCAACGCCGACCGACGGAATGGAGCGGATTCATGGACACGCCCACGGACCTCACCACCTGGGCTGCCATCAACGAACGCTTCGCACAGGAGTGGAAAAACAAGAAATACACGAACAGCTACGTCGAAGTGTGGAACGAGCCTGACCTGACCGACGGCTTCTTCACGGGCACCGTCGACGACTACCTGAACATCTACGAGGCTGCAGCCCCGGCCGTGCAGAAAGGCTACGCCGACATCAAGGTGGGCGGTCCCTCAGGAGCCTTCAACTGGTGGCACCAGCCACTCGTGGACCGCGTGAAGGCCAAGAACCTCCCACTCGACTTCCTTTCCGGCCATGCCTACGGCCCCGACTATGCGTGGCAACTGGACGGTATGCGCAACGCCCTGAACAGCCTCGGGCGCAACGAGGCCGAGATGCTGCTGACGGAGTACTCGCCCTACGCCCCTGCCGACTACCAGAAGGACGGCCCCGTGGAGCGTGCCGAGTCGGCCATGACCTTCTTCAACGCCCTGCCGGGGATGCTGGAGTGCCCCGACCTCACCTACGTCAACTGGGCGCAGTACATCGACCCGGGATTCTTCGTCGGGGACAAGCTGGGACTCATTGACCGCGACAGCGGGTCGCGCAAGGCCCTCTTCAACGCCTTCAAGCTCTATGGCATGATGCCTGCCGACCGGCGGAAACTGACCGTTGCCAACGGAGACATCAAAGGCATGGCCTCGGCCACGGACGACTGCGTGACCGCCGTGATATGGAACACAGGAACCACCGAGCAGCAACTGGCCGTGACGCTCCAGAACGTGCCCTTCACGAACGGCACCCTGGAGGTGTATCACATCGACGAGGGGCACAACAGCTGGTACGAGACGGGAAAGGGCACCCTGGTGAAGAGCCGTTCGGAGGCCATCGAAGTCGCCAACAAGAAAGCCGTCGTGGAGGATGTCGTCCGCAGCAAGGGTGTCTGCTTCGTGCGCCTCGTGGCCGACGATGCGGCCCAACTCTTCCCCCAAGTGAAACTGGGCCGAATCGTCCGCACCCATCAGTGGTTCCCCCGCCGCACGAACACGGCCGCCTACGCCCAGTTCGACCCCAAGACCTGGACGGCGCGCCTCTCGTCGAACAACGAGGCAAACGGCTGGGCCCTGGTGGGCATCGAGGCCGAGAGCGTGCCCAACTATCTGAGCGTGGAAGGCCTGCGGGCGGGGAGCGTGCAGAAGCGCAATGTGAACTCCACCCTCAACATCCGTCTGGACTATCAGGACAAGAACGGAGAATACGTCAATTCCGTGCTCTATCACGGCGGAGTCTATTCGGACGAGCGTTCAACCCTCCTGCCCTGGGGCACAAAGCGCAAGCCCGACGAGGTCATCAGGGTGGAGACCCTGAACGACTTCACCATCGACGTGGCCTCGCACAAGCCTGCCAACTTCAGCGGCCGCCTGATTATCTCATTTGAGATGCAGAGCGTCGGCAGCGGCGTGAAACAGAACTTCCAGCTGACCAAGGGGTCGGCCACGGGCATCGAAGCCATTCCCGAAGAGTCGGCCCAGGGCAACGGGACTAAGTCTGAGGCCATCTACAACCTGAGCGGTCAGCAAATCCCGCACCTCACTCGCGGTGTGAACATCATCCACACCGCCGACGGCCTCACTCGCAAGGTCTACGTCGCCCAGTAATCCCGCCCGGAAGCCGTCGCAAGCCCCACAGGGTCGTTTGCTTCCCGCCGAACCTTACTAATCTTATGCTTATTCCGTGCGCATGGTTCAATTAAACCATGCGCACGGTTTAATCATTCCATGCGCATGGAATAAAGGTAAGCACGTATTCCTCAAAAAAGAACGTACTATGCTTGCCTGTTTAGAAATATATTCCGTTTGCCTTAAAATATTCTTGGAGAAATCATGAAGGGGGTGTGCCGAAATTTGGCACACCCCCTTCATGGTAAGAGACGGAAATGAATCAGTGCGTCAGGACCTTCTTTCCGCCGACGATGTACAGCCCCTTCGGCTGGGCATCCAGAGAGGCCGCCGTGTTGCGGGCTGTCCCGACGCAGCGTCCGCTGAGGTCGTAGATGACATCCTCTTTTGCGGAGCGCACGCCCGTCTCGCCGTCCTGATGGATTCCGACGACGGGGGTGGGTTTCTTGTCGCCCAGACGGAACAAACGCACGCCGTGGCTCGGCACAACGGTGCGGAGAATGCCCGTGGCAGTGCCCTGGTCGGCATTCTCCCAAATGTCGTGGACAGGCACAGCCTCGTTGGCTCCATAGCCCAGCGAGGTGAGGTCGAATTCGAAGGGGTCATCCTTCACCACATAGACAATGAACTCCATCGTGGTGCCACTGGCGGAGGTGTTGTCCGTGTCGCAACTGGAGTCGTAGCCGCACAGGGCGCGGAAGGTCTTGTAGTTGTGCCCCTCGGGCAGGTCGTAGACCAACGTGCACTGGGCATTCATTCCGAGTCCGGTCTTGTACGTCTTGCCCTCCACACGCAACACACCGTTCTCCACGTTGCGGTTCGTGTGGAGCGTGCCCCATTCCGACTCGTAGGACAAGGCGGTGAGGGTGGTGAGCGAGGTCTCGTTGCCTTCGGCATCGACGAGCACGGGGTCTACGAGGTCGGCCCGGTCGTAGGCAAAGCCGTCGCCGTAGTTGCTGACCACTATCTTCAGTTGACTGGCCCCCTGGATTTCAGCCTCCAGGGTCTTGGACTTCGTGCCCTTACGCGAAATGAGGCCGGAACGTGCGACGGAGTTGTCCTGCTCGGCCGCCAGCGGGTTCTGGTCGAAGACGAAGAAGCGGAGCGACGTGGTGGCACCGGGCTGGTTGATGCCCGAGTCGTCGGCTGCCGCCATGGCACGGAATCGCACCACGTCCATGTCGTCGGGAATCTGGAAGAAGATGGCGGCATTGGCATCGGTGGAGAAACCGCGGTCGTAGGCAGTGCCCAGCACCTTCATCTTTCCGCCGTTGTCGACGTTGGCATTCTCGCGCACGCGATTAAAATAAGATTTGGTATAGTCGCGCGTCTTGTAGGTGCCGGTGAGGGCCACCTCCGTGCCGTCGCGCAGGACGAGGGTGGGATTAATCCAGTCGCCGTGGTCGTAGTTGAAGTTGTCACCGCCGTCGTCCACCACGAGCACCAGCGTCTTGCGGCCCTCGGGCCAGGCGATGTCCACGTTCACGGCATGTCCGTCGGTGGTGTAGGCCACCGTCTCGGAGCGGTAGAGTGCCTTCTGACCCACAATCCATCGCGTGTTGTCGCGCTGGAAGAGTGCCAGGTAGCGGTTGCCCGTGGCGGGGTCGACCGAGGTCCAGGCCACGCGACCGTCCTCCTCGTTGCTCATCACGGGATGTGCGTCCTGTCCGTACTTGTGCATCTGGTGATACTCCTCGTTGGTGAGCAGCGACAGGGTGAAGTCATCGTTCTTGGTCATCTCACCACCGAAGAAGAGCGGCGAGTGGCAGATGCCCCAAAGGGTCATCATGGTGCGCTGCTCGTTGTGCGAGAGCTGTGTCCAGTGGCCGGCGTCAGCGTTAGTATAGCCTGGGTCGGCAATGGTGGCGGCAATGTGTCCCAAGGGCAGCATGTCGCAGTCGGCATAGTTGCCGGGGCGAGTGTATTGGCACCAGAATGCGGCCTCGGGGAAGACGGCATCCACGGCACTCCAGTTGTCCCAGAGGTCGTCCATCATGCGCCACATGTTGGCGTTCTCCAGACAATCCTGTGCGCTGGAGTACTGCGTCTTGCCAGGGCTGAGCGAGAGCACGATGGGGCGGCCGGTCTGGTCGATGGCCTTACGAATCATGCGCACTTCGTCGGTATAGAAGGGACGCGACAGGTCGTCGATTTTCAGGAAGTCCACGCCCCATTCGGCGTAGAGGTCCATGATGCTGTTGTAGTAGAGTTGGCCGTATCTGTTGTTGCGCACGAGCAGGTTGTCGCCGAGCCATCCGCAGGGCGACTGCGTGCCGTTGTAGACCTGCGCCCAGGAGGTCTGCTCGCTGCCCTTCAGTTTGTAGTTGCTGCCGACCACCACCTTGGGCACGCCGCGCATCAGGTGGATGCCCAGTTTCAGCCCCATGGCATGGAGTTTGTCGGCCAGTGCCTTGAAGCCCTCATTCTTCCCGTTGACCATGCACGAGGGGAAACGCCGGGGCGAAGGCAGATAGCGTCCGTACTCGTCGAGCACGTAGTCCTGGGTGCCTTCCTGGTTGTACCATCCGCCACCCAGCGAGGGATGGTTGCAGTACCAGCGGATGTCGATGACCACATACTCCCATCCGTGACGGACAAGGTCGTGGTCGACGAGATACTGGGCATTCTGCATCACCTCCTTTTCGGTGACGGACGAGAAATAGCAGTCCCACGAGTTCCAGCCCATGGGGGGCGTCATGGCCCAGGTTCGGAACGTAGCCACGTCGTCTTGGGCCCTTGTTTCGCCAAGTGCCAGTGTGCAGGCCAAGGCAACGGCACCGAGTCTTTTAACGAATTTCATGTTCATGAGAATTATTAAGGCTTGATTAGTTGCTTCTTTCCGCCCACGATGTAGACACCCTTGGGCAAGTTACCGAGCCGGAGGGAGGATGTCGTCCCCAGGCGGCGGCCCGTCAGGTCGTAGACTTCGGTGGGGGCTGCACTCCCGGCCTCGCTGAGGGACTCAACGCCGGTGCCCTGTCCCAGATAACGGAGGCGGAAGCGGTCGTAGGCCACCCAGTCGGCCCCGACGGTCTGCGACTTGCGGATGCCTAAGCGAAGGGGTTGCTCGTTGACGGGCAAGGTGAAGGTCACCTTATTGCCGGCATATTGTCCGTTCGTATTGAATGCCTTGGAGGCCGCCGTGAGGTTGTCGGGATATTTATAGGGGCTGTAGGTGTAGTCTTCGCAACTGTACAGGTTGAGCAACGGCGTGGATGCGTCACCCAGATACAGTTGGGCATACTGCAGAGTGGGGTCGTCCTGCTGCCAGGCAGCATAGGCGGCCTCGATGGCACCGGCCCGATAGAAGGCACTGGCCGAGAGTTCATAGGTGCCGGCAGGAAGGCCGGAGAGTTGCTGCCACACGTCGAAGGGACGAGAGAACTGTTCGGTCGTTTCGTTGGTATAGCCCACGTAGGTGGCAGCGATGCCGGCTCCTGTCCGTGCGGCCGGAATTTCCGCACCCTGCCATCCGACGTTGTAGCGCGTGAAGGAACTATTCTGAATGAGGAAGGTGAGGTTGGCAACCTTTCCGGAGCGAGCCAGTGTGAGCTGCTCTTCCTGATAGTCGGCCACGGCCTTCTTCAGCTGCTGGAAGCGTTGTGCCTTCAGGGCTGCCGTGCCGCTGGCGAGGGCGCGCGTCGCATTGTTGTAGGCCTGAGTGAGAGCCTGATTGTCGGCGTCCTCGTAGTAGTTCTTCACCTCCTTGATGAGCGTCTGCATGTCCTGCAAGTCGGCAATGCCTTGATAGCGTCCGTCGTCCTCCATGGCAGTGGCGCGGGCGGCGATGTCCTTCACCTGAAGGTCGGAGAGGGCCTTGTCGAAGATTTGGAAGTCATCGAAGAGGGCGTGCTCCATGACGGCATCGCTCCCGAAAGGCGAGTGGCCGATGGCGGCAGCCTTGAGGTTGCCGACCAGCGACGGCAGGCTGACACTCATCGACTGCGTTTGGCGCAGCTGCCCGTCGACGTAAAGCCGGGCGGTGCCGTCTTTCTGCGTGAGAGTGATGTTGTGCCACTCGCCGATGCGCAGGCACGACCACGAATTGACAGAAACGGAGGCGGCGGTGCTCTTCAGTTCACAATACCAGTTATTGTTGCCTCCTGAGTTAATGAGACCAAAGTACTGGCCCGTGCCGTTGTCGAAATCGAGAGCCCAGGAGAATCGGTCTGTGTTGTTGCCGATGCGCTGTAGCAGATTGAGGCTGATAGTGTAGTCTTTGGCATCCTTCAGCGCGTTCTGTATGGCAGCAATGGGGATGCGCATAAAACTGTTTTCGCCCTGCTGGCCCGTGGCGAGGACATAGTTTCCGTCGGCCTGTTGCTCGATGGCGGCCTTGCCCAGAAGGGTGCCCTTGTAGGTGCCCGAGTCGTCGGTTGCGGAGCCGCCGTCGAAGGAGAATCGCAGGCGCGGTTCGGGCAGTGGCTCGGCCACGGGGACTCCGACGTTTCTCACTTTCAGGCGGAGTACGCTGACCGAATAGGCTGGCAGGTCGTAGGTGACAGTACCGTCGTTTGCGACGCTCACGGTCTTTGTCCGCGGCGTGATGTAGCGCGGACTGGTCACCGTGTTCTCATCGGTGCCGTTGTTGGCCGACAGGATTTCGGCCTCTCCAGCCGTGACGCGTCCGTTCTGGAACGAGAGCACGGCAGAGGTGGCATTACTGTTGGGGTTGACGAGTTTGACGTAGAATATCCCCTTCTCGTCATCAATGTTGGCACTGGTGTAGACCTGACGGTCGGCGTATGCCCGGAGGTTCGTGTCGATGATGAGTTCGCCGTCCAGGTAGCAGCGCACGTGCAGCCCCTCCTTCAGTATGCGGATGGTGTAGTCTTTGCCCGTCGTCAGTTTTCCTTCTTTGTCGGCGAGGGTCGACTTCACACCGTTCTTGCATTGCTCGACAGCGTGCTTCGTGTTGCCCCAGCCGCCCAGATTGAGCCAGCTGTAGTTGTTGGCATCCTTGTAGTCGAACAGGATGAGGAACCCCTCGGCTCCACTGTTCTTCGTGGCATGGACGGTCATGTCCACATTGGCGGTCGTGAAGTAGCGGTTGTAGACACAGGTGACGTCGGTCGCCGTGGAGTTGGTCTGCTTGAATGTGTTGCCGCTGAGAGACCACGTGCCACCCTTCGTGGTCCAGTCGCTCGCAACCAGATCCTTGGCCTCGAAGGTCGTGTCGTTGGCGGTGACGGTGAGTCCTGTGAAGGTGGCGCTGGTGGCCCAAGTGCCCACGCCTATGGTGCCTCGGTTGACGTTGAAGGTCTGTCCGTTGTCCCGTTCCGTCCAGCGGATGTTCTGCTTGCCCACGTTGTTGCTGAACATGCGCTGCACGTAGTACGAGGGTGTGCCGTAGCTCATCGACGAGTTGAAGCGAATCATGTCGGGATGCCAGACATAGTTTTCCTCGTGGGTGAAGATGGGCGCATAGCTCATCATGGTGACGGCCTCGCTGTTGTTCTCGCAGCCTTCCATGAAGACGGCCTCGCCGATGGCAGCATTCATGTTACCCCACCATCCGCAGTCCTTCGTGACGGCATATTCGCCCACATAGATGTGGGTCGACGAGTTCGACTGGTTGTCGTAGCGGCCGTATTGGCTGATGAAGAAGTCGGGCGTGTCGTAGTAGTGCTCGTCCTTCAGTTCGACGGGTTCGGTCACGTTGTCGAAATAGTAGCTGTCGGCAATCAGGTGGAGGTCGGGCCATCGCGTCTTGATGGCTCTATAGAACTGCATGTAGCGCCGCATGTAGTCGTCGCGGTTGAGCATGAACTCCTGCTCGTTGCCGATTTCCATGTATTTCAGGTCAAAGGGTTCGGGGTGTCCGTTTTCCGCACGCATACGTCCGTAGAAGGTCTCCGTGGCCGAGCCTCGGGCATATTCAATGGCATCCAGGGCTTCCTGGATGAAGGGGTCGATGTTGTTCTCGTCCACCTTCCATTCGTGCCCGATGCCCATGTTCACGACGAACAGCGAACTTGCCCCCAGGTCTTCGGCCAGTTGCAGACATTCGTGGTAGCCCATGCCGTCGGTCACCTTGTAGCCCCAGTTACGGTTCAGGTGTCCGGGGCGTTCTTCGATGGGGCCTACTGACTTTTTCCACTCGAAGCGGTTCGTGCCGCCGTCGCCGTAGAAGCCCTCGATGTAGCAGCCGCCCGGGAAGCGCATGAAGCGCGGGTGCAGGTCGGCCAGCATCTGTGCCAGGTCTTCACGGCAACCGTTGGGACGATTCTTGAACGTGGGCGGGAACAGGCTCACCACGTCCAGATAGACCACGCCCTTGGCCGAGCCTTTCAGGGCCAGGTAGCCGCGTGCCTCGTTGCCCGTGGCCTTGATGGTGGCCGTCAACTTCTGCCACTCCTGCGTGGCATTCACGGGGATGGTCACGTTGCCCATCCGGCGTCCGTCGGCCGTTTGCAGTTCAGCCGTCAACGTGCCCGCGTAGTTGTCCTCGGCGCGCAGCCAAAGGGAGAGCGTATAAGTGCGTCCATTGACAATGTTGATGCCCCAGTAGCCCTCGTTGCGCACGCCGCCGCCGGCGGCTTTGATGTCCACGCGCAGGGCGCGCTGCTGCACGGTGTTGATCATTCGGTCGCTCGTCAGGCTGATGTCGGCGTTGCCCACCTTAGCCCAGCAGATGGGACTGTTCATGTCCTCCTCGAACGAGCGGTTTCTGACCAGTTCGGCGTAGAGGCCGCCGTCGCCGGCGTGGTTGATTTCCTCGTAGAAGATGCCGTAGTGGTCATCCGTCACAATCGGGCCTCGGCGGTTGAAGTCGAAGTCCAGTTTCACCTGTCCCTGCGCTGCCAGAGTGCCGAGCGCAAGAAACAGCATGGAAGAAATTCTTGCAAGTTTCATATAAAAATATAGTCAGTTAGCTACAAAAAAAATGTTTTCATCCCACAAAGATACGCCAAAATTGTCAGTCCGCCATAACTTAATCACAGATAATTCAACCAAAATTACGGAAATTCCACTTCCGGGGAGCATGAGCGGCCTCATCAGCGGCTGCATGAAAAGAATGGGATAGGCTGCAATGTGGCGAGAGGGGGGATTCCGTAATTTTGGTTGAATTATCTGTAAATAAATTATGCGCAGTTTCAAGATTTGTCCGTATCTTTGCAACATCAAAAGAAACACAAAAAGATATAAACCATGAGAAAAACAGTTCTTTTTACACTTATGATGTCGACCCTGACGAGCGTGAGTGCGCAGGACTACTCTATGACAATCGACGGCATAAAGACAGAAGTCACCTTCTACTCGCCGGAGATTGTGCGAGTGACGAAGTATCAGACAGAGGACCCGCTTGGGAAATCAGACCCGAAGGTGGTGGTGACGATGGCACCGCAAAACGTGACACCGGAACTCAGGAAAGGCGCCAAGACCGACACCCTGCTGACGTCAGGGGTGAAGGTGGTATGCAACAAGAACACGGGCATGCTCAGTTTCTTCCGCCCCGACGGCACGACGCTGATAAAGGAACGCACGAAGCCAACCTTCACACGCCGCACCGCCCACGCCATAGACCCCTACGACGTGGCACAGTCCTTCACGCTGGCCAGCGGCGAGGCCATATACGGCTTAGGCCAGGTACAGGACGGCAACCTGAACCACCGCAACAAGAACTACAGCCACATGGTGCAGAACAACACATCGGTCTGGATTCCCTTCTTCCACTCGGTAAAGGGCTACGGACTGTACTGGGACCTGTATGGACCCTGTGACTTCAGCGACAACGCCTCCAGCGGAGCCACCTTCCGGACCGAGGCGGCCCACGCCGTGGACTACTACGTGCTGGTGGGCGACGCACACCGGGGCGACGACGTGGTGCGGCGACTGCGCGAACTGACGGGCAAGGCCACGATGGTGCCCCTCTGGACCTTCGGCTATTTCCAGAGCAAGGAGCGCTACCAGAGTGCCATGGAGACGCTGGGCGTGATGCAGAAGTACCGCTCGCTGCAGGTGCCCATCGACTGCGTGGTGCAGGACTGGCAGTACTGGGGCAACAATAATATGTGGAACGCTATGGAGTTCCTGAATCCTCAGTTCAGCACCACCTACCCCCAGATGATCGACGGCCTGCACGCCGACGGTGCCCATCTGCTCATCTCGTTCTGGGCAAACTTCGGTCCCGACACAAAGCAGTATCAGTACTTCAAGGACCACAACCAACTGATGAAGCAAGGCAACACCATCATGACGGGCACCTTCCCTCCCAACTCCGGCGTGGCGGTCTACAGCCCCTACCAGCAGTCGGCCCGTGACTACTACTGGAAGTGCCTCTGGGAAGGCGTGGTGAGCAAGGGCGTGGACGCCTACTGGGTGGACTCTTCCGAACCGGACCACTACCAGGGCGGCGAGGACTGGGAACAGACCAACGACTTCGTGGTGCTGAACAAGGGCGGCAAGGACAACGCCACCCTGAACCCGCTCTCGCTCGAAAGCGAGCACACGTGGCGCTCCATGCGCAATGTATTCCCGCTGATGCACGCCAGCGGAGTCTATGACGGCCACCGGGCACAGAAGGACGTGCTGACGGAGGCCAAGCGCGTGATGATTATGACACGCTCAGGCTTCATCGGCATGCAGCGCTACGGAGCCGGCACCTGGAGCGGCGACATCACCGCCTCGTGGGAGACGCTGGCCAACCAGATTCCTGCAGCCCTGAACTACTCTGCCTGCGGCATTCCCAGCTGGAACAGCGACATCGGCGGCTTCTTCAACGGGGTCTATGGCGTGCCCGGACAGGACAACAACTACAGCGAGCTCTACTGCCGCTGGATTCAGTTCGGCACATTCTGCACCATCATGCGCAGCCACGGCTCCGGCACGGACCGCGCCATCTACCAGTTCGGCAAGGAGGGGGAAAGCTACTACGACATCATCAACCGCTACATTCACCTTCGCTACGCCCTCTTACCTTATATATATAGCACCGCCCGCCAAGTACACTCCGAGGACTACTCCTTCATGCGCGCCATGGGCATCGCCTATCCTGCAGACCGCAAGACCCACGAACTGAAAGACCAGTTCATGTTCGGTCGCGACCTGCTCGTGGCTCCCGTGGTACAGTCGCAGGCCACTCAGCGCAGTGTTTATCTGCCAGTAGACGAAGAGACCGTAAATGGGGAAGCCGTCAGGCGCGGATGGGTCGACCTCTGGAGCGGCGAGCACCACGAGGGCGGCAAGAAGCTTTCGCGCGAGGTCAGCCTGGCACTGATGCCGATTTACGTCCGACAGGGCACCATCCTGCCCTGGGGCAGCGACGTGCAGTACAGTTCGCAGAGCAACTGGGACAACCTTGAGATTCGCATCTATCCCGGTGCCGACGGTTCGTTCACGCTCTACGAAGACGAGCGCGACAACTACAACTACGAGCAGGGAAAGAGTTCAGAGATACCCTTCACATGGGACGACGCTACGCATACGCTGACCATCGGCCAACGTCGCGGCTCGTTCGACGGGATGCTGCAGCAGCGCACCTTCCGCATCGTGCTCGTCGATGCGGAGAAAAACCTGGGCCTGGGTCCGAAGGCTTCCGTGCGCTTCAGCCGCGAAGTGGCCTACGACGGACAGGAACTCTCCGTACAGATTGACAACGAGAACCTCGTGAGCGAAGAGAAGGCTGCCGTGAAGAGCATCAGGGTGACCCCGACCAACCTGAAACTCTACCTCGGACAGACCCGCACGCTGAGCGTCCGGGCAACCTACGAAAACGGCACCGCGCAGTACGTCACCCTCGATGCCGTCTGCACCAGTTCCGACCCGCAGGTGGCCTATGCCCGGGACGGTATCATCTATGCCGGGCAGACCCCGGGACATGCCGACATTCAGGTCAACTACACCGACGGTTTCGGCACCACCCACTCCTCCACCGTGAAAGTGGAGACTTCCGTCCCGACAAACCTCTACACCTGGAAGGCACTGGACTGGTATCGCAACCGCGTCAGCGACCGCCTCTCGGAATCCGACATCCGCTACAGCAGCAAAGAGAACAGCATCACCATCACCAAGAAGGGAGCACAGAACATCGCCCTTCGCTACCGCGAGCAGAAATACATGGAACCGGGAATGAAGTACCTGGTGGCTGTTGCCACAGAGGTGTCGAAGGACAAGAACGACTCCCAACTCTGGTACATCAATGGCCGATGGGTGAACATCGTCAATCCAGTCGATGTGCGCACGCTGAAGGACGGGCGCATCATGGTCTCGTGGGCCATCGATGAGAACAAGGGCTATGAACTCACCGGCGAGACGGTGTTCGGCCTGACGTCCACAAACGCTCAGGGCAGCTCGGTCATCAGCTACGTGGGCTTCTCCTCCGACCTAAACAAGACCGAGAAAGCCCTCGAAGAGACCGTGGGCATCTCCCAGCTGCAGCCTGATTCGGCGACTCCCCCGACCGTCTATGCCCTCGACGGGACGCAACGCTCCCAACTGACCCATGGCGTGAACATCGTCTCCACCAACGGCCATGTAATCAAAGTGTTTAAGAAATAAAAGAACGTAAAAAATAATCTGATTGTATATGCAGACAAAAATTGCATTAACATGAAACGACTCTTATTCCTGCTCACGACGCTGATGGGCCTGTCTTGCAGCCACGATGCCGCCGAAGCGACAGCCCAGACACCGACCGGGCATCTTGCCAAGACGCTTGTGGTCTATTACAGCTATACGGGCGACTGCCGCGACATCGTGACCGAACTGACCCGCCACATAGAGGCCGACGTACTGGAGATTCAGCCCGCCGAGAAGGGACTGAAATATGAGGCTAACGGCTATGCCCTCGGCACCCAGTTGCTCAACGCCATCAAGGCCAATCCTGACGACGCCGCCAGCTATCCCGCCATTGACCCCGTGCCGACGTCGCTCGACGGCTACCGCAACATCGTCATCGTCACCCCCCTCTGGTGGAGCCAGATGGCTGCCCTGATGCAGACCTATCTCTTCCACCACGGCCCGCAGATGGCCGACAAGACCATCGCCCTCGTCGTCTCCAGTGCCAGCAGCGGCATCAGCGGAGTCGTGGCCGACTGCAAGCGTCTTGTCCCCGAAGCCACATGGGCGGGCGACGCACTCTGGATTAACAACCAAAACCGAAGCCGCATGGGCACACTCGTGACCGATTGGCTCCAGACTCAGCACTTCCAAACCTCACAAGAATCCCTCGACATGTACATCACCATCGACCGTCAAACCCAACGGGCCACGCTGGCCGACAACCCGGCCACACAGGCACTCGTGGAAAAACTGCAAGACGGCCCCCTCACCCTGACACTCAGCGCCAGCGGCGGTTTTGAAATCTGGGGCCCGCTGGGCTTCTCACTGCCCACCCACGATCAGCACGTCACAGCCCAGCCGGGCGACATCGTGCTCTACAACGGCAGCAACATCTGCCTCTTCTACGGTTCCAACTCCTGGAGCTACACCCCGCTGGGCAAAATTGCCGACCTCTCGGAGAGCGAACTGCCCACCTTCCTGAAGGCTGGCGAGACCCACATCCGCGTCACGCTGTCGCTCACGTCCGATGCCACCGCCCTTCGTGGCATCCCAGCCGACCAGCCCCGGGACACGTTCTACACCCTCGGAGGCCGGCGGACGGAGCACCCTGCCAACGGCGTATTCATAAAGAGCGGTAAAAAAGTGATAAGGTAACATCAACATAAAAGAAGAAGAGAAATGACTATGAAAAAACTATTCATCATGCTGACCGCACTGACGACCATGAGCCTGAGCGCCTGTTCAAAAAGTGAGAACAAGGAGAACAAAGAGACGAAGACACTGGTAGCCTACTTCTCGGCGTCGGGCGTCACTCGCGCGGTGGCCCAGAGACTGGCCGAAGTCTCCGGAGCCGACCTCCACGAAATCAAGCCCGAACAGCCCTACACCGAAGCCGACCTCGACTGGCGCAACCAGAAGTCGCGCTCAAGCCTCGAGATGAAGGACAAGAGCAGTCGCCCCGCCATCACGGACAAGTTGCAGAACATGCAGGACTACGACGTGATTTTCGTCGGATTCCCCATCTGGTGGTACACCTGCCCCACCATCGTCAACACCTTCATGGAGGCCTACGACTTCCGGGGCAAGACCGTCATCCCCTTCGCCACCTCGGGCGGCAGCAGCATCCAGAAGGCCTGCGAAGACCTCCGCGCCACCTACCCCGATGTCGACTGGAAGGAGGGCCGCCTGCTCAACGAAGCCTCGAAGCAGGACTTGGAGACGTGGGTGAAGGCGCTGTAAGGACCTTGGCAAGGTGAAACAGACAATCAAAGGAAGAAATAAAGAACTGGAGGCATGAAGAAAATGTTATTGACCGTGGCTGCCGCAACGCTGGTCGCCGCGCAACTGAAATCACAGACAATCATGAACCTGACAGACAAGGAACAGGCACTCGTGGCCATTGCCGCCCACGAGGCCAAGGGCAACATGGAAGCCCTGAAGAAAGAAGTAAACAAAGGACTGGAGGCGGGGCTCTCCGTCAGCGAAATCAAGGAAGCCCTCTCGCAACTCTATGCCTACACAGGATTCCCCCGTTCGCTGAATGCGCTGGGTGCCTTGCAACAGGCGGTGAAGGAGCGCACTGAGGCCGGACTGCCGACGACGAAGGGGCGCGAGGCCGACGCGCTGCCCGACGACTACGACGCGCTGAAGCAGGGCACCGAGGTGCAAACGAGGCTCTGCGGCGGACAGCCCTTCACATACACGTTTGCACCGCAGACGGACTACTACCTGAAGGCGCACCTTTTCGGCGACATTTTTGCGCGCAACACCCTCTCGTTTGCCGAGCGCGAAATCGTCACCGTCTCGGCCATATCGGCCCTGCCCGGCTGTGAACCGCAACTGAAGGCGCACGTCAGCGGTGCCCGGAACATGGGCGTCAGCGACGGACAGTTGCGCGACATCCCCTCCGTACTTCGCGCCCGGGTGGGCGAGGCGGAGGCCGTGCGCTGCGAACAGGCCGTGGCCAGCGTGTTCGGCGAACCCTGCCAAAAGGTGGCTCCCGTCGACTTCAACGTCTGGCCGAAGGGGGAGAAGAATCCTTACGGACAGTACTTCATCGGCCAGAGCTACCTGGCCGACCTCGGGGCTGTCGTGAACGTGACGTTCGAACCCGGCTGCCGCAACAACTGGCACGTCCATCATGGCCAGGTGCAGGTGCTCATCTGCGTGGCCGGTCGCGGCTGGTATCAGGAATGGGGGAAGCCCGCCGTGGAGATGAAGCCCGGCACGGTCATCGCCATCCCCGCCGAGACGAAGCATTGGCACGGGGCCGCTCGCGACTCGTGGTTCCAGCACCTGACCTATCACAAGGACGTGCAGGAGGGAGCAAGCAACGAGTGGCTGGAACCCGTCGGCGACGAATGGTACAACCAGATAAAATAGGAGGAAGATTCACCTTATGCTAAACACATTACGATTATGGAAGGAAACTTTTCTTATCACAATCCGACGAAACTGTACTTCGGCGACGATGCCCTGAAGTACCTGAGTGAAGAACTGCCCAAGTACGGCCCCACGGTGATGCTCTGCTACGGTGGCGGCAGCATCAAGCGCAACGGAATCTACGACCAGGTGACGCAGGCCCTGAAGCAGGCTGGAAAGACCCTCGTGGAGGACGGCGGCGTAATGCCCAACCCGACGGTGGAGAAACTCTACGAAGGGGCACGAATGGCCCGGGAGCACAACGTGGACCTCATACTGGCCGTCGGCGGCGGCTCCACCATCGACTATGCCAAGGGCGTGAGCGTGTCGGCCTGGTGCGACGGGGACCCCTGGCAGAAGTACTATGTGGAGCAGCAGGAGGCCACCGGCCGGGTGATTCCCGTCGGCGCGGTGCTGACAATGGTGGGCACCGGCTCGGAGATGAACGGCGGAAGCGTCATCACCAACCGCGCCGTCGGCATGAAGATTGGCAAGGTGTTTGGCCCGTATGCCTACCCGAAATTCACCCTCCTCAACCCACGGTTCACCTTCACCGTGCCGCAGTACCAGATGGTGGCTGGCTTCTTCGACATCATGAGCCACATCATGGAGCAGTACTTCTCGGGCACGGACGACAACACCAGCGACTACCTGGCCGAGGGGCTGATGCGCTCGCTCATCCACAGCAGCCGCATTGCCGTACGGAACCCGCAGGACTACGAGGCACGCTCCAACATCATGTGGACGGCTACGTGGGCACTGAACACCCTGCTCAAGTGCGCCAAGCGTCAGGACTGGATGGTACACATGATTGGCCAGGCCATCGGGGCACACACCGATGCCACCCACGGCATGACACTGGCCGCCGTCTCCATCCCCTATTACCGCTTCGTGTCGCAGTTCGGCGTGCAGAAGTTCGCCCGCTTTGCCCGGAACGTCTGGGGCATCCGCCCCGAGGGCAAGAGCGAACCGCAACTGGCCGAGGAGGGCATCGAGGCACTGGAAGCGTGGATGCGCGAGATTGGCGTGGTGATGCACGCCGCAGAACTCGGCGTGACGGCGGAGAACATCGAAGCCATTGCCGACAGCACCCTTATCTTCGATGCCGGCTACCACCGTCTGACGCGCGACGAAGTGGTGAAGATTCTGAAGGAAAGCCTGTGAGAAAAGGGACGGGAGGGGCATCGCGAACAGCGGTGCCCCTCCCGTCCTAACATGCCTCGGATTTTAAGATTACTAATCCCCTGGCACGAGGATTACTAATCCCTGGGCGTGAGGATTACTAATCCCAAGGCATGAGGATTACTAATCCCCGAACGCGAGGATTACTAACCCCGAAAAACACCCCCTATGAGCATGAAGCGCCGAGGCCACATTTTATGGCTGGGGAAGGGTGCGGAGGAGGGCGGCCCGCACCTCGTCGTTTGTGGGCATATAGCCCGCGCTACATGGCAAAGACGTTGAAGCCGCCGTCGACCACGGCCACCGTGCCCGTGACGAAGCGCGAGGCATCGGACATCAGGTAGTGGATGGTGCCGCAGAGTTCTTCGGGCTGGCCCATGCGACCGAAGGGGGTCTGACGGATGACGTCGCGGCCGCGCTCGGTATAGGAGCCGTCGGGGTTGGTGAGCAAGGCCCGGTTCTGCTCCGTAATGAAGAAACCGGGGGCTATGGCGTTGACGCGGATGCCCTCGCCGAACTTGCGGGCGCACTCCGTGGCCATGTAGGCGGTGAAGTTGGAGATGCCAGCCTTGGCTGCGGCGTAACCGCAGACGCGCGTCATGGGGCGGAAGGCTGCCATGGAGGAGAAGTTGATGATGACGCCGCGGCCCTGCTCGGCCATCGGGCGCAGGAAGACCTGCGTGGGAATGACGGTGCCCGTAAGGTTGAGGTCGAGGACGGTCTGGAACTGCTGCGGGTCGAGGTCGAAGAAGGTCTTGTCGGGCGGTATGGTGGCCCCGGACATGTTGCCTCCTGCGGCGTTGAGCAGGGTGTCGATGCGCCCGAAGCGTCGAAGGATTTCGTCGCAGTTCTGCTGCACGAGGTTGCGGTTGAGCACGTCGGTCTTCATGAAGTCTATGCTTCCGTCCGAGGCCGACTGGGCAAGGGCCTCGCGGACGGTGGTCACTATCTGCTGACCGACCTCTGCCTTGCGACCGAGGATGACGACATGGGCACCTTCGAGTGCCAAGTATTGGGCAATGGCGCGACCGAGCACGCCCGTTCCGCCCGTAATGACGGTCACGTTGCCATGGATGTTAAACAAAGACCCTCTCCCCTGCCCCTCATTAGGAAAGGGAGAAGACCCACCCCCGTGCCCCTCCCTGGGAGGGAGGGGGGCAGTTACCTCTGTTGCTTGATTCTTCTTATTCATCACTATTATATGTAATTTATTATATGTAATGTATTATTATTCCATTATTCTTTATGTCCGTATATACTCCCCTCCATTACAGGGAGGGGCTGGGGGTGGGTCTGGTGGGTCCTCTGGGGTCAGGTCTTTTGTTCACTTAATGGCCGCCAGCACGCCCTGCACTTGGGCAAGGGCAAACATGCGGCCGAGGAAACTGTAGCCGGCGTTGTAGCCACGGGTCTCGTCGCCAAGCATGGTGCGGCCGTGGTCGACGCGCATGGGCAAGGCGGGATTCTCGGCCTCGAAGATGCGGCACAGTTCCACGACGTTGGCACGACCGGCGAGATGGCTGGCCTCGGTGAAGTCGCCGTTGGGCAGGACGTGGCACGAGCGCAGGTGGACGAAGTGGGTGCGGCGCGCATACTTCCGTGCCAAAGCCACCACGTCGTTGTGCAGCCCGGCGGAGAGCGAGCCGGCACAGAAGGTCAGGCCATTGTGCGGGTTATCCACGGCACGCAGGAGCCACTCGAAGTCCTCGTCGGAGCCTGCGATGCGCGGCAGGCCGAGCACGGGCACGGGCGGGTCGTCGGGATGGACGCAGAGATTGATGTTGCACTCGTCGCAGACGGGCATGACGGCCTCCAGGAAGTAGCGCATGTTCTCGCGCAGCTGTTCGCGCGTGAGGCCGTCGTACAGTGCCAGCAACTGGCGGAAGAGTTCCAAGGGGTGCTCGTCGTCCTCGCGGATGTTGCCGCTGACGAAGCCCTGTGTCTTCACGATGATGTTCTCCACCAGCCGGTGTTCGCCCTCGGGGGGCATGGTCTTGCGCAGGGCTTCGGCCTCGGCCAGCACATTGCGCCCGGGGAAACGATTGAAGGCGGCCCACTCCTCGCGTGCCCCGTGGCGCCGGAGTATGAAGATGTCGAAATAGGCAAACTCGGCGTAGGAGAAGTAGAGGTTCGAGGTGCCGTCGGGGTTGGGGTGCAGGAGGTCGGTGCGTGCCCAGTCAAGCACGGGCATGAAGTTGTAGCAGACCGTGCGAATGCCTTCGGCGGCCAGGTTGCGCAGGCTCTGCCGATAGACCTCCAGCTGTCGGTCTCGGTCGGGGCCGCCGTACTTGATGGTCTCGGTGACGGGCAGGCTCTCCACCACGCTCCATCGCAGGCCGTGGCTCTCGATGTATTCACGCAGGTCGCGAATCTGCTCGCGCGTCCACACTTCGCCCAAGGGCACATCGTGCAGGGCCGTGACGATGCCCTCCACGCCTATTTGTCGCAGCATCGGAAGGGTGATTTTGTCCTTCCGGCCAAACCAACGCCATGTCAGTTCCATTGTATGCAGAGAATTTGTGATTTAGTGATTTAGTGATTTTGAGGGGTCTCGTTGCGGGGCACGAGGGTCTTCATGCAAGTCCATGCAAAGAGGTAGGCCACGGCGCAGTAGCAGAAGACTATCATGTAGCCGGCCTGCTTGCCTTCGAAACCGAAGAATTGGAAGTCGGCCCCGAGGGCTGCACTATAGTCGAAGAGTTTGCCCGCACCCTTGTTGACGATGAAGGAGGCGATGCCGCCCACCATGGTGCCGATGCCCGTAATGGTGGCCACGGCCGACTTCGGGAACATGTCGCCGACGGTGTTGTAGAGGTTGGCCGACCACGACTGATGGCCCGCACCGGCCAGACCGATGATGATGGCCGGCCACCACGCGCTCCACAGCCCCAGCGGCTGGGCAAAGAGGGAGAAGACGGGCAGGAAGGCGAAGAACAGCATGGCACGCAGCCGGCCTGCATAGGCTTCCATCCCGCGGCGCACCATGAAGTATTTGGGCAGCAGTCCGCCGGCGGCAATGCTCACCACCGTCACGATGAGGTAAACCACAAAGATGAGCATGGCCCCCATCGCGGAGTCGGAGCGATAGCCATACTGGTCGCTGAAATAGGCCGGGGCCCAGAACAGGAGGAACCACCACACGCCGTCGGTGAAGAACTTGCCGCAGATGTAGGCCCACGTCGGGCGCAGGCGGAAGCACTGGAGAAGGGTAAGAGACTCGGACTCTCCCTCCGCCCTGCCCGTGAGGGAGGAGGGAGATTGCTTCATGTCGGTTGGCCGGTTGTCGGCATCTGAGGCCCCCGCTCCTTCCCTCACGGGCAGGGCGGAGGGAGAGTCGAGATTTATATACGCCAGTTCGGCCTCGTTGACATGGGGACACTTTTCCGGACTTTCGTACATCCAGTGCCAAAAGCCCATCCACAGGAAGCCGAGGGCACCGATGAGTATGAACGCCCATTCCCATCCGTAGGCACGGGCCAGGAAGGGCACCGAAAGCGGTGCTATCAAGGCTCCGACCGACGAACCGGCATTGAAGATGCTGGTGGCCAGCGCACGGTCTTTCTTCGGGAAGTATTCGGTGGTCACCTTGATGGCAGCGGGGAAGTTGCCGCTTTCGCCCACGGCCAGCACGACACGGAAGACCAGAAAGAGCCATACGGAGGTCGTGGATACGGCCACGGCCAGTGTGCTGCCGGCCTCAACAGCCCGAAGGGCTTCTGCGCTTTCCAACCCATGGAGGTGCATCGTCAGCCAGCCGCCGGTGGCGTGCAGACAGGCGCCCAGGCTCCAGACGAAGATGGCAATGAGATAGCCACGCTTGGTGCCGACCCAGTCGATGAACTTGCCTGCGAACAGGCTGACGAAGGCATAGAAGAGGGAGAAGGCCGCCGTGATGTTGCCGTAGTCCGAATCGCTCCAGTGGAACTCGGGGGCAATGAAGTCCTTCCACGTAAGGGAGAGGACCTGACGGTCGAGGTAGTTCACCATGGTGGCGGCGAAGAGCAGGGCGCAGAGATACCAGCGCCAGTGAGACCTACCCCCCTGCCCCTCATTAGGAAAGGGAGAAGACCCACCCCCTTGCCCCTCCCTGGGAGGGAGGGGGGTAGTTACTTTTGCTGCTTGCTCATTCTTATTCATCATTATTATATGTAATGTATTATTCCATTATTATTTATGTCCGTATATACTCCCCTCCCTCACAGGGAGGGGTCGGGGGTGGGTCTGGTGGGTCTGGAGATTCTCAAGTATCGCTTGGCATTGTAATAGCAAATGTCGCTCACCATCTGGCGGATGCGGTCGTGTTCGTAGCCGTCGAAGGGCAGGAGGCCGGCTTCGATGTCCTGACCGAGGAGATTGCAGAGGATACGGCGGAAGTATTCGTGGCGCGGATAGGAAAGGAAGGAGCGCGAGTCGGTGAGCATCCCCACGAAGCGGCTCAGGAGGCCCTGCGTGGAGAGCGTGTTCATCTGTTGCTCCATGCCGTCGCGCTGGTCGAGGAACCACCAGCCCGAGCCCCACTGCACCTTGCCGGGCAGCGTGCCGTCCTGGAAGTTGCCAATCATCGTGGCCACCATGGCATTGTCGGCCGGGTTGATGTTGTAGAGGATGGTGCGCGTCAGCCGCCCCTCACGGTCCAGACGGTCGAGAAAGCGGGCCATCGACTCGGCCGTGCGGCGGTCGCCCATGCTGTCGCAACCGGCATCGGGTCCGAACTGACGATAGAGCCGGCTGCACGTGTTGCGCAGGGGGCCGTAGTGGTACTGCTGTGCCCATCCGGCTTCGTAGTCCTGCACGGCAAAGATGTAGAGCATGGCACTGCGGAACTGGGCGCACTCCCGTTCGGTGGGCAGCGTGCCGCCGAGGGCCTTGTCGAAGATGGCACTGACTCCCTCCTCGGTCCAGGCCTCAGCCTCGAAGGCCGTCAGTCCGTGGTCGCTCAGCAGACAGCCCATCTGGGCAAAGAAGTCGTGCCGCCGCTGCAGGGCATCCACGAAGTCGGGGAACCACCGGACGGCCATGTCTGCCGCGGCCGACAGGCGTTCCACATACGAGCGGAAGGCCTCGGGCTGGTCCACCTGCATGGCCTTGTCGGGGCGCCACGTGGGCAGCACCTTGATGTCGAAGCCCTCGTCGCGCAACCGACGGTGGTGGCGCAGGTCATCGACGGGGTCGTCGGTGGTGCAAACCATCTCCACGCCGTAACGGCGCATCAGTCCGCGTGCCGACAGCGAGGGGTCGTCGTGCAGCCGTTCGTTGCACTGGTCGAAGATGTCGCGGGCCGTTTCGGGATTGAGCCGCCGGGTGATGCCGAAGGCCGAGCGCAGTTCCATGTGGGTCCAGTGGTAGAGCGGATTGCGCAGGGCGTAGGGCACCGTCCGTGCCCATGCCTCGAAGCGTTCCCAGTCCGAAGCCTCGCGCCCCGTCACCAGCCGTTCCTCCACGCCGTTGGCCCGCATGGCACGCCACTTGTAGTGGTCGCCGTCGAGCCACAGTTCGGTGATGGAGCGGAAGCGGTGGTCCTCGGCCACGAGACGCGGGTCGAGGTGGCAATGGTAGTCGATGATGGGCAGATGCTCGGCGCACTCGTGGTAGAGCGTCTGTGCCGTAGGGCTCTGCAGCAGGAAATCGTTGTCCATGAAAGTCTTTTTCATGTCTTTGTATTCTTCTTTAAGGTATCCTTTCCGCAAAGTTAATCATTTTTCCTGACATACGAAACGGACAACCATGTTTTCGCGGGACAGAATTTGCACATTCCCAAAATATTCCGTAACTTTGACCACATCAAACCACCAAACCACCAAACGACTAAACCACCCAACCACCAAATATGAAAAACCACAAGAAGAACGAAGGAACGGACCTCTCGCGCCGCGACTTCCTGCGCCGACTGGGCGTGGGGGCAGGCTCCGCAGCCGCCTTGATGGCCCTGGACCCTCTGAACGTCTTTGCCGACGACACCACGACCGCCGCCCCCGTCGAGGGCGAAAACCGCATGACCTACCGCGTGCAGCACGGCTCCGGGGAGCGCATATCCCTGTTGGGCTTCGGCATGATGCGCCTGCCCCGAAGTCAGGAGGAGGTGAACCAACTGGTGGACTACGCCCTGGCCCACGGCGTCAACTACTTCGACACGGCCCCCATGTACGGCGGCGGGCGCAACGAGGGCGTGACAGGCGCCGCACTCAGCCGCCATCCGCGCGACCGCTACTTCGTGGCCACCAAGATGTCGAACTACGACAAGAGCACGTGGCCCTTCGAGGAGTCGAAGAAGATGTACGAGAAGTCGTTCCGCGAACTGCGCGTGGACCACATCGACTACTATCTGCTCCACGGCGTCGGACAGGGCGGCATGGAGAACCTCCACGGCCGATTCCTCGACAACGGACTGCTGGACTTCCTCGTCAGCGAGCGGGAGGCTGGGCGCATACGTCACCTTGGTTTCTCGTACCACGGCGACGTACGTGTGTTCGACTGGCTCATCGACCACAACGACAAGTACCACTGGGACTTCGTGCAAATACAGATGAACTTCCTCGACTGGCGCCACGCCTCGCTCAACAAGAAAGGGTGGCAGCACGACGCCGATGCCGAATACCTCTACGACAAACTGGAGAAGAACGGCATTCAGGTGGTGGTGATGGAGCCGCTGCGCGGCGGCGGCCTGACACGCATGTCGCAGGAATACACCAACCAGCTCCATGCCCTGCGCCCCGATGACCAGGCAGCCCAGTGGGCCTTCCGCTGGGTGGGCTCGCACCCCAACATACTGACCACGCTGAGCGGCATGAACGTGATGGACCACCTCGTGCAGAACGTCCGCACCTTCTCGCCCCTGGAGCCTTGCACCGAGGCCGAGAACCAACTCCTGGAGAAGATTGCCGACGGCATGGCGGGCATCCCCACCATCCCCTGCACCACCTGCGCCTACTGTATGCCCTGCCCCTACGGTGTGGACATCCCCGGCAACTTTGCCTTCTACAACGAGGCCCTTCACAATCACCTACTGCCCCTGCCCGCCCCCACGGACCCCGACTACGCCGAGCGGCGCGAGCAGTTCGTCAGCCAGTACAACAAGGTCCTCTCCGCCGAATCGCGTGCCAACCAGTGCGTCGACTGCGAAGCCTGCCTCTCGAAGTGCCCGCAGCAGATTCGCATCCCCAACCAGATGAGCCGCATCGTGCAAAACCTGCGCCGCCAGCGACACTGACAGTCCGGCCTTTACCGTGACATCTACATGCGTGGCACACGCAAGACGGAAGGTCTGAAGCTCTATCTCGTGCCTGAAGCGTCGGCTGCGACGAAGATTCAAAACCAGAACACCATGAAGCCAGCCGAGCAAATCAAGGCTCGACGCATCCTTGACAGCCAGAAGGTCAGCCTTGTGGATTGGGAGAAGGTCAACAAAATAACCACCACCCTTCTTGACTATACGGACAGGTACATCGAAGCGGATGCCAACCTTTCCGTTTCCAGTACCCGTGCCAAGAAAAAACTTCGGGCACAAATCAGAGAGTATCTATTATATACAGGTAATGAGCAGTTGCCACTTCACAAAATGGACAAGGACTTCTGCAAGGGATTCATCGCCTTTCTGAAACTTGTACCTACAATGATGGCAAGAAGATGCTCAGCTCACGTTTCAGTGACATGCGGAGACTCGAATGGAAGCACATTACCTATCACATGGCTCGCCACACGGTGACCACCCTCGCCATCAGTACAGGCACGGACATCTCCACCGTCGGCAAGATACTTGGACACAAGAGTAGAGGCAACACTCAGGTTTGTGCCAAGGTCAGCCTCGAAAGCAAGATGGAGGTAGTCAACCTAACAGATGGAGTATTGGTAAACATTAAAGAAATGCAGTCTTTAGAGGAAAAAGGAGGTGATATTTTGAAGCATCAAGTAAAAAAACAACTAAAATAAGCCAAGAAATATAAGATAATTTGTGTTTTTTGCATTTGTTTGATTTATTTTTACTACCTTTACGCCGCGATTATTGAGGGGTTAACTGTACCCTGACGAATCACGAAACATATTTGCTCAAATTCTCTTCCGAATTAGCACCTCACCAGAGAAAAAACGAGCAACACCGTATTACCATTGGGAGTTTGCGCATTGGCGCAGACTTCAAACCATAGGTAATACGGGGCCGTGCTAAGCCTGGAAGAGATATGGTGAGGGTCTGCGCTTTCTTTATGCCCTAAAGTTAGTACAGACATTGCCAATTGAATAGAAGTATTAACGAACAGGCTAAAAGCAAATATGGTTATTCCGCTTGCAACCGATAATATAAGAACCCACAAAGGTTCAAGACATATGGAAAAAGTCCTCAACAATCTGTCCAAAGGCAGACGTTGACGGACTTTTCGCGTTTATTCTAAGTTAATCTGAGAAACAAAAATGATTATAGTTATGAAACATTCTTTTTACGCAGGAAGTCTCTACCTTGGGAAATTCATTGAAAAGGTAATTAGTAAGAGAATTTGTCTTTCCTTAGTATTTATTGGAACGGTCGTTTGCTTAAATGCAGGTACTATTCATTGGATAACCTTTTTCAACACCGATGACCCAAACGTGGGTGCATTGGATAAAACAGCCAAAGACTTTCTATATGAGAAAGTCATAACTGCTGTCAGCGCAGAGGTTCAACAACATGGCTGTGGCTGTAAAATATACGATTTCTATAGCGGAGCCTTTTCCACAGAGAACTGTAAGAACGTCATTGCTAATTTGCAGTGTGATAGTACAGATGTCATATTCTTCTATTATGTAGGACATGGTGGTCGCAATTCAGATGATTTCGAACGCTATAAATATCCATTGATGATGTTTGAAGAACAAGCGAACAAGGCAATTCCGATGTCTTGGATACACCAGTCGCTTAAAGACAAGGGTGCAAGACTGACCCTAACATTTGCAGTTTGCAGCAACACTCTGTTTGGCTTTGAGGGAAACCCGGAAATAGACGACGTTTTGATACCATCTCTCCAAAAATCTCAAGAAACACCAAGTAGTGAGACATCTTACCCATCTTCATTAGTCAGTGCTTTTCTCGGCTATCGTGGGGATTTGATTGTTTGTTCTGCTTCACCAGGCCAGTCCTCATGGGGGGCTAAGACACCAGCCGGGGGTATGGACGTTTTTACATATGTATTCGCTTCAACGTTGGAGAACAAGAAAGGCCAAGGGACATTCTCATGGTCGTCATTTCTTGAAGAAATTTCTACAACGACGACTCTTTCAACAAAGGAAATGCCGGCACACGGCACTCAAACGCCAATATTTGACTATAGCATAATTCAAACAGCAAAATAACCTCTTGGTAACTATTCAGCGATTCCTCTATATTGCATTAATGTCATCAAACGAAACTCCAATCATCTGTAATTCCGTATAGGGGTACGACAATTCTCTTTCAACAGAATCTTGCGGCGTATATTCCAGCAACCGTTTGATTATCAG
>JAFTEX010000007.1 GCA_017453445.1 Bacteroidaceae bacterium
GCCCCATGGCCAAAAAGCCCCTTTTAGATAAGAATACTATGCTTAGGCGGATAAGATTACTAAGGTTATCCCCATAAGCATAGTATTCTTACCCCCGGAAGCATAGTAATGTGATCGGGCGAAGCAAGTAGGATTCTCCCGACCTCCATGCACAAGTGTAAACTTTTTTCCTAAACCGTGAGCCTGTCCGGCACGCTGTGGGCCCCGCCTCCGGACAGACCGCCCTTCTACCCTCCCCCGACGAGGCACATCGGGGTGCAGACCTCCCCCGTGTCCGGCCCGTTTTCAACAGAAGTGCACTAAAAAAAGGTATTTTCACGGGGTCTGCCCACTTTTTGAAGGAAGAATTTTTAATTTTTAATTAATTGTTGTATCTTCGCGCTCGATATTGGGGTAGTGTGCCCTTTTTTGACTGACTTGAGCATGAAAAAACTCTATATAGAGACATACGGATGCCAGATGAACGTGGCCGACAGCGAGGTGGTGGCCTCGGTGATGGGCATGGCGGGCTACGAAGTGTGCCAGACGGGGGACGAGGCCGATGCCGTGTTCCTGAACACCTGCTCGGTGCGCGACAATGCAGAGCAGAAAATCATAAGCCGCCTGGAATACTACAACTCGCTGCGCCGCCGCGGCCGACGCCTCATCCTGGGCGTGCTGGGCTGCATGGCAGAGCGCGTGCGCGAAGAACTGATAGACCACCACGGCGTGGACCTCGTGGCCGGCCCCGACAGTTACCTCTCGCTGCCCGACCTCGTGGCGCAGGCGGAACTGGGGCACAAGGCCATCAACGTGGAACTGTCGCTGACGGAGACCTACCGCGATGTGGTGCCCCAGCGCATCTGCGGACCACACATCGGAGGCTTCGTCTCCATCATGCGCGGCTGCAACAACTTCTGCCACTATTGCATCGTGCCCTACACCCGTGGACGCGAACGCAGCCGCGACGTGGAGAGCATCCTGCGCGAGGTGCGCGACCTGCGCGACCGTGGCTACAAAGAGGTGACCCTGCTGGGGCAGAACGTCAATTCCTACAAAGCCCCTCAAGGGGAGCTGTCGTTCCCCGGACTTCTGCGCCTGGTGGCACAGACGGTGCCTGAGATGCGCGTGCGCTTCACCACCAGCCACCCCAAGGACATGTCGGACGAAACGCTACGCGTCATTGCCGAGGAGGCGAACGTGTGCCGCCACATCCACCTGCCCGTACAGAGCGGAAGCGACGAGGTGCTCAAGCGCATGAACCGCAAGTACACCCGCCAGTGGTACATGGACCGCGTGCAGGCCATCCGCCGCATCGTGCCCGACTGCGCCCTCACGACAGACATCTTTGCCGGATACTGCGGCGAGACGGAGGACGACCACCGGCAGTCGCTCTCGCTCATGCGCGAGTGCCAGTACGACTCGGCCTTCATGTTCAAGTACTCGGAACGCCCCGGCACCTACGCCAGCAAGCACTTCGCGGACGACGTGCCCGAGGAGGTGAAGATACGCCGGCTGAACGAACTCATCGCCCTGCAGAACCAACTCTCCGCCGAGAGCAACCGCCGCTGCGTGGGACGCGAGTTCGACGTGCTGCTGGAGGGCGTGAGCAAGCGTTCGCGCGAACAACTCTACGGCCGCACGGAGCAGAACAAGGTGGTCATCATCGACCGCCACGGCTGCCACATCGGCCAGACGGTGCGCGTCAGAATCACCGAAGCCTCCAGCGCCACACTAAAGGGAACCGTCGTTCCATCCCAAAGTTAACCGAAAAACCTTCAATCCTATATATAAACATACTTCGATGCCTAAGAAACGTAAAAAAATAGGCCTGCAATGGCAGGCACTGACGAGCACCATCAGCACCACGTTCGTACTGATTCTGATGGGGCTGGTCGTCATCTGCGCACTGACCGCCCACCGGCTGAGCCAGAGCGTGCGACAGAGCCTGACCGTGACCGTGATGATGACCGACGACGCCACCGACTCGGCCACCATCAGCTACATGAAAAAACTGGAAAAGCGCCCCTGGGTGAAGGACATCAACTACATCAGTCGCGAACAGGCACTGAAAGAGGGCACCGAAGCCACAGGGCAGGACCCTACGGAATTTCTCGGGGTGAACCCCTTCCTGCCTTCCCTGGAGATGCACCTCGTGGCCGACTATGCCTGTACCGACAGCCTCATCTGGATAAGCAAGCGGCTGAAGAGCAACCAACTGGTCTCGGACGTCATCTATCAGAAGGACCTTGTGGAACGGCTCAACAGCAACCTGCGCAAGGTGACCTACGTGCTGCTCGGACTGGCCGGACTGCTCTTGCTGGTGACCCTGGTGCTCATCAACAACACCGTGCGCCTCTCGGTCTACTCACGCCGGTTCGTCATCCACACCATGAAACTCGTCGGGGCCTCGTGGGGATTCATCCGCCGGCCGTTCATGAAACGTGCCCTATGGATCGGACTCATCGCAGGCGTGCTGGCCGATGCCGTGCTGGCAGGCGGCGTGCATGCCCTGTGGCAGTACGACCCGACGATGACGAACTACGTGACCATGGAGAACATGGCCGTCACCATGCTCGCCGTGCTCGTGTGCGGACTCCTGCTGACACTGCTGTGTACCTGCATCAGCGTCAGCCACTACCTCGGAATGCGCGAAGGAGAACTGTATGAATAGTTCAAAGTTCAGACTCTCAACGTTGGATAAACATAAAGATATAGAAATATGAAAAGAGATTTTGCATTCGGAAAGACCAACTATGTGCTGCTGGCCATCGGCATGGCAGTCATCATCCTCGGCTTCGTACTGATGTCTGGCTCGGGAAGCAACGAGACCACCTTCAGCCCCGACATTTTCAGCGCACGCCGCATCAAGCTGGCACCCGCTGTGTGCTTCGCGGGATTCATCTTCATGATCTACGGCATCATGCACAAACCGAAAGATTAACAACTAAACAAAATAACCCAAAAACAACATGAGCGACTTACAAGCTTTCATCCTGGGTCTCATACAGGGACTGACTGAATATCTGCCCGTTTCGAGCAGCGGACATCTGACCATCGCGTCCAACTGGTTCGGGCTGGAAAACGGCGAACAAAACCTCACCTTCACCGTGGCCGTACACGTGGCCACCGTACTCTCCACACTGGCCATCCTGTGGAAGGAAATCGTGTGGATTCTGAAAGGCCTCTTCCGCTGGGAGGGCCAGCTCAACAAGGAGCAGCAATACGCCCTGTGCATCCTGGTGTCCATGATTCCCGTGGGCATCGTGGGCGTGTTCTTCAAGGACTACGTCGAGTACTTCTTCGGCTCCGGCCTGTTCCTCGTGGGCACCTGCCTGGTCGTCACCGCCCTGCTGCTCATCTTCAGCTACTATGCCGACCGCCAGCACGAACACCACAAGAGGGAAATCACGCTGCGCGACGCCTTCGTCATCGGCCTGGCACAGGCCGCTGCCGTGCTGCCGGGACTGAGCCGCTCGGGCTCCACCATCGCCACAGGCATGCTCCTGGGCAACAAGAAGGACAAACTGGCTCAGTTCTCCTTCCTCATGGTCATCCCCCCCATCCTGGGCGAGGCCCTGCTCGACATACTGAAGGCCATGAAGCACGGCACCGAGGTTGCCACGGCAGGCATCAGCACCGAGGCATTGCTCATCGGGTTCGTCACGGCGTTCGTCAGCGGCTGCGTGGCCTGCAAGTGGATGATTCACCTCGTGCGTAAAGGTAAACTCGTCTACTTCGGCATCTATTGCGCCATCGTGGGTCTGTTGCTGATGTTGTCCGTTGAATAAAGGAAACCGCATGGACTTCCAAGAAGGCACCGTACTCTACTTCGACAAGCCGCTGCGCTGGACCTCGTTCAATCTGGTGGCCAAGGTGCGCTGGCTCCTGTGCCAGCATCTCGGCCTGAAGAAACTGAAGGTGGGACATGCCGGCACGCTCGACCCCCTGGCCACGGGGGTGCTCATTGTGTGTACGGGACGCGCCACGAAACAAATCGACCAACTGCAGGCAGGGACAAAGGAGTACGTAGCCACCCTGCAGCTCGGAGCCACCACGCCCTGTTTCGACCTGGAAAAGCCCATCGACCACGTCTACCCCACCGACCACATCACACGGGCGCTCATCGAGGAGGTGCTGCCCCGGTTCCGCGGGCGCATCGAACAGGTGCCGCCTGCTTTCTCGGCCTGCAAGGTCGACGGCCACCGGGCCTACAAACTGGCCCGCAAGGGCGAGGACGTGGCCCTGAAACCCAAGGTGCTGGTCATCGACGAACTGGAACTGCAGCACTTCGACCCCGGACTGATGCAGCTGCGCCTGCGCATCGTCTGCTCAAAGGGCACCTACATCCGTGCCCTGGCCCGCGACATCGGCGAGGCGCTCCAAAGCGGCGCCCACCTCATCGGCCTGCGACGCACACGCATCGGCGACATCCATGTCGAACAGTGCATGAAGATTGAAGACTTCGAGCCGTGGCTGGCCACCTTACAACCTCATGCCCCCACCGCCCAGCCCGCAGGAACGCTTTCGCCGGGCGAAGCGAATGAAAGAACCTCATAACCTCACAACCTTACATATATGAAGTTATCACAATTCAACTACAAACTCACAGAGGACCGAATTGCACAGTACCCAACTCCCTACCGCGACGACTGTCGACTGATGGTCGTACACGCCAAGAGCGGCATCATCGAGCATCGCGACCAGTTCAGCGACATTCTGAACTACTTCGATGAGAAAGACGTCTTCGTGTTCAACGACACGCAGGTGTTCCCCGCACGTCTCTATGGCAACAAGGAGAAGACCGGGGCTCGCATCGAGGTGTTCCTGCTGCGCGAGCTCAACGAGAAGTTCCGCCTCTGGGACGTGCTTGTGGACCCTGCCCGGAAAATCCGCATCGGAAACAAACTCTACTTCGGCGAAGACGACTCCATGGTGGCTGAGGTCATTGACAACACCACCAGCCGCGGGCGTACCCTGCGCTTCCTCTACGACGGCGACCACGAGGAGTTCAAGCAGGCACTCTTTGCCCTCGGAGAGGCTCCCCTGCCCAAGGAAATGATTCGCCGTCCGAGCGAACCCGAGGACATGGAGAACTTCCAGTGCATCTTCGCCAGGAAAGAGGGTGCCGTGACGGCTCCCTGCTCGGGACTGCACTTCTCCAAGCAGCTGATGAAGCGCATGGAAATCAAGGGCATCGATTTTGCCTACGTCACCATGCACTGCGGACTGGGCTGCTTCCGCGAAATCGACGTGGAAGACCTGACCAAACACAAGATGGACAGCGAAGAGATGATTGTGGAGAAGGAAGCCTGCGAAATCGTCAATAGGGCCAAGGAGCATGAACACAAGATTTGCGCCGTCGGCACCACCGTTCAGCGCATACTGGAAACCGCCGTCTCTGCCGATGGGAAACTGAAGGAATATGAGGGATGGACCAACAAGTTCATCTTCCCTCCCTACGATTTCCAACTGGCCGATGCCATGGTGGCCAACTTCTATCTTCCACAGAGCACCATGCTCATGCTCACCTGTGCCTACGGCGGCTACGAGCGCATCATGAAGGCATACAAGGAAGCCGTCTCCGACAAGCGCTACCGCTTCGGCGTCTACGGTGACGCCATGCTCATCATTCAGGATTAATTTTTTGGGGGGAAAGAGAGAGTAGGGAGTGATGAAACATAGCCTTTACATCGGACTGGGCAGTAACCTGGGCGACCGCAAGGCTCTCATCACGGAGGCCTTGCGACTCGTCGGTTTGCAGGTGGGAAGCGTAGAACGCGTTTCCTCTATGACGGAAACCGAACCGTGGGGATTCGACTCCGAGAACAAGTTTCTCAATGCCGCCGCACTCGTCCTTACCACCCTGTCGCCTTACGAATGTCTCCGCCGCACGCAATACATCGAGCGCATGTTGGGCCGTCGGCAGAAAAGCACCGACGGACACTACCACGACCGCCCCATCGACATCGACCTGCTGATGTATGACAACCTTGAAATCCACGAAAACGAACTCACGCTCCCCCATCCAAGGATAGAGGAGCGCGAGTTCGTGAAAATCCCCTTGCAGGAAATACGGCCTCAGTCGTAGAGGCGGAAGATACGGTCCATCATCTGCCACTTTTCGTTGCTGGTGGCATCTGCCCGGCATTGCTGGAACATGGCCATGTATTCCTCCCACTCCTGTTGGCGTGGCAGAGTGGCCAGACGGCTCATAGCGGCATCCCAGTCGAAATCCTCGGGTGCATCCACTATCATCACCAGACGGGTTCCTGACAGATAAACCTCCATCTCCAGGATGCCCACCTCGCGAATACCGTCAATAATCTCCTGCCAGGCCTGACCCTCTGAATGACGGCGACGATATTCCGCCACCAGTTCCGGGTCGTCCTTCAGGTCCATCGTCTGCACATAGCGCCGCACCGGCACTCCGTGACTTTTCTGTTTGTATCCTTCAGTCATCGCTTGATCTGTTTGAGTAAGAGTTAGACACCGTCTTGCGACTTGGGTGTCTTCATGCTATAGGCTGCAATATACAGATAGCAGCAGAGCGGAATGAGGAAGGCCAAGGCCATGCTGCCCGTGGTGTCGGCAATATGGCCCATGAGCACAGGTGCAATGGCACCACCCACAATGGTCATGATGAGTATGGAGGAAGCCTGTTTCGTATGCCCGCCAGACTGTCCGAGCGCCAGAGAGAAGATGGTGGGGAACATGATGCTCTCGGTCAGGTAGACCACAAAGAATGCCCCCATCGTCATGCGACCCGTGCCCCACACAATGAAGCACGTGGCCAGCGAAGCAAGCAGGGCATAGACACCAAGCAAGCGACGAGGCGAAACACGGCTCATCATCCAGCTCCCCGACAACCGTCCGATGACGAACAGCCCCATGCCGCCGAAAGCCAGCCAGTTGGCTGCCGTCTTTTTCGAGATGTCGGCCGCCTCGGTCATGTAGTTGATGAAGAAACTGTTCACTCCCGTCTGTGCGGCCACATAGAGAAACAAGGCCACCACTCCCAGCACGAACGAGAGATTCCACATCTTGGTGGAAGCGGAAGCCGACGACTCAGCCACATTCTCCTCGGCCGCATCGGCAATCTCAGGCAACGGCACACGCACGAAGACCATGGCCACCATGAGCACTACGATGCCGACGATGGTATAGGGCAAGGCTATGCTGGCACCCGAGAACAGCAACTGGCCGCCAACGAGCGGACCGAAAATCCAGCCCAGCCCGTTGAACGACTGCGAGAGATTGATGCGGCTCTCAGCCTTGCGCGGGTCGCCCAGCACCGTGGCATAGGGATTGGCCGAGGTCTCCAGACAAGTCAGGCCGCAGCCGATGACAAAAAGCGAAAAGACAAAGAAGTAAAATGAATTGATGTACGCCCCGGGGATGAAGAGCAAGGCACCCAGCGCATAAAGCAGCAAGCCCGAGACCACACCGCGGCGATAGCCATAGCGGCGGATAATCCAACCGGCAGGCAAAGCCATCAGGAAATACCCCCCATACACCGCCGCCTGTACCAGTGCAGCCGTGGCTTTCGTCACCTGGAACGTCTCCTGCACATGGGGATTCAGCACTTCCAATATGCCATGCGCAAAACCCCACAGAAAGAAGAGCGACGTGATGAGCACAAAGGGAACCAGATAATTGTGTCCTTTATACGAATAAAGCGAATTGTCTTTCATATCTTTTTTCCTTTCATTTTGTTCTTCGATTTCACTGCAAAAGTACAACTTTTATGTCATACTCCCACCATTCCTCCTGACATTTTTACTTATAGAGGGGTCCGAAGTTCTGGCAGGCGCGATAGTCGGCCCCCTCCTTGTCCATTCCGAAGGCATTCCAAGCCGACGGGCGGAAGATGTCTTCGTCCTTCACGTTGTGCATACAAACGGGGATGCGGAGCATGGAGCACAGCGTGAGGATGTCGGCACCGATGTGACCGTAGGCAATGGCTCCGTGGTTGGCTCCCCAGTTGTTCATCACCGAGTAGACATCCTTGAAGGCATCACGGGTGGCATCCAGGCGAGGTACGAACCACGTCGTGGGCCATGTCTTGTCGGTACGCCGGTTCAGTATGTCGTGGATTTCAGGGTCGAGGTCTACACTCCATCCCTCTGCCAGCTGCATGACGGGTCCCAAGCCCTTCACAATGTTCACGCGCATCATCGTCATGGGCATGCCCCCACGAGTGAGGAAGTTCGACGAAAAGCCTCCGCCACGGAAATACTCGCAGTCGGCGGGATACCACGTCGTAGCCTTAAGGCAAGCTTCCACATCCGTTTGGTCCATCTCCCAGTGGTGCTTCATCGTGGGCTTCCCGTCCTTGTCGTTCATGGCACCCGTGGCATCGAGCGTTGTGGCGCCACTATTTATAAGATGTATGAAGCCGCCGGCAGCCTGTCCCGTGGGTTCCTTTCCTGTCACGCGGCGCACCGCTTCGGGACTCCAGTAAGTACGAATGTCTGAGAACATGACGCCCTTGTTCGTCATCAGATGGCCGAAGAGCATAGCCGTGCCGTTCAGCGAGTCGTTCTCGGTGGCCAGCACGTCAGCCTCACGGATGCCGTTCCAGTCGAACGAGGTACACATGAGTGCCTCGGGGAAGTCGAAGTTGGGCCAGTGGTCGGTCCATTGGCGCTGCCCCTGCACACCGGCCAAGATGGCGTTGTGCCCCAGTGCCTCTTCCTTAAAGCCCAGTTCGCGCAGCCGCGGATTGCCGTGCATCAGGTCGCGGATGATTATCATGTTCTTCACCGTGAATTCCCAGTCGCGGTCCTTCTGTTCGCGCGTCTTGCCCTTACCCTTGTCGTGGTTGTAGTCGTGCCCTTCGTTGGGCTCACAATATTTCTCAGTCCAGGCTTTTGCCCGCTTGTATTCCTCGGGGTCGTAAATGCCCTCTTCGACCCGGCGCAGAATCTCCACCAGGTCGGCATATTCCGTGCGCAGTCCCAGATAGTCTTGGAAGAAGTCGGCATCCACAATCGAACCGGCAATGCCCATACACGTGTTGCCCAGCGACAGATACGACTTGCCGCGCATCGTGGCCACAGCCTGTGCCGCACGGGCGAAGCGCAGAATCTTCTCAGCGACATCGGCAGGAATCGTATTATCGTCCAAGTCCTGCACGTCGTGGCCGTAGATGCCGAAAGCGGGCAGCCCCTTCTGGGCGTGTGCGGCCAAGACGGCAGCCAGATAGACGGCACCCGGGCGCTCCGTTCCGTTGAAGCCCCAGACGGCCTTCGGGTAGTGGGGATTCATGTCCATGGTCTCCGAACCATAGCACCAACAGGAGGTGACGGTGATGGTAGACCCCACCCCCTCACGCTCGAACTTCTCGGCACAAGCGGCACTCTCGGCCACGCGACCGATGGTGCTGTCGGCAATGACACATTCCACGGGCGAGCCGTCGCCGTTGCGCAGATTAGCGGTTATCAACTTTGCCACGGCCTGAGCCAGTGCCATAGTTTTGTCTTCGAGACTCTCGCGCACGCCACCCTGACGACCGTCGATGGTGGGGCGAATACCGATTTTAGGATAAGTTTTCATCATACCATTCTATCATTAAGTTTTTCACTGTTTCGATGATGCAAAATTAGGCAAATGCCCGTAGGGACCAAAGAATATATGCACAAAAAACTAACATAAATGAGTCATGTTTCACTTTTTATTTGTACCTTTGCAGCCAGAAATGACATGTGGACAGATTTGGGCTGCTTGCAACCACAATAAAAAATGCTAAAACGACGACCTGCGGGTTGTCACGCATTCCCCCCCGACAGCCTTTTTCCAACCACACAATTAGTAACCATTAAACGTAATTGTGCTTTATGAACTATCTCTTTACTTCCGAGTCCGTCTCTGAGGGACATCCCGACAAGGTGGCAGACCAGATTTCGGATGCCGTGCTGGACAAGCTGCTCGCCTTCGACCCCGATTCGAAGGTGGCCTGTGAAACGCTGGTGACCACCGGACAGGTGGTAATGGCCGGCGAAATCAAGACTCGCGCCTACGTCGACCTCCAGCGCATTGCCCGCGAGGTCATCAACCGCATCGGGTACACCAAGAGCGAATACATGTTCGAGGGCAACTCCTGCGGCGTGCTCTCTGCCATTCACGAGCAGAGCGACGACATCAACCGTGGCGTCGACCGTGCCGACCGCATGCAACAGGGGGCCGGCGACCAGGGCATGATGTTCGGCTATGCCACCAACGAAACGGAGAACTACATGCCCCTCTCGCTCGACCTGGCTCACCGCCTTCTGCGTGTGCTGGCAGACATCCGCCGCGAGGGCAAGGTGATGACCTACCTGCGCCCCGACTCGAAGAGCCAGGTGACCATCGAATACGACGAGCAGAACCGCCCCGTGCGCATCGACACCATCGTCGTATCGACCCAGCACGACGAATTCGACTCGGACGAGGCCATGCAGGCAAAAATCAAGGACGATGTCATCCACATCCTCATACCGCGCGTCAAGGAGGGAATCCACAATCCGCAGATTCTCGCCCTCTTCAACGACCAGATTAAGTTCCACGTCAACCCCACGGGCAAGTTTGTCATCGGCGGCCCCCACGGCGACACGGGACTGACAGGACGCAAAATCATCGTCGACACCTACGGCGGCAAGGGCGCCCACGGCGGTGGTGCCTTCTCTGGCAAAGACCCCTCGAAAGTGGACCGCTCGGCAGCATACGCCGCACGCCACATCGCCAAGAACATGGTGGCAGCCGGAGTGGCCGACGAGATGCTGGTGCAGGTGAGCTACGCTATCGGGGTGGCCGAACCCGTGAGCATCTTTGTCGACACCTACGGCCGCAGCCACGTCTCGCTGACCGACAGCGAAATTGCCCAAAAGATTTCGGAAATCTTCGATCTCCGCCCCTATGCCATCGAGCAACGGCTGAAACTGCGCAACCCCATCTACGAAGAAACGGCCGCCTACGGCCACATGGGTCGCGAGCCTCAGGTGGTGACAAAGCGGTTCGAGTCGAAGTACCGAGAGACGAAGGAGGTGCAGGTGGAGCTCTTCACCTGGGAGAAACTGGACTACGTGGACCGCATCCGCAAGGAGTTTAACCTCTAATGCCATGAATGACATTCACAATGTGGCTGTCTATTGCGCGTCGAGCACGAAGATTAAGCCCGTATACTACGAAGTGGCACGCCAGCTGGGCCGGGGATTGGCCCTGCGGGGCGTGACCCAGGTGAACGGCGCCGGCAACATGGGGCTGATGCAGGCCGCCAGCGATGCGGCCCTGGAGGTGGGCGGACGGGTCATCGGGGTCATTCCCGAGTTCATGATTGAACAGAACTGGCATCACACGGGACTGACGCAGCTCATCACCACCCCCGACATGGAGTCGCGCAAGCAACGCATCAACGGCATCTCCGATGCCGCTGTCATACTGCCCGGCGGTTGCGGCACGATGGACGAGTTCTTCGAGATTCTCACCCTGAAGCAACTGGGTGTCTACCTGAAACCCATCGTCGTGCTGAATGTCGACGGATACTACGACTTCCTTTTGCAGCACCTCGAACGCTCCATCGAGGAAAACTTCATGCGCCGCGAACATGCGCTCAACTGGTGCGTGGCCACCACGGCCGAGGAGGCCATCGAACTGGTGTTCACCACCCCTCTCATCGAAGAGAGCGTGCGCCGCTTCGCGAAGATATGAGAGGGGAGAAGTGAGAAGTAAGAGGTAAGAGGTAAGAAGCTGGAGGTAAGAAGTATGTTGCAGCACGATTCGCTATCATCAGTCAGGGACACTCTGGGCATGTCGGCCTATCATGCCGACTCTGACTCCCTGTCTGCCACCGAGGGCGACTCGCTCACCCACCACGGCTTCAGCGTGTGGCGCATCGCCCAACAGATGGCCGGCTGCACACCGCAACAGCTGGATTCGGCCATCCAGGCCAATCTGCCCGAACGCGAACGTGTCCGCAGCGACCGCCCAGACACACTCTCGCTGCCCGGACTGCCAGGGCAGAAGACCTACGAAAAACAAGGCGACCTCACATTCAGCTTCGATTCGGAATTCATCCGCTCCAGCCCCATGTACCATCCCGAGCTTCCCTATCGAAGCCAGGGAGAAAGTGCCGTCCCCCTCCCCTACATGCTCTGGCGCGACGACCTGGTGACCGGCGGGCTGCTGCTCTGCTTCCTGGTGCTGGTCTACGGCATCAACAAGACCCGCCAGCAACTGCAGCAGCAGACCAAGGACTTCTTTTTCGCCCCACGCGAACACACGGGACTCTTCGCCGTGGAGACCGGCATCGAGAGTCGTGTCCACCTCTTCATGGTCTTCCAGCTCTGTCTGCTGGGAGGCCTCATGATGTTTGCCTACTCCCAGTACGAACTTAACGTCTTTCTGGGTCAGTTGTCCCCCCGGTGGCTGCTTGGAATCTACGCAAGCAGTTTCCTCTTGTTCTTCATCGTCCGCCGGATATTGAGTGCATTCATCAACTGGATTTTCTTTCCGAAATCTCAACAAAAAATCTGGCGCGACAGCTATTCCTATCTCATTTCCGTCGAATCCATTCTCTTTTTTCCGCTCGCCATGACGTTTGTCTATTTCCGCATGCCGTTCGAAAAAATTATCTGGATATTCCTTTTTATTCTGTTAATTATTAAAATTCTACTCGCATTTAAGACCTACCGAATCTTTTTCGCAAAAAGTTATGGTCTTTTCCATCTTTTTGCTTACCTTTGCGCTCTGGAATTTATGCCTTTGCTTGCCCTCTGGAAGACATTGGCAATTGTAACAGAAAGTTTGATAGTAAAATATTAGGACAAAAATGGTCAAGAAAATACTGGTTTCACAGCCCAAGCCCTCCTCAGACAAATCTCCCTATTTTGATATTGAGAAGAAGTACGGTGTTGAAATCGTTTTCCGCCCCTTCATCAAGGTCGAAAGCCTTACTCCCAAAGAATTTCGGGCACAAAAAATTGACATCCTCAGCCACACCGCTGTCATCTTCACTTCCCGCCACGCAATTGACCACTTCTTCCAACTCTGCAAGGAGATGCGCGTCAACATCCCGGAAGACATGAAGTACTTCTGCATCACAGAGACCGTGGCTCTCTACATACAGAAATACGTCCAGTATCGCAAGCGCAAGGTCTTCTTCGGTTCGACCGGAAAGATTGACGACCTGCTGCCCCAGATGGTCAAGCACAAGGGAGAGCGCTACTTCGTACCCCAGAGCGACGTACACAGCAATGAGATACACAACCTGATGGAAAGCAAGAAATTGCAATTCACCGAGGGAGTCATGTATCGCACCGTCAGCAACGACTTTGCCAAGGACGAACCCTTCGACTACGACATGCTCATCTTCTTCAGCCCCAGCGGCATCAGTGCCCTGCTGAAGAACTTCCCAGATTTCAAGCAGGGCAACATCGCCATCGGCACCTTCGGCGTTCACACGGCCAAGACGGCCAAGGATGCCGGGCTGACCGTCAATCTGGAAGCCCCCACGCCCCAATATGCAAGCATAACCACCGCACTGGCCGACTATATCAAGAACGTAAATGGATGACCGCCCCCGCTTCACGTTTCGCAAGGCCGAGCGCCTATGCAGCAAGAAACGTATCGAGGGACTTTTTGCCAGCGGACGTTCGCTTTCCGCCTTTCCCGTGCGCGTCGTCTATCAGCCTCTCGCCCCCGAAGCCGAGACGGATGGTTCCGTGCCAAATGTCCAAGTGCTCGTCTCCGTCTCAAAGCGCCATTTCAAGCACGCCGTCGACCGTAATCGCCTGAAACGCCTCATCCGCGAGGCATATCGGCTGAACAAACACCTCCTGCTCACCCCCCTACAGGGGCGCCGGCTCTCCGTGGCGTTCATCTGGATGAGCGGTGAAAAGGCCGATTTCCACACCGTGGAAGCGCGAATGAAGAACCTGCTTCAGCGCATCGTGGAGAATGAGAGAATTAGAAACGAGGGAGCAGCGGGAGCAGTGTGATGCCCCTGCATCGACACGACCGAGCCGGCCAAAATGAGAAAATGAGAAAGGAAATGGAAACTGAAAGCAATACTAAGAAGGAAAACCTGATAGCAAGGTTTTCCCACTTTCTCAATTCCTCATTTTCTCTACTCCTCATTGCCCCCATCCGTTTCTATCAGCGGTTCATATCCCCCCTGACGCCGCCCTCGTGCCGCTACACCCCCACGTGCAGCCAATACGCCGTCGAGGCCATCCGCAAACACGGCCCCATCCGAGGTCTTTACCTTGCCGTCCGGCGCATCCTCCGTTGCCATCCCTGGGGCGGCAGTGGCTACGACCCGGTGCCTTAGAAGTGAAAGGTGAAAAGTGAAAAGTGAAAGGTGAAAAATTGGATTCTGACTTAAAATATATCGACTTTCATGCTCACCATTCTTCGTTAGGGGGTGAACGGGTCATTCAGGATGGTATTGACACCCAAGGTCGCCACCCTTGGAAACTCCCCCTTGAGGTGGGAGACAGAGGGGGGCTCGCCATCGGCGAGAGTGGGCTCGACCGCCTTTGCAACACGCCCTACGACCTGCAACTCCAGGTCTTTCGCCAGGAAGTCCTGCTTAGCGAGCAACTCCGTAAACCTCTCGTCCTCCATTGCGTCCGTGCCATCGACGACGTGCTGCGCATTCGCCGCGAACTCCATGCCCGACAGCCCGTCATCTGGCACGGCTACCGTGGCAATGCCCTGCAACTCCAGCAGCTCCTCCCCCACACTTTCTACTTCAGCTTCGGCACGAAGTTCAACACTGAAGCCCTTCTGTCCTGCCCCCTCGACCGCCTGCTCTTGGAAACCGACGACGACACCCTCCACCCCATCAGCAACCTCTACGCCCAGGTAGCACGGCAGAGAGACATCCCTCTCGAAGCCCTCGTCCGGCAGATGCACCACAACTTCCAGACGCTCTTCGCGCCCCAGTGATGGCAAGGCAACCGAATTTGTAAAAGTTTTTTATTTTTCGGAAAATACCCTCTTGGAACAAGATTAGTAATCTTAGGCGGATAACCTTAGTAACCTTATCCCCGGAAGCATAGTAATCTTACGCCCATAAGCAAGTATTCTTGTTTTTTTGAAAAATCAGGATGTAAATATTTTTCTCCTTCTATTCCCTTATTTTCATTTCTTTTTCCTATATTTGTAGGCAGAAACCTATAATTGCCGCCAATCGTGATTTTTACAAAAATATCCTTATTCGCATCAATTATCCATAGATATATTAACAATTTGTATTAACTTTGCAAAGAAATATTGACAATATGAAAGTAAAGACGATTATTACAGCGATGCTTTGCTGCGGAATGATGCAGGCGCAGGAGAACATCACTCCCGAGGTGTTGGCACAGTTGCAACACACAGGAAGCGTGACCGGCGCCGAACGCGCATTGCAGAACGCCATCCAGTCGAACAGCATCAACAAGATGGCCCTCGTCGGCAACAATCAGCAGGCACTGGACACGTGGTTCTCCGTGGAAGTGAAGAACTCGGGCATCTCCAACCAGGAGAGCTCGGGCCGCTGCTGGCTCTTCACCGGCACCAACGTGCTGCGCCAGCGAGCCATGAAGAACCTCGGCATCGAGGGCTTCATGTTCAGCCACGTCTACACCTTCTTCTACGACCAGCTGGAGAAGGCGAACCTCTTCCTGCAGGGCATCATCGACACGCGCAAACTGGACATCGACTCGCAGCAAGTGCAGTGGCTCATGCGGAACCCCATCTCGGACGGCGGCACCTACACGGGCGTGGCCGACCTGGTGACGAAGTACGGACTCGTGCCCAAAGACGTGATGGCTGAAACCTACATTGCCAACAACACCAGCGAATTCAACGGACACTTAAAGCGCAAACTGCGCGAAATTGCCATCAACCTGCGCGAACAGAGCGAGGCCGGCAAGACCGTGAAGGAACTGGAAGCCTACAAGGTGGACCAGATGAAGACCATCTACAAAATGCTTGTAATGGCCTATGGCGAACCCGTAAAGGAATTTACCTGGGCTCCGAGGGACAAGAAGGGGAAGTTGATGGGTGTACCCAAGACATATACGCCGCTGTCGTTCTACAAGGAGGTGTGCGCTCCCGAGGAAGACTTGAACGCCGACTACGTGATGCTGATGAACGACCCAAGCCGTCCTTTCAACAAGGTGTATGAAATAGACATGGACCGCCACCTCTACGACGGCCACAACTGGCTCTACCTGAACCTCGACATCGACGACCTCGCCCCCTTGGCCATTGCCTCACTCCGCGACAGTGTGCCCATGTACTTCTCCTGCGATGTGGGCAAGCAGTTGAACCGCACAAATGGCCTGCTCGACATGAAGAACTATGACTACGACGACCTCTTTGGTACCAAGTTCGGTATGACAAAGAAACAGCGCATACAGACGCGCGACTCGGGCAGCAGCCACGCCATGACCCTCGTAGCCGTTGACCTTGACAAGGATGGCAAACCCACCAAATGGAAGGTGGAGAACTCGTGGGGCGAGAAGTATGGCTATGCCGGGCATCTCATCATGACCAACGAGTGGTTCCGCGAATACATGTTCCGCGTGGTGGTGAACAAGCGTTATTGCCCCCAGTCGGTACTCGACATGCTTAAGCAGAAGCCCATCAAGCTGCCAGCCTGGGACCCGATGTTTGAAGTTGAAAGTTGAAAGTTGAAAGTTGAAGATTGAAAGTTGAAAATTGAAAATTGAAGATTGAAAATATATACAACTATGGATTCAAATGTAACTACTCCCCTCGCTGACAGAGAGGGGCAGAGGGAGAGTCTGATCAGAGTTGCCATCGTAGGTTATGGCAACATAGGCAAGTATGCCTTGCAGGCAGCTATCGAGGCTCCTGACGTGGAGGTGGCCGGCATCGTGCGCCGCCAGGGCACGAAGGACTGCCCCCAGGAACTGGTGGGCTACAAAGTGGTGACCGAAGCGCAACTGGACGAACTCGGTCGTGTGGATGTGGCCATACTGGCTACGCCCACCCGCAGCGTCGAGGAGTATGCCAAGCGCTTCCTGGCCCGGGGCATCAACACGGTCGACTCCTTCGATATACACGGACAAATCGTCGACCTGCGCCGCTCGCTCGATGCCGTTGCCAAGGAACACAAGGCCGTGAGCATCATCTCCGCCGGGTGGGATCCGGGAAGCGACAGCATCGTCCGCACCCTCATGGAGAGCCTCGCCCCGAAGGGCATCACATACACCAACTTCGGCCCTGGCCGCAGCATGGGGCACAGCGTCTGCGTACGCTCGAAGGAGGGTGTCCGCGATGCCCTGTCCATGACCATCCCCGTGGGCCAGGGCATACACCGCCGCATGGTGTATGTGGAGCTGGAGGAGGGGGCCGACTTCGACAAGGTGGTGCGCGACATCAAGGCCGACCCCTATTTCTCGTCGGACGAAACGCATGTGTTCCAGGTGGACAGCGTGGATGCGCTGAACGATGTGGGCCACGGCGTGAACCTTGTCAGGAAGGGTGTCAGCGGACAGACCCACAACCAGCTCTTCGAGTACAACATGAAGATAAACAACCCCGCCCTGACGGCTCAGGTGCTCGTCAACGTGGCTCGTGCCTCCGTGCGTCAGCAGCCTGGCTGCTACACGATGATAGAGATTCCCGTCATCGACATGCTGCCCGGCAATCGCGAGGACATCATCCGCCACCTCGTATAAAATCATTGCCACATCATGAGACAGAAAAAAACACGGATGCCAGCCGCCATTCTGCTTATATGCGGCATCGTCGCGTTTAGCTGCTGCGCCGAAAAGCCTGCAATCAATCCCGCAGAAGACACCAGTCAGTTCGTCACTCTGACCGATGCCGTGCCCGACGCCATACTGGAAATCCGCTACTTCAGCACCTACAATTTTGTGGGCTCGCGCATAGACGGCTATCAGGAACCCACGGCACTCTTGACGAAGCAGGCAGCCAAGGCACTCCGCGCCGTGAGCGACGACGTGGCTGCACAAGGCTACCGCCTGAAGATTTACGATGCCTATCGCCCCCAATGCGGCGTCGACCACTTTGTGCGCTGGGCCGCCGATCTCTCGGCCACGGAGATGAAAACCTACTTCTATCCCGACCTCGACAAGAGCCTGCTCTTCGTGCAGGAGTACATCATGGAAAAGAGCGGCCACACGCGCGGCTCGACCGTCGACCTCACGCTCTTTGACATGCAGACGGAAAAGGAACTGGACATGGGCGGAACCTTCGACTGGTTCGGTCCTGAAAGCCACCCAGACTTCTGCGGCAATCCCGAGACGGGAGAGTACACAGGCGACAACTCGAAGTCGCCCACAGGACGTAGCATCACCGAGGAACAGTTCCGCCACCGCATGATTCTTCGCCGGGCCATGCTTGCCCACGGTTTCAAGGCACTCGACACCGAGTGGTGGCACTTCACCCTCCGCGACGAACCCTTCCCAGACACCTACTTCACATTTCCCGTCAAGCAATTGAAATAAAGGAATCCTCCCAGAGAACAGCCACATGCCAAGACAAGCAAGCCATTTCCTGCTCTATACAAGTGTTCTGCTCGCCCTCATCGGGTGCCAGAAGGAAGGCATGCACCACACGCCGAGCCTCACCACTGACACGTTGTACACTGAGCGGAAAGCCATGGAGGTCTATGGCTATCAGCCGGAACTGGCCTTGCGCATCATCGACTCAGCCGCCGCTGCAGGCAACCTCAGTGAGATACGGGCCGACCTGAACCGCGCAGACATCTACAGCCGGACACTGATGGGCCATCTGGTCGACTCCTTGCTCGGTGGCTCCGAGGGCGTGCGCTTCGACTCGGCACGCATCATCGGCGAGCGGCTTTTGCATCACCACGAACTTTGGGAGAATCTGGCTGAACGCCAAAACATACTGGAAATTCTTATCAACACGGCTCGGATGCAGTCGGACACAGCACGGTGGTTCCTTCGTTCGCGCCAGCTTGTCGATGTCTGCCACCAACAGGGGGCAGAGACCGAAGCCCTGCGCACGGAAGCCGAAATCGGTGCAGCCCTCTGCACGGGAGGCAAACAAGAAGCGGGCATGGCACTGCTGGACAGCGTCATCACCCGCCTGGAGAACGGTCCCGCGGAAATGGAGGAAGGGGAAGCGGACTACCAGTTCCGCTTCAATGAACTGGATGCCACCATCATCGCACTCAAACGCAAAATATGCGTTCTTACGGCCGCCGACCAGCACGCAGAAATCATCCCCCTGGCCCACCACGTCATCGACCTTCTGGACGACTACGAATACCACCCTGACCGCTACCACGACGCCACATACCGCGAACCAAAGAGCGATGCCGAACGGGCCGACTACATTCACTTCTACCGCACAAAGGCCGAAGGCTACCTCACCGTCGCCTACGCCTCGTTGGGCGAACGCGGCAACATGAAGGAGGTCTACGAACAGATAGAGCGCAGCGTGCGCGACGCCACAGCCCGGGAACACATTGCCCGTTATCAGATTCTGGAGCAGGAGATGCTTCGCAGCAAGGCCGAAAGCCGCCACCACACCATGACCATTGTCAACTACACGATGGGCGCCAGCCTCGTGCTGATACTCCTCTTCATGGGCTACATCGTCTTCCAGAACCACCGCATCCGGCTCAAGAACCGCGCACTGGTCAGGCTCATCGGCAACGAAGAACTGCGAAACCAAAACGAAGAAAGCAACATGAAGAACGGAGAACGGGAAACAAAGGACGGAGCATCCCTTCCTGATGCTTCCTTCTTCCACCACATCGACTCCGCCATTCGTGCCGAACGCCTCTATGCCAACCCCAACACCCAGCGGCAGGACATCTGCAGGCAGTTCAACATCCGTCGCGAAATGCTCAACCAACTCCTTGCCAACCACGCCGGAGGCCTCTCCTTCCCCGCCTACATCAACGCCATCCGCCTCTCCGAGGCCTGCCGTCTCCTCCAGCACCAACCCGGCAAGACCGTCAACGCCATTGCCGAAGAAGTGGGACTCTCGCCCCGCAACCTCCGCCGCCTCTTCATTGAGAAGTACGGCATCACCCCCAGCGAATATCGTCAGGGATTGCAAAAATAAAAAAGACATGACTAATATATAAAATAAACATAAACCAAAAAATACGATGGAAGAATCTGCTTTTATGCTATGGGGGTTGAACCTCCATGCGTGGATTACGATTGTGACGGTCTTCTCGATGTTCACCGTCCTGCTGTTCACCAAACTGCGTGCAGACCTAGTATTTGTCAGTGCTGCCGCCATCCTGTACCTGACGGGCGTGCTTGATGCCAAAGAAGCCTTCTCCGGCATCAGCTCTACTTCGGTGGTGGTCATCGGCGTGCTGTTTGTCGTGGTGGCAGGCCTGGCACATACCGGCGTGTTGCCGTGGATAGTCAAGAATCTGCTAGGTCAGCCAGACAGCTATTCCAAGGCCGTGTTCAGGCTGATGCTGCCTGTGGCCGCACTCAGTTCGTTCCTGAGCAACACCACGGTGGTGACGCTCTTTGTGGGCATAGTCAAGATGTGGTCGAAGAAATTGAACATCTCGCCCTCAAAACTGCTCATCCCCCTGAGCTACGCCTCGGGCATGGGTGGCGTATGTACGCTGATTGGCACCCCGCCGAACTTGATTATCTCCGGTCTCTATACCGAAAAGACAGGTACTACCATGAACGTCCTTTCGACAACCATTCCCGGCCTGTTTTGCCTGATTGTCGGCGTGCTCTCCATCATTGCCATGCGCCGTCTGCTGCCCGACCGCAAGGCTCCGGAGTCGGATGCTGAAGACACTGACGAATACACTGTCGAGCTGTTAGTTCCGTCGAACAACAAGTTCATCGGGGAGACCCTGGGCTATGCCGGGCTGCTGAACGTGAAGGGCGGACGCCTCATTAAGATGCACCACTTCGACGGGGTGAAGGTTCCCCTTGACGAGAGCGAATTCCTGATGGGCGGCGACCATCTGGTGTTTGCCGGACAAATCAAGGATATCATGGAACTGACGAAGACCCACGGGCTGGTGATTGGCGAAGAAGTGATTAACGTCGGAGCGAAGACGATTATTTCATCACTCATCATGACTGTCATGGTAGTGGTCTCGGCACTCGGCATCCTCCCGCTCCTGCAGTGTGCCTTCCTTGCGGCTTTTGCCATGCTGCTGCTGCGCTGCTGCACGCCTGACCAGGCCATGAAGGCCGTCAACTGGGACATTCTGCTGGTTTTTGCCAGTAGTGTCGTGCTGGGCCTGGCCATCCAGAAAACGGGCATCGCCGAGCGCCTGGCATTCGGCATCCTTGACGTCTGCGGCACCAATCCCCTTGTGGTGATGACGGCCATCTGCCTGGTGGCGACCTTCGTTACCTCTTTCATCTCCAACACGGCAGCAGGTGCCATGTTCTTCCCCATCATGTACGAGGCCGCTGAGAAACTGGGCTACGAACCCTATCCCTTCCTCATCGCCCTGATGGTGAGCGTCAGCAGCAGTTTTGCCACACCCATCGGCTCGCCCACCCACATGCTGGTCTATGGCCCCGGCGGCTATCGCTTCAGCGACTTCCTCCGCATCGGCGTGCCGATGAGCTTCATCATCCTGGCTGCCAACATCCTCATCGTAAATCTCGTCTATCCCCTGACTCCCCTCCAATAGACATCTCGGGGCAAAGCCCCATTTTTGCAAAGTGTCTTTAGCCCCCTGAAAATCCACCGACAAGACTCGACCGGCAAGGGGGAAGGGATACAGTCATACCTGTGTCAATTTGGTACAGTTCCAAATTGACACACCTTTTTATTTGCCTATCTGATATTTTTTTAAGAACTTTGTCCACAATTACCCCCGCTTTCATCGGAAAGCGACAGGCTAAACAGGCATAACGACACTTAACGACCATGATGAAACAGACGAAACAATGGATTCCAGCCGCAATCCTCGTGTTTTGCATAATGGGTTTTTGGGTTTTATACACGACAACGGACAAAAATGTCCAATCAGCCCCAAACACACAAAACGAGTTCGTCCCACAGAAACCTGACTACACCGACACGACGATGTGGTACACCGCCGACGGCGATACGTTGGACACGGGAGCCGACGTGTTCTACGTGGTCTCGACGTGGGAGAAGGACTGGACGGCTGCGGACGGTCGCGTCTGCCACTACGCCGACGTGTGGAACCCCGAACATCGCAGTCGCATGGCCCAAGAAATCAGCCGCGTGGCAGCCTACATGTCGCCCGGCAACCGATTCGCCGCCCCGTACTACCGCCACACGACCATCGATGCCTGGGCCACGCAGGACGAAGACACCATCCGGGAACGCACCCAACTGGCCATGGCCGATGTCTGTGAGGCCTTCGACTACTTCTGCAGCCGGCGCGATGACTCGCGCCCGCTCATCATCGCCGGATTCAGCCAAGGCGGCATGGCCGTGGTGGAACTGCTGAAACACATGAGCGACGAGACCTACCGACAACTGGCTGCCGCCTACGTCATGGGCTATAAAGTGACACCCGAGGACACCGCGACGTGCCGCCACATACGTCCGGCCAAGGGCGAATACGACACGGGAGTCACCATCTGCTACAACACGGTGAAGGACGTGCGCTACGCAAAACCCATCATCGCGGCCTCCTGCATCTGCATCAACCCCGTGAACTGGCGCACCGACAGCACGCCGGCCACCCTGCACGACACCATCACGGTGGCCATCGGCACAACACCGGCCGACGCCCCGTCAGCCCCCAACTGTCGCATGTTGGTGGTCAGTGGCTACAGCGGGTCAGAGTATCGCCCATACCGCAACCTGCTGAACGTGGGTGACATTCACAGCTGCGAACCGTGGCTCTACAGTGACTGCATCCGCCGCAACATCTCCGCCAGGACACATAGCCATAAACTGCACAGAACTATCAAATAAGGACCCCTGAAATTTGGTATTTTAACAATTTTTTAAGAAATTTGCTTGCAAATATGCCCATTTCCCCCCTAAGCGGAAAGGATAATGGGTCATCCCTACATAGAAACATATATAAAAACAATAAACGAACCACATGAAACGACTAAGGACTTTTTTCACCCTCGCCTTGTGCCTTTCACTGTGGGCACAGACGGCATTGGCTGCCGACTGTACCCTAGAGACCACCTCGAACTACACCATCATGCTGGAGAGTTCGAACCAGATGCGCATCCGCTTCCCCGCCTACAGCAAGGACGGCTACGACTGCTGGATTGTGGATGGAACCATCAGCATCCAGATTGACGACACTAACGAAAAGGCCACCCTCTTCTACTGCGAGGTGGAGCACGACATCGCTAATAGTGACTACAATCCCTACATGTACTGCTACAAGGGCGTGGACGGCACGATGACGCAGTACCGCGACCAGGGCTACAGCAGCGTCAGCATCGGCAACACGCGCCAGTACACCACGGTGCCCTGCCAGTCGAACAAGAGCGACGATGCCTACATCAACCTCCTGTGGAAAATCCCCTTGGAGTACCGAGGCAAGAAGGTGACCATCACGTGGAGCATACACCACAACGGCAACGTGTCGGAACCCAACAAGTACATAGACATCAAGGAGACCCGGATGACCATCCCCGATGCCCCTTACACCCAGGAACCCACGCTCATGGACCCCATAGTCTCCTACAACACCGGGCGACCCAACCAGATTATGGTGCCCTACATGCTCGCCGCCAACAACATACAGAGCATGACGGCCTACTACACGGAAGTGAACGGTGCCGATACGACCTCCCGCACTGTCAGCCTGAGCACTTCGTCGTCCGACTTCATCTGGCTCAATGCCGAACGCCCCGTGCGCAACCTCTATCTGAAGACCACCTACACCAACACCGAGGGCGACCCCGTAACCACTACGTCGGACCGCCGCGACATGCCCATCCTGCACCAGCCCAAGTCCATGACCGCCACGGTGCAGCCCGACGGGAAAGTCTTGCTCAGTTGGGAAATAGCCACCCCCCGCTGGGAAGACATCATGCCGAACGACAGTTGGGAGGTGCAGCGCAACATCTCGGGCAGCAGCGACCCGAACGACGGCGGCTGGACCACCCTCGGACAGGTGATGTTCGACGGCAAGGAGACCCGATACACCTTAACCGACGAAAACCTGCTGCAGGTCTATTCGGGCCAGCCCGTCTACTACCGCGTGCGCCGCGCCATCACCGCACTCTGGGGCTGGACGTCGCAGAGCGGCTACGCCATGACCTCGCTGCCCGCCATGTTCCGCCTGCCCGTCGTCACCGAGGCCAAGGCAGAGCGCAACGGCACGTGGACCGACACCAGCCACGGCGTCACCGTACAGTTCCGGCTCGGCGGACCCGACAGGGACAGCCAGGGACGGCTCATCCTGCGCTCGGCCGACGACTGGAAGGCGTTTGCCAAACTGGTGAACGAGGGACAAGACAACACCGACGCCCTCATGGCCGCCGACATCGACCTCGGCACGGAATCGCTCACCATGGTCGGAACCACGGCACACCCCTACACCGGCACCTTCGACGGCAATGGCCACACGCTTACCTTCAACCCCAAAGACACGCTGGACCAGTCATACGTGGCCCCCTTCCAGAGTGTGGGCAACGCCACTATCCGCAACCTCCACACCCAAGGGTCGCTGGCCAGCAGCCGTAAGTTTGCGGCCGGCATCGTGGCACACATACAGGGAAGCAACACGCTCACCCTCGAATGCTGCCGCTCCAGCGTCCGCGTGGGGAGCACCGTCAACGGCGATGCCACCAACGGAGGCATCCTCGCCTATACACCCCAGAACTCCGACTTGACCCTGCGCAACTGTCTCTTCGACGGCATCATGGACGGCACGGACTGCTACAACAACGGCGGCCTCGTGGGCTGGGGCGACGGACGGGTGAAGATAGAGAACTGTCTCTTTGCCCCCACCGACATCAACACCAAGACCAACGGCTGCGCCAGCTTTGCCCGCATGAGGTATGCCAACAACCTTACGGTCACCAACAGTTACTGCCTCACACCCTACGAAAAGTCGGCAGGAAACACCGCGACATCTGAAGGAAAGACCCCCGCGGAAATACTGGCCCAACTCGGTTCGTCGTGGACGATGGAGGGGCAGCAACTGGTGCCCGTGGTCACCTACGAAACTCCTCTTACGGGCACACTGCTTTGGGATCCGCGTGCCAAACTGGTGCTCACGACCTACATGACGAGGGCCGACGGAGAGACGGCCAAGACCCAACGCCGCGAACTGACCGACGACGAACGCCTGGCAGGCCAGGTGGACGTGGACCTGACCATGCCGTGCATGTACCACAGTTTCGGCCTGGCCGTGGAGCGCGGAGAGTCGCCCCTGCCCCTCGACGGACAGGAGGAGAACGTCGACCGGCTGGAATACGACCCTTTGGCCAAAGAGGGAACCTTGAGCCTGCGAACGGCCCAAGACTGGGAAATGTTTGCCAAGCGCGTCAACGAGGGCGAAAACACACTTGAGGCCATCATGCTTGCCGACATCACGCTGCCCCGGACAGCCTCTCGCGTGGGCATCACCCCGGAGTGCCGCTACAGCGGCATCTTCGACGGCAACGGCCATACGCTCACCATCGACATGGCCGGCCCGTGGGCCGTTAACCCCACAGGCAGCGGCATCGACGTGGCCAAAGACCAGTCCGTGCCCTTCCCCATCCTGGGCAACGCCACCCTCAAGAACCTCCACGTGGCCGGACAGGTGGAGAGTTACCAGAGGCACCTGGCCGGACTGGCAGCCTGTGTCTACAAAGGTAGCAAGGTGAATATCAATCATTGCCGCGTCAGCGCACAGATTACCAACTATATCCACGGCAGAGACGGCAGAGCACTGGATGCTCGCAGCGGAGGATTCATCGGACTCGTGCAGACCGACGCCAATGTCAGTTTCTACGACTGCCTCTTCGACGGAGTCATCAAAAGCGGATATCAACTCAACGGATGGGGTGGCTTCGTAGGATGGCGCGAGAGTGGGGCCCTTGTCGAATGCCGCAACACATTATTCGACCCCACTAACCTCATTTACGACGAACCCGTCACAAACACCTCTACCCTATGCGGAAACGGAGTGACCAGTTACATGACACCAGTCTATTGCACACGCTTCATGGGCATTGAGCAGGGCCAGGATGCCACGGGTCTCTCACCGGAGAAGCTGGCAAAGTCTTACTCATTTCAAGTAGACTGCCAGTGGGCGGTCGTGGACGGTAGGGCTCGCCCCATAATAAAATCCGACAACAAGAATGACTTCTACTTCGACAGCAATGCCAAGTTGACCGCCCTCCAGGCCGACACCCTCCAGGATGCCGTATCGCTCTCGTGGGAAACGGACGGCGGCGATGTCGACTACTACCGCATCAAGCGCTACGACCAACAGCAGCCCGACATGGTGACGACACTGGAGGAGGAATATACCCAAACGGCCTACATCGACCGCACCGTGCAACCCCAGCACGTCTATGTCTACACCATCGAGGGCGTGACGCAGTGCGAGGGCGAGCACGTGACCAGCATCACGAAAGAAGGTTGCTGTTGCCAGCCCACCGGCATGGTGCGCGGCTACGTGCGCCTGGCCAACGGCATCGGACTGCCCGGCATCACCGTCACCGCCACACCCGACAACAAGGACGAAGGTAACGTGGGTGAGTGCGTGACCGACTCGACGGGCTACTACGAGATTGGCGGCCTTAGCTACCAGGGCACAGGCCGTTACACACTGAGCGCCCCGGGCTTCAGCCAGTCGCCCTCCGTCACCTTCGACGACAAGTGCAACCTCCTGCTCAACGTCAACTTCTACGAGCAGACGTACTACAACTTCGCGGGCTACGTGCTCTATGAGGGTACGTCGATTCCCGTCGCCGGCGTCCGCTTCCTGCGCGACGGCATGCCCGTGGTGGACGCTTCGGGCAAGGAAGTGACCACCAACAACCAGGGAGCCTTCCTCGTGAACATCCCCTCGGGCTCCCACACCATCCAGGTGGTGAAGGAGGGACACACGTTTGAGAACGACGGCTTCTACATCGACCTCGACAAGCAGAGCAACAAGCACAACTGGCAGAAAGACCTCTCGGACGTCTACCTCTGGGACCAGACGAAGGTCACCCTGCAGGGCCGCGTCGTGGGCGGCAACGTGGAGGGCCTGAAGCCGCTGGGCGAGAGCCTCTCCACGAACAACCTGTGCGACAGCCTGACCCTCGTCATGCAACTGGAGGGCGACAACACCTCGTGGATTGTGCGCGACCAGTTGGACGCCACCGTCACCGAGCGCCACGAACTCTTCACCCACGGCAAGGACGACCGGGACACCACGCGCATGGATGCCTACCGCCACCGCATCGTCATCCACCCCGACCCCGCGACGGGCGAATACCGCGTGCCGCTCTGCCCCGTGAAGTACAAGGTGACGGAAATCTACGGCAAGGGCTACCCCACCCTGTTCCAGTCGGGTACGTTCAGCGAGACCGTCGACCTGACAAGTTACCACAAGGGCGACACCGCCACCTACTCGCGCATCTACCACGCCCAGCCCACGCTGGACATCTGGCAGTTCCAGGGCACACAGGAACGCTACTACGGACTGAAGCAGTACATCTCGCGCGACAATGTCGGCGGACAAGACACCATCACGCTGTGGCAGGACGGCAAGTACTCGATGGGCCATCCCGTCTTCATGGGCGGGTCGGCCGTGCCCATGGTGCTCAGCGCACGCGAGGAGTACTATTACAACAATGAAAAGCTGAACCAGCCGGATGTGGTGCAACTGGACGGCGGGCGCGTGAAGATAGCCAACGGACTCGTCAGCGTGGACGAGACCGAGGAGGTGCTGTTGGACAGCGTCGGGCAGGGCACCTACGTCTTCACCCCGCAGAACACGACCTTCACCCTGGAGGACGACATGGCCCTGCGCACAATGAAGTTCACGCTGGAATATGACAGCACGTTCTTCGACATTCAGCCCATCCGCGCCTACGTGATGGCAGCCGTGCCCAAACCACAGGGCCGCCGCATCATAGCCGGACAGAACGTCCACCTCATCGACATCCTGCGCGACCCCCCAGGTGCCGCTTCGTCGGCCTACATAGCAGAGGGGTCGAAGATGAGTTACAGCTACACCGCCGACCTGACCGCGAAGGTGGGTATCCTCCTGGATGGAAACATCGGAAGGGGCTCAAACTATTTTACAGGCATCTGGGCAGGCGAAGGCACCGGAACACTGGCCGGACAAACACATAGCAGCAGTAACTATGCCTCAATGTCCTACGACCTGTCCACCAAATACTACCAGGACTGGAGCTACGACTACGAATTTGAGACGAAGGAGAAAATCTCCACCAGCAGCCACGAGAGGGAAGTGGGCATGAACAGCGATGTCTACATCGGCATGACGGACAACATGATAGTGAACGATGCCATCGCCGTGCGCATGGTGAACAGCACAGCCATGAAGCGTCTGCGCCCGGGCATGGGCGGCAAGATAGAAGTGGAGGGCCACAAGTTCAACGTGACGGGCTCGGCCAAGGTGCTGGCCAGCGGTTGGGACGAAGCGAAGAAGGACTCCGTCTACCTGGTCCGCGACGAGGTGACGCAGGTAGCACTGCGCATCAACAGCACCTTTGCCCACTCGCAAGGCTATCTGCTGGAAGAACTCATCCCCACCCTCCTACGCACCCGCAACGCACTGCTCATGGACTCCACGACGACGGATGCATACGCGCAGGCACTGGCCAACAAACAGAAGACTCCCGTCTACGTGAGCCGCGTGAGCACCGACAACGAAAACTTTGCCTGTCAAGGCTCCTATTCACGCATCCTGCCCGAGGAGACAACGGATGTGTGGAACGACACCATCCAGGTCATGAACAGCCTGATAGCAAACTGGGCAGGACTGATCACACTCAACGAGAAGGAGAAACTGGAAGCCTTCGACCTGTTGAAAATCTACGACTTCGACGGGCGCGCCAGTGTGACATACAGCGAAACATTCACCACCACGGAGGGAATGCACCGATACTGGCAACTGCCGACATCCGTCGGATTGGACTTTTTCAAGAATCGTGAGTTCAGTAACAATAATGGCAGCGGAACTCATCTCAACGAGAGAGAGGGGCAGCCTACAACTGCCGAGTTCATCGCCGGAGGCGTGAAGTTCAGTCTGAAGATTGACCCACAAGTAGGCTTCAACTTCAACTACAAGAATGGCGCAAACACAAAGAACACGAAAGAAACGGGCTTCACACTGTCCTGTGCCCGCAAGTCGACCCTTACCGTGGGAGTCTACCGGACACACGACATTTCGACCGACAGCATCGAAAACATGGTCAAATGGGGCTATGTCTTCTACAAGAACGTGGAGGACAACCTGAAAAGCATCTACAATGGACTGTCTGGCAGCAGCAACACGACCAGCTACATCAGCACGCTGGCCGGCGTGCCGCGCTACCGCAACTTCGTGTTCCGCACCCTGGCCGGAGCCACGGCCTCGCCCTGGGAGGAGGAGCGCAAGACGATGTTCTACAACCCCGGTGCCATACTCGACCAGGCCACGCAGCAAATCAACAAACTGCGCATCTGGGCCAAGGAACCGAGCGTGAGCAACGTGCCCTACGGCGAACCGGCTCGCTTCACCATCTACCTGACCAACGAGAGCGAAACGCCCGACCGCATCACCAACGACATGAAGTTCTATCTCGAGGATGAGATGAATCCGAACGGTGCCAAGATTTACATCGACGGTGCCCCCCTCACGGGCACGGGCATCGACCTCTGGATGAACCCGGGCGTCATCTATGAAAAGCAAGTGGAGGTGTATGCCGGAGCAGGATACGACTACGACAATCTGGGCATCACACTCTATGACCCCAAGGACGTGAAGCACACCTGGACGGTGAACCTCTCGGCCCACTTCGTGCCATCGGCTGGCCCCGTGAACATCTCGAAGCCCGGAGACAAGTGGGTGGTGAACACCGAGTCGGCCTACGACGGGGAGAAGAAACTCTACTACCTGCCCGTCCATATCGACGGCTACGACGTGAACTTCCGCAACTTCGACCACATCGAACTCCAGTACAAACTCTCCACGCAGGGCGACAAGGACTGGGTGAACGTATGCTCCTACTATCCCAACACCGACGAGGGCCGGAAGCGCATGGCCCTGGCATCGGGCGAAAAGAAGATTATGGAGAACGACGGATTCATCGATGCCAACTTCTACGGTGAGACCGACCCCGTGGAGCAGTACTACGACCTGAGAGCCGTCTGCTACTGCCGCCAAGGAAACGGCTACCTGACCCGCTCGTCCAGCATACTGTCGGGCATCAAGGACACGCGGCGCCCGCAGGCCTTCGGCACCCCACAGCCCGTGAACGGCATACTGGGACTGGGCGACGACATCAAGATTGCCTTCTCCGAACCCATTGCGAGCAACTACCTGTCGCCCGTGAACAACTTCGAGGTGCTGGGCCTGACGAACCAAAGCAGTCTCTCACTGACCACCGCCCTGCAGTTCGCGGGCCAGAGTGCAGCCGTGTCTCAGGTGAACCGCAACCTGGCAGGCCACAGTTTCACCGTCGACATGATGGTGAATCCCCGTCGGACCGGAAAGAACATGACCGTGTTTACGCACATCGGGAGTGTCAACTATTCCTTCCTGAACCTGGGCATCGATGCCGAGGGACGGCTGACCGCCAACGTAAACGACATAGACATACAGAGCGAAAAGACCGTTGACTTTTCCGACCTGCACCATGTGGTCTACGTCTTCAACGTGGACCTGAAGAAGAACAAGACCGACGTGACCTTCTACGACGACAACACGCCCATCGGACAAAGTTCGTTCGAAGGCATGTACGACGGCACGGGTCCCTTCGTGCTGGGTAACAAATTCGAGGGCGAAATGACGGAGGTGCGCCTCTGGAACAGGGCACTCACTCAGGCCGAAGTTTCGACTTACAGGAACAAACGACTGACGGGCACGGAACTGGGTCTGCTGGACTACTACCCGATGGACGAAGGAAGTGGCAATTATGCCTACGACAAGGGCGTGGGCAGCAGCGACCTGATCCTCACAGGGACCACCTGGAAGGTGCCCGACGGCATCAGCCTCCGACTGGACGGCACAGAGACCGTGCCCCTGAATCCCCTGCCCTTCGAGCGCAGGGACTACGAGGACTACACGCTGATGTGCTGGTTCCGAACGACCCAGCCCAACACGACCCTGATGAGCAACGGCGAGGCCCGCGACGAAGAGGGCTATAAGAACCACTTCAACATCGGGCTGGAGAATGGCAACCTCTACTTCCGCTCCGGCGGTCAGCAGGTGACCGCCAATGGCTATTACTCCAACGACACCTGGCACCACGCAGCCGTGACCGTCAACCGTTCGCGCAACGTGGGTAACCTCTACGTCGACCAGAAACTGAAACAGACCTTCCCCGTCGACACACTCGGCGGAATCGGTGGCAACGGACTTTGCCTGGGCGACTCCAATGGAGGAGCAATCGGCATTGACGAAGTGGCCCTGTTCGAGATGGCACTGCCTGAGAACGTACTGAAGCGCGTGGCCGCCCAAACGCCGACGGGCGAGGAGATGGGCCTGCTGGTCTATCTGCCCTTCAGCCGTCTGGAACTGCAGTCTGACAACACACAGCGGCTCATGCCCACCGGCATCAGCCTGAAACGCTACAAGGACAACCACGGCGACGTAGTGGAGAGCCGACGAGACACCATCGTCTCACAGGACATCGTTGACCGACTGGCCGACCGCCAGAGCTACGCCCCGATGGCGAACAGCGGCAAGCTGGAGAACATCAAGTACTCGTATGTGGCTGACGGAAAGGACCTGCTCATCAGCCTCGACGTGCCCGACTACCAGATAGAGAAGACGAACGTCTACATCACCGTCAAGGAGGTGGCCGACCTACAGGGCAACCTGATGGCCTCGCCCGTCACCATGGACCTCTACGTCTACCGCAATCCCCTGCGCTGGACCGTGAAGCGCAAGACGGTGGACATGCAATACGGCGAGCCGGCAACCGTCGAGGTGACCATCCAGAACCTGAGCGGCAGGTCGCAGGACTACACCCTGGAGGGACTGCCCGTGTGGATAACTGCCTCGCAGACGAGCGGAAAGGTGGCGGCCCTCGGCGAGGAACCCGTCACACTCACCATTTCTCCCTACATCAACATCGGCGACTTTGACGAGGTCATCTACATCGTGGGCGAGAACGGCATCACGGAACCCCTGCCGATGACCGTCCGCGTGCGGGGCGAGGCTCCCGAGTGGGCCGTCGACGACCAACTGAAGGCCGGGAACATGACGATGCACATCGTGGCGCGCGTCATGATAGATAACGAAGTGGCTCACGACACCGACGACATCCTGATCGCCGTAGGGCCGGGCCACCGCACGCTGGGCACGGCACACGTCAAGCATAACGCAAGCGAAAATGACGGGCTGGTATATCTGACCGTCTACAACACGGCCGGAAGCAACGGCACGCCGCTGAACTTCGAGTTCTACGACGCCTCGTCGGGCCGCATCTATGTGATGGAAAGGCCTGATGACCCCCAGAAGGAGTTCTACACCGGTGTCGATACCATCTACTTCCAGGCCGACACCATTATGGGCACAGCGAAGAATCCCGTCGTCCTGCGCACCCAATTCAAGGAAGTGCAGATGGTGAAACTGGAGAAGGGATGGAACTGGATATCGACCTACCTACAGCACCAGGCAGGCACCATCAGCGACCTGCTCAGCAGTATGGGAACGTGGGAAGTGGGCGAGTCCGTGGAATTGGTGGACGAAAACGGCATCCCCAACCTGCTGACCTATAAGTCCGTCTTCGACCGCCAGACCTACAGCAATGTCTATTACTGGGACAACGGGGACAAGACGATAGAGTTGAACCCGAAGTACATGTATCGCATCTATGCCCAGAGCCCGAAGCACATCTACCTCGCAGGGGAGAACGTTTCGTACAAAGAGATAACGGCACACCATGGCTGGAACCGCATCAGTTACTTGTCGCAACTGAACCTGCCCATCGCCACGGCACTGTCTGACTATACCGACATGGCTTCGGAAGGCGACATCATCAAGAGTCAGGATGAGTTTGCCGTGCTCAACATCGATGCCTCGGGCAATCGACAGTGGAAGGGCACACTGGAATATATGCGCACAGGCGAGGGCTACATGCTCAAGCGGCTGGCAGAGACGAACCAAACCTTCTACTATCCCTACTACACAAGTTCAAGGTACAACAACGTAAAGGGACAGAGTTCAGTGCAAAGTGCGATTTTCCGCAACACCTCGGCCTCGTCCATGAATGTCATTGCCCGCATCGAGGGCTTCGACCTCCAGGAGGGTGACCGTCTGGTGGCCTACGACGAGTACGGCGAGATGCGCGGCATGACCGTGGCCGACGAAGACGACGGACTATTCTTCCTGACCGTCGGAGGGGATTCGGAATCGGCCATGCCGCTTCGCTCGTCGAAGAAATCGGCTTGTCCGCTTGGCTCGTCCAAGAAATCCCCACAGTCTGCCGGAGAGGGCATCGCCTTCGCCATCGAGCGCAACGGCGAAATTGTGGCCACCACAGCCCAACAGATGCCATACATAGACAACGGAGTGCAGGGCAGTCTCCAGTCTCCGACCGTCATCAGCTTCACGTCAGCCGACAACCTCGGCGGCGACGGATGGTACAGCCTGCAAGGCATCCGCCTGCAAGGCAAGCCACGCCAGAAGGGAGTGTACATCCACAACGGAAAGAGAGTGACAGTGAAGTAAGAAAACAATAACAACAAATAATACGTAATATGAAACAAATCACATTTGAAAATCTGAAAAAACATCTTCTCCTCCCCTTCGTGGGAGGCCAGAAGAGAGGGCTTTGGCTCATCGTTTGTTTGTCAGCCATGCTGTTCGCCGCTTGTGGCGACGATGATGACGACACGAGCCCCGATCTGAAAATGGACAGCGACTCCCGACCTACGTGGATTCTGCCACAAAACACGTATAAGGATTTTGAATCCACAATGGCAGTGCAGCTGACCTTGCAGGACGAATTGCTGGCTTTCTCCAGCGAAGAAGACCTCATGTGCGCCACCATCAACGGTGAGATACGGGCCCTCACCAGCCTGCAACACACTGGCGGCGAAGCCTACTTCCCGCTGGTTATCGCTGGCAACAGCAACAGTGGCAGTGTGACGCTCCAATACTACTGCGCACAACTGAAGCGCATCTACACCTTTGTCGACTGGATGAAATTCACCCCTGGCATTTCGCCCACGCAAGACGGAAAGCCATACGTGGTGGAGTTCATTCATACTGAAAAATGAGAAGTCTGCGACTCCCGCCCGGCAGAGTTGATGCTCGCATCGCACTGCCGAGCGGGGCAGACCCAACCAAGGGCCAAAACGAAAAACTGAGAAAATGAAAAAATCATTATTCATCATGCTTTGTGCATTATTCGTGGGAGAAGCACTGAGGGCGGATGATGACGACGTGCTGCAAATTGGCACGGCCACTGAACTTTCCAACTTTGCAGCAGCGGTGAACAAAGGCATCAGCTTCGCTGGGATGACCATCGTGCTGACCGCAGACATCGTGCTCGACGAGGAGTCGGACTGGATGCCCATCGGCACCACAGACCACCCCTTCAGCGCTATCTTCGACGGGCAGGGACACACGGTGAGTAACGTCTTCGTCAACGCCGCCGGGCTTGAAACGGGCAACGTGGCGGGGCTCTTCGGCTGCATCGGCCAGACAGGCACCGTGCGCCGTGTGGGTGTGGAGAGCGGCATCATACGCGTGGCCGTTCCCAGCAGCGAAGGCATCGACTGCTACATAGGCGGCATTGCCGGACTCAACAGCGGACTCATCGAGCAGTGCTACAACCAGGCCACCGTCCTGGGCAACGTCAAGTTGGCCTTCGTCGGCGGCATTGCCGGCGCCAACGGCAACATCGGCGGCGGTGCGACATCGGCCTTGGTCCAGGACTGCTACAACCTGGGACGACTGTTCACCTCCAAAACCGCCTTCAGCGACATGAACTATCTGGGCGGCATCGTAGGCATCAACGACGGGACCATCCTCCATGTCTACAGCAAGGCATCCGAAATCAGCAGCGCAGCCTACGCCGACGACATCACCACCAACAGCCCCGTGGCCTCACAGACCGTGGGAGCCTTCTCCACGGGCGACCTGACAGGCTTTGCCCTCGACGGCGGACTGAACACTCAGGGCGACTACTCCGTCTGGACTTTTGCCGAAGGGGAACTGCCCCGGCTGACGTGCATGAAGTCGGGACTCCTCATCGGTGACGTCAATCTGGACGGACAGGTAACCATCGCCGACGTCACGGCACTCGTGAACATTTTGCTCGGAAAGGCAACTGAAAATCCCAATGCCGACGTCAATCAGGACGGGCAGGTGACCATCGCCGACGTCACGGCACTCGTGAACCTGCTGCTGGAGAAGTGAGAGAGGTGAAAAGTGCTTTTCCTTAATCTTTCTTAAAAGAACATTGCAAGAAAGACAACCAAACAAAATTATGCGTACCTTTGCCCACGTGAAGGTACGCATTTTTATATGGCTGTCGTTGTTGTGCAGCATCGAAATGTATGCACAGCATGAGGAAGACCCCGGGATGGAGGTCATGGACTTCAAGGATGAGACGTTCAAGAGTGCCCGCAACCAGACTTGGTACTGGGCCGGTAAGGACTACATCTACGAGGGCGACACCATCTGGACCATCCTCATGCCCGAAATGCCTGTCTACCCCCCGCTGAAGTTCAAGAGCAAGAAAGAACTGAAGAAGTACAACCGCCTCGTGTACAACGTGAAGAAGGTGCTCCCGCTGGCGCAGCAGGCCAATGCCATGATTCAGGAAACCTACAAGGTCATGGAGCAGTTGCCCGACAAGAAGGCCAAGCAGGAACACATCAAACGGGTGGAGAAGGAACTCATGAAGACCTACAAGCCCCAAATGAAGAAACTCACCTATTCACAAGGCAAACTGCTCATAAAACTGGTGGACCGCGAGTGCAACCAGTCGGGCTACGAAGTCGTGAAGGCTTTCCTCGGTCCCGCCCGCGCCACCTTCTATCAGATTTTTGCCTGGACCTTCAAGGCCAGCCTGAAGAAACACTATGACCCCGAGGGCGACGACCGCCTCACCGAGCGTGTCGTGCGCCAGGTGGAGGCCGGACTGCTCTGAGGCCATCAGACGGGGCTGTGTCGAAATGAACGACACAGCCCCGTCTTTTTGTCCGTCAGCGGACCGTGGCGGTTACTTCACCACCACCTTCTTGCCCTTCACGATGTAGATGCCCTTCGGCAATCGGTTGAGGTTGTCGCTGTCGTTGGCGTTCATCCTCCGTCCGCTCAAGTCAAACATACCGTTGACATTATCGTTAAGGTTGTCCCTAACGTTGCCCACGCCCACCATATCTTCGTCCATTGCGTTAATGTTGAATTCATACCAATCCTGATGTACGCTGTAAATGTCCACACTCTCGGGCAGGACATACAACTTACAGTTTTCCTTGGGGATGCTGAACACATTCTTTCCGCAGTTTTGCGGGTACTCGGCATAGTTATAGTCACGCATCCGCAAGGCCGTCACGTTTTCGGAGAAATAATTCCAAATATTCACAACCCCCCTGAACATTTGTTCAGATTTTCACCTCGACAGACACTTTTTCGGTCTTGTCGGGGGCTTCTTCGTTGGACATTCCGTAACTTTGCTGATGAACCAGCGAAATGTTTACGCAATTTTTTTAGTTTACCTTTCCCGTTCTTATTCGTGTTAATAGCAGAAGTGCATCAATAAAATGGAATCACAAGACTTTCAAAATATCGCAACATCCGTTCGTCCAAAGCTGATGAATCTCTGCCAGAGTTTCTTCGACAAGCAGGAACTGGCCTACGACGCGGAGGATGCCGTACAAGAAACGCTTTTGCGTCTGTGGCAAATGCAAGACAGACTTAGCGATTATCAGAAGCCCGAAGCACTGGCTATGTTGATTGCAAAGAATGTGTGCATTGACATCTTGAAACTCAATAAAGAGCAACATGAGCCGCTTGACGAGACCAGCAACATCATCGGAAACGTACAGGCTGATCAGTCGATGATAACTCACGACACCGAGCAGATAATAAGCAATGCTTTGGCAAAATTGCCGAGAACGCAACAGCGAATGTTGATGATGCGAGCCGAAGGAATGTCAATGGTGGAAATTGCTACAACCTGCAATGCAACGCCTACCAGCAC
>JAFTEX010000070.1 GCA_017453445.1 Bacteroidaceae bacterium
ATTAGAGTTCACGTACGCGCACACAGGAACTTTCGAAAAATCGCCGACCCATCCGACCCATCCGACCCATCCGACCCATCCAAATCATACAAGGCCTGGAAATCCGAGCGGGCACTCTCAGATTATCGACTCAAAAGTGGGTGGAATGAACCGCTCCGACTGGGTGGTCAGGCTCCATTTTCGCCATGCCGTACAACACGATGGCGAGAAAAGCTGCGATTTATCCCACACCTTTTCAGTCCCCAAAATGCAGAACAAGCAAGCTCCGCTTTACTGCTTCTTTCGGATGCGCTTGGTCGTCTCGATGGCTCCGGTGGGGCAGACCAGCCGGCAAAGGTGGCAACCGACACACTTGGTGCCGACGATGCGGGGCTGGCGAGTCTCGTGGTCGAAGCTGATAGCTTGGTGACCGCCATCCATGCAAGAGGTGTAGCAGCGTCCGCAACCGATGCAACGCTCACGATTAATCTTGGGATAGACGATGGTCTCGCGGTCGAGGTCAGATGGGAGAACGAAATTGGGCAGTTGCTCACCTACGAGCGTCTGCAACTGCGCGATGCCGCGCGATGCCATATAATGCTGCAACCCCAGCACCAGGTCATCGATGATGCGATAGCCGTATTCCATCACGGCTGTGCAGACCTGCACGCAGCTGCATCCCAACTGGATAAACTCCAGCGCGTCGCGCCATGTCTCGATGCCGCCGATGCCGCTCAGCCCGACATCTTTCATGATCTTCTCTGAGGCCATCTCGTAGATGAACCGGAGGGCGATGGGCTTGACGGCACGTCCAGAATAGCCTGATATGGTCTGCTTCTCACTGACGGCGGCCTTTGGCGACATGGTGATGCTCTTGATGGTGTTGATGCTGGAGATGGCATCGGCTCCGCCGAAATAGGCGGACATGGCGGGCTGGATGATCTGTGTGATGTTGGGTGTCATCTTGGCAATGACGGGAATCTTGACACATCGCTTGACGTAGGATGTGTAGATGGCAACCAGTTCTGGGTTCTGCCCGACGTCGCTGCCCATGCCTGTCAGCCTCATCTGCGGGCATGAGAAGTTCAGTTCCACAGCGTCCACGCCAGCGGCCTCGGCCATCTTGGCCAACTCTATCCATTGTTCCTCGGTTTGTCCCATGATAGATGCCACGACGACCTTGGAGGGATAGTCCAGCTTCAGCCGGCGCAGGATGTCGAAGTCCATATCGACGGGGTTCTCGCTGAGCTGCTCCATGTTGCGGAATCCGGAGAACGAGGGACCGTTCTTCACGGCATCGAAGCGGGGTGACACCTCCCGGATCTCCTGCATGCAGATGGTCTTGTAGAAAACGCCTGCCCAACCGGCATCGAAGGCACGAGCCACCATCTCATAGTTGGTGCATACGGCGGAGGAGGCCAGGAAGAAGGGGTTCTCGCAGTGCTTGCCACAGAAGTCGATGGCGAGGGACGGCAGGTTCGGACAAGCGGCATCCTCGGCGGCGGGCACGGAACGGAGCATCTCTGCAATCCTGATAGGGCGGTCGTAGTGGATGCAAGCAGCCTCTGCCTGCATCAAATCTTCGTCAGAACAATCTGCTACCCAACGGGCAGCCAATGATTCATTACCGAAGTGAATGGCACGGATGGCACGGGCGGGGTCGCCGTTCTTACAGGCTTGGCTGCAGGGAGCGTCGGCACAGAGCAGACAGCGGGCAGCCTCTTCATGAATGTGTATCATAATGGTCGTGGTTTGTCTTATTGGTCGGTTCTCGGCTTTAGGTGTCTGGCAGGGGGCTCGGTTCCTTAATCCACCGCAAATAGTCTTGAACTAATATGGTGATGTCAGAGAGGGGCATTTCTGCTTGGGACGGTGCAAAGATAAGCACAAATTGCTTTTCTCCCAAAAAATTTGGGAGAAAAGTGAGGAGAGGGGAGGAAAGAGGGCGAAAAACTCTGCAAATTCCATCGTCGGAGGCCGCGAGTACTTTCTCCACCAACGTTTTATCGATCGTATCGGTCTTTTGCTTTGAAAACTCATTGTTAGACTTAAAAATGTTTAAGATTGATAAAGTTCTTGCTCTTTGCCTGCCGTATTGATATGATTTTCGTTAAAAGTCTGTACCTTTGGGGCGTGAAAGAGCGTAGAGACATAATAGTATCAGATACATTGACCGGCATCGGCAAGGGCGAGGTGGCTGGATACTTGTGTCATGCCTATTGCCACGAGGGCTTCTGCGAGTTTATATATAATAATAATGTATATAGGCTGAAGGCTGGTGAGTGTCTGATCATCCGGCGTGGCGATTTGGTGGAACGTGTCCGGGAAGACGAGGATTTCCTGGTGGATGTGATTTATGTCACGCCAGAGTTCATTGAGGTCTCCACTCCGCAGAGCAACTACGGCATGAAAGGTTCGCTGGCATTGTTCAACAACCCTGTGATGCATCTGACGGAGGAGCAGCAGAAGGTGTGCGCATTAGATTTCGATTATATCCGCAGACGCTTGGCCCTGTCCACCCACAACTTCCACCGCGATGCCATGATCAATGCCATCCAGTGCATGATTATCGATTTCTTCGACTTCCATGCATCACTGTATGGGAACGAGAAAATCACGTCGCAATATGCCGAGCTGATGGAGCGTTTCCTACAGATGCTCGAAAGCGGTGATTTCCGCAAGAACCGCGACATCAGTTACTATGCCGACAAACTCTGTGTTACCACGAAATACCTGTCTGAGGTGTCGAAGAAGGTGAGCGGCTTCCCTGCCAACTACTGGATCAACCGCTACACCGTGCTTGACATCAGTCGGCAGTTGCGCAATCGCAAGCTCACGCTTACAGCCCTCTCCGAAGCCTATAACTTCTCCTCGCCCAGTTATTTCAGCAGATATGTGCAAAAGTATCTTGGCGTGAAACCCACTGATTTTAGAGAGTAAATATACTTTTCGGTAAAAAGTGAAGTAATCCCCGAATTTTTTATCAAAGAAGTTCGGGGATTACTGTGTAATTTTGCACCGTCGAATTAAAACGTATGCAATTTATGAAGAAATCAATTTCAACCTGCATGATGCTGATGACCTCGCTGTTTGGTTGCGCTGCCTGCTCTTCGGACGCGGCTTCGGTGCCAACGACAGGGGGTGGCGACGATGATGTGCCGACGGAGTTCGAGATACAGTACACCACGGCGGTGCCGACGGAGTTCCTGCAGACGGCCTCGCAGCAGGGAACGATAGAACTGGTGGAGTACGAGTCGAAAGACTATACCCGCTCTGACCGTCCCATAACGCACAAGCCTGCCTACGTCTATGTGCCCTACGGCTACGATGCGTCGCAGAAGTACGACGTCATCTACCTTCTGCACGGATGGACGGGCGTGGCGCAGGAGTATTTCCTGGGACGCGGCGGTAACAGTCGCACGGCATTGGTGAACATCTTCGACAACTTGATACAGCGCGGACTCTGTCGTCCGTTCATCGCCGTGTCGCCCACATGGGACAAGGACAACCAGTCGAAGGACTGGGGCGAATCGACGCGCGAGGCAGCGGTGTTCTCGCAGGAGTATGTCAACGACCTTATCCCTGCAGTCGAGACGCACTACAGCACCTACCTCGAATCACCCGACGAATCAGGCATCCTCGCCTCGCGCTCGCACCGTGCCATCGGCGGTTTCTCGCTGGGCAGCATCACCACGTGGTACGTCTTCGAGCAGGGCTTTCCCTACAGTCGCATGTACTTGCCCATGAGCGGCGACAACTGGAGCCAGGGCATGTATGGCGGAGCGTATTACCCCGATGCTACAGCTCGTTTCCTGGCCGACCTCGTGAACGCTTCACCTTATAAACATGACTTCTACGTGTGGTATGCCGTAGGCACCGAGGACGTGCGCATCGACCAGACCCACAACCAGGCACTTGCAATGGCAAAACTCACCGATACGTTCAACTCGACGAACTTCTCCTACCACATGAAGGAAGGCGGTCGCCACGACTTCAATGCTGTTTGGGAGTTTTGCTACCACGCCTTGCAGTTCTTCTTTCCCGTCAACGAATCCACTGCAGTCCGTTCCGTCAGGTCAGAGAACAGAGCCAACAGCAAGGCTTATGCCTTGAATGGGACATTGGCAATGGGAAAAGGCATTCAGATTAAGGATGGAAAGAAATCATTGGTAAAATAAAATTGTTATGGAACAGAAAGAATCAATGAGTCGGCGCGATGCGCTGAAAACAATGGGGGCCATCGTAACTACGGCCGCCTTGTCAACAACAGGACTATCGGCATTTGCTGCTCCGGCAAAGAAAGAGGACGGTCGCACAGCTCCGGGGAATCGGCTGATATTCTATTTTACCGCTACGGGCAACAGTCTCTACGTGGCCCGTGAACTGGCTGGTGAGGGTGGCCGGCTGTTCAGTATTCCTCAGATTATTAAAGAAGAACGTCTGGATTTCGAGGCCGATGAGATAGGTTTTGTATTTCCCGACTATGCAGCTTCGGCTCCGCTTATGGTGCGCGAATTTGTCAATAAAGCCCACTTCAAGGCGAAGTATATCTTCTCCGTCATCACGTTCGGAAACTTTGCTGCCAACGTAGCCGACTGGTGGGATGAATTCTGCAAGGCGAAGGGCTTGGAGAATCAGTATATCAACACGTTGCTGATGGTGGACAACTATCTGCCTGTGTTCGACATGAACGAGCAAGTGAAAATCGACAAGAAGATTCCCGATAATCTTGCAGCCATAGTAGATGACATTCATGGGCATAAACAGTTCATCGCCCACTTTGAGCAGATGGATGAACGAATGCAAGGTTTCCTGAAACGTTTGCAGGAAAACCATTTCCCGATGGAAGCTGAGCGGTTGCTGAGATTAAACACAGAGACCTGCATTGCCTGTGGCACCTGTGCGGCTGTATGTCCGCATGGCAACTTCCGCATGACGGACACCCATGCCGAGTTCTCCGGTTCATGTGAGTATTGCCTTGCCTGTGTTCACGCATGTCCCCAGAAAGCATTGACGTTGGAGCGTGAGCGAAATCCACAGGCTCGCTTCCGCAATGAGAACGTTTCACTTAGGGATATCAAAGAGGCAAATCATCAGAAATAATTGACTCAAGAATATGTCACCGATCAGAGTATTATTGTGTATGTCGGGATTATGTATGCTGTCTTGTTCAAGCCAAGCAGAAGAAACACCTGTAGTTTCTGAAACGATGAATACTTTTTACACCCGCCAAAGTCGCATCAGTGACGTGATGAACGACTCGGCCTTTGGCGATTACGGACGACTGATATTCCCAGTGAATACAGGGTATTGGAGCGGCACGACGCTGGAACAACTCCAGTTGACGTGGTACAACTACATCGACCCCGACAAGACGGTGGAGGTGTGCAACTATCTCCGTGCTCATGCAGAGAATTGTTTTATTGACATCTACACCGAGGCAGAGAAGCAGGCCAATCCTGAGCTGCGCAACACGGGGCTGTTCTTCTTCCAGCCTCACCCCCTAACCCCCTCTCCAAAGGGCGAGGGGGGACATGCACCTTTTGCCATTTGCAATGCGGGCGGTGGCTTCTCCTACGTGGGAGCCATGCACGACTCTTTCCCCCATGCCCTTGAACTCTCGAAGTTGGGCTACAACGCCTTTGCGCTCATCTATCGTCCCAGCTATGCCTACGAGGACTTGGCCCGTGCCATCGCCTACATCTGCGACCATGCCGACGAACTCGGTGTACAGCGTGACGGTTACTCGCTCTGGGGTGGTTCCGCTGGCGCACGGATGGCAGCGACACTGGGCAACAGTGCCAACCTGCGCTCATTGACAAGGCGCACAGACCTGCCCCAAGCCTCGGCAGTCATCATGCAGTACACGGGCTACACCACCGTCTCACCATACGACGGCCCCACCTACGCCTGCTGTGGTACCAGCGATGGCATCGCCTCATGGCGCACCATGCAGAGCCGTCTCGAATCGCTCTCAGCCCTCGGCATCCCCACCGAGTTCCATTCGTACAACGGCCTGCCCCACGGCTTCGGCCTCGGCACTGGCACTGTCGCCGAAGGCTGGCTCCAAGATGCCGTCCACTTCTGGCTTCAACAGTCGGGCGCAACTGCCATCCAGTCTCCCCCTCGCCATTCGGAGAGGGGGCTGGGGGGTGAGGCTTACTCCCTCAACGGCACTCGTCGCCATGCGATGCAGAAGGGAATCAACATTGTGGGTGGTAAAACCATATTAAAATAAAGAATTATGAATAGAATTTGTTTTTTAGCGATTGTCTTTGTCACAACCTTACTGACGGGTTGTTCCAGTGACGATGACACTATTGATCCAGTAAAAGATGCCAGTGGTAAGACACTTGTCGTGTATTTTTCAAAGACAGTTCCTGATGGTGTCGATGCCACGACCGGGGCCACGAACGTATTTGCTTACAATGGTCAACAATTAGGCGCAACTCAATGGGTGGCCCAACAAATCGCAGATCGAACGGATGCCGACATGCATCGCATCACTGTTGCAGACGATTACTATCCTGTCACCTACAACGAATTGGCCGACTTTGCCCGTAAAGAGAAAGAAGCTGGCACTCATCCCAAACTAACATCCAGTTTGACCAACCTCAGTGAGTACAAAAACGTATTCATCGGCCTACCAGTCTGGTGGTACACTGTTCCTATGCCAATTTACAGTTTTCTTGATACATACGACCTGAGTGGAAAGAACGTCATGGTGTTCACTACGCACGAAGGCAGCGGACTGGCTGATGCCATCAGTGTCATCCGTACTGAGGAACCAGACGCAATCGTCAACAGCAGTGGTTTCAATACCCGTGGAAACCAAGCGGGAAATCAGGCGGATAATATAGTCGAATGGTTGAATAAATTAGGTTTTTGAGAAACATATTAAAACTGGTAGTATATGAAAAGAACGCTTTTGAGCATCGCAATGATGGCCGTTGCCACTGCGATGATGGCGCAAGCCAACGTATATTTCACCAAAGAAATTTCTGCCGAATCGTTGCAGAAAGTCTATGAGGCTTTGGGTGTCCCGGCAACAGGGCGCGTGGCGGTTAAGATCAGTACCGGAGAGTCGTCAAATTCCAACCAACTCAGACCGGCATTGATTCGCGACTTCGTAAACGGAGTGGACGGGACACTTGTGGAGTGCAACACCACATATTCTGGCAGCCGCAGCACCACCGCGAACCACCGCAATCAGATACGCCAGCGTGGTTACACCGTGGCAGGCGGCTTCAAATACGAACTCGACCTGATGGATGCTGATGGGGCCGACTCCGCGGCAGGCGAACTGGAATTACCGATGTCGGCAGACAACATGAACGGCGTGACACCACATTTCCCCAATGCCGTAGTGGGTGCTCACATGGCCAACTACGACTTTATGATTAACCTCGCTCACTTCAAGGGGCATCAGATGGGTGGATTCGGAGGTGTCCTGAAGAACCAGAGCATCGGCATGTCTGCCCGTCGTGGTAAGGCGCTCATTCACTCGGCGGGTCGTAACACGGTCAGCGAGCGTTGGATGCAATATGCCAACGACCAGGATGGTTTCTTGGAGTCGATGGCTGAGGTTGCAAATGCCATTCATCAGTATTTTCATCAGGAGGGAAAGAACATTATCTACATCGATGTAATGAACAACATCAGCGTGGATTGCGACTGCAACGGACGCCCTGCTTCGCCTCAAATGAAGGATGTAGGCATCCTTGCAAGTACTGATCCAGTAGCCCTCGACCAGGCTTGTCTCGACTTCGTCAATCTCCCCTCCACGGCAGGTGACAACCATCAGCCCCTGCTCAACCGCATCCGTCAGCAGCATGGCACCCATATCATCGAACATGCAGAAAAGATAGGTCTGGGGTCACCTTCCTACACGCTGGTCAATCTTGACGAAGCTGATGCCATCGTGCCTCTCACAGCCCCCGAGCGCCTACGCTACAACGTGTTCACCGTTGATGGCCGGTCTGTGCTCGGTAATGCCAAGAGTCTGGACAGACTGGCAAAGGGCTTGTATATCGTAAACGGGAAAAAGCAATATATAAAATAATGTTATATGAAAAAGGTAATAACAATCGCAGCGATGATGCTGCTGTCCGTGATGGGACTGAATGCCTGCACGGGCTCAAAGAAAGAGGCCAAAGTCAATGAGAGTGAAACGACAAAGAAAGGAACAATCGACATGAAAGGAAAGAAAGTTCTGGTTGCCTACTTCTCATGGAGCGGCAACACACGCGAGGCGGCACAGTACATCGCCCAGAAGACTGGTGCCGACAAGTTTGAAATCATCCGCGAAAAGGCGTACCCCACGGAGTACACGCCCTGCACTGAGGATGCCAAGGCGGAGAAGGAGGCAGGCGAGCGTCCTGCCATCAAAGGCAGGGTGGAAAACATGGCACAATATGATGTGGTGTTCGTATGCGTCCCCGTGTGGTGGTACACGGCTCCGATGCCAGTCTATACGTTCTTGGAGCAGTACGACCTGAAGGGCAAGACGGTCATCCCGTTCTGCACGGCATACAGCGGTCCGTCATCCACGCTGCGTGACATAGTGAGTGCCACGCCTCAGAGCAACCATCTGGACGGAATCTGCATCGTGACGAAAGAAATGGGCGGCAAGGATATGGAACAGAAACACCCGAAAATTGACAAATGGCTCACCGAAATTGGATTCTAAACCTATGAAAAAGAACTTAATTTTATGGGCCGTGATGCTGGTAGGGCTGGCGGCTTGTAGTGAACAGAAGCAAGTAGCAACGGAAGGAATAACCAAGGAGCAGATTTCGTTTCCCATCGGTGAGCGGATAGACAATCCCGCATTTACGGGCGAGGCTTATCTGAAACCGTTAATTAACGTCGATTCTGTGTTTAACTTCCCGCAGACGAATGTCGTAACATTCGGGCCGGGGGCACACAGCAGTTGGCACAGGCACGGCGGAATGGTGGTGCTGGTGACCGATGGTGTGGGACTTTATCAAGAGGAAGGCAAACCCGCACAGATTCTCCGTCGGGGCGATGTGCTGCAGATTCCCGCAGGGGTACGCCATTGGCACGGGGCCACGAAAGACAATTGGTTTTCGCAGGTGGTCATCTATGACAAGGACTGGCAGCCCTCCGAGACATATAATGATAGAGACAACGCTGTAACTGATGAGTATTATAATGGATTGGAATTGGTGGAGCATGCACATCAGACGACGATTGACAGTCTGATGTTTGCTGCTCCCGACACAACGATGACGCTGCCGACGTTCAACGGGC
>JAFTEX010000071.1 GCA_017453445.1 Bacteroidaceae bacterium
GAGAACTACCAAAAAGCAAGTCCGAAGTGTTAAAATCTAAAAGTAGTTGATATACAGAGGTTTATCTCTATGTGCTTTTCATTGTTTATGGTTGTTTAGAGGTCTCTAAATACAACCATAGAACGCATACGAGCCAATCGAGGTCACGCTGTTGGGGATGGTGACGGAGGTCAGACCATAGCAATACTCGAACGCAGCATAGCCAATCGAGGTCACGCTGTTGGGGATGGTGACGGAGGTCAGGCCGCTGCAGCCATAGAACGCCTCCTCGCCAATCGAGGTCACGGTGTACGTCTTGCCTTCGTAGGTCACCGATGAAGGAATAGTAACATTCCCCGTATATTTACTATCCCCAGACGTAACCTCTGCCTGTTTAGCCTTAGAGACAAGGTTGTAATAAATACCGCCTATCTCGGCATCGTATGCCGAAGCCACACTTGCCACCATGCTCATGAGCAGGGCAAGCAGAAAAGATAATTGTTTGTGTTTCATAGTTGAATTTCATTAAATGGTTTGTACATAACTCAATCTCTTTGTGCCCCGCGACCCTCTGACGAAGCGGTTCATGTTTCGGTAAGATTTTGAGCCAGTAGATACAAAAAGAGCGTGAGAGTCAATTGCCCGTTGCTCGTCTCACGTGTTGAGGCCCTGAGATTGCCCATGTAGTCGAAACGAGCAACATAGACCCCACGCCGATATGTTATATAGTACGAGACCCCATCTTGCCATCAAAAAACGACAAAACAAGGTACGTCTTATAACATACCCGTGGCATCTACCGTTGCAATGTTCAGTGACTACATGTGAAATTTCTCAGGTTTCAACACGTCAAGAACAAAGCGCGTGATAAACGCCTTTCTATATATGGCACCCCCACGACAGACGGCACGCTCCCGTGCCTTCCTCGTCCCAGTGTCTGCGCACTATCGGCGTGAGGATGCAGCAAAGTTACGAAATAAAAATGAAAGGGGAAAAGGAAATGAAGGATTTTCTTTCAGGTACACCACACACTGAGGAGCGATGAAGAAAGGATTGTAAAGATTCTTTATTTTTCGATATTTTGCCCTATACGGAAGATTACTATGCTTAGGCGGATAAGCATAGTAAGGTTATCCCCCGAAGCATAGTAATCTTATCCCCATAAGCATAGTAATCTTATTTTTGCAGGGATTGGCGTGTCAAGATTTTTCGCGATAAGGCACTGTGGTCCATTGAGGAATCAGACCGGCTGATTCCCTACGACGGGGGGAAGGGGGACTATCTTTTGAGGCTTAGTTCTCTTACGTACCCTATTACGAAGGAGCGGCTGTACTGGTGCTGCTTCAGACCGTTGGCGCGTAGCTGGCGCAGGTCGCTGAGGTAGCCGAGGCGGAGCCGGGCGTGGCGGATGGGGATGTCGACGGTGAACAATTGGCGCAGGGAGAGTGCGTTGCCAGGGTGGGTGGCGCGGAGGTTGCGGTCGTAGTGGCCTCGGTCGAAGAGGTCGTAATAACTCTGGCCGTACTGCGGCATGAAGGCCATGCCGAGGAGGGGCAGGTGGGCCTCGTAGTGGAGGGCGAGGGTCTGCTTCCCGACGTGGAAACGGTAGTCGGCTCGCAGGGCGGCGGAGAGGCGGAGGGCGGCACGGGCCTGGGCGGGGTTGTTGCCGTTCCGGTTGTTATACAGGAAACCGAGGTCGCCGCCCGCCATGCCCAGGACGGAGAGGTCGAGGCCCGGCCAGAGGATGTCCCTCCAGCGGCGGCCCCATCCGAAGTCGTAGCGGACGCTGCCGCCGAGGTCGTGGGCCGTCTCGGCGCGGTTCTGCGTGTAGGAGAGTTCGCCCTGGGTGAGGGTTTGGAAGACGATGTGCTCGTTGCGCAGAAGGGGGCGGAAGGTCTCGTGGAGGTAGGTGAGTTGAGGTCCTTTGTACTCCATCGGGGAGAGGTAGGTGTCGAGGTGGCGGGTGCGCCCGATGCCGAAGAGGGTGGTGTGGGTGGAGCTGCGCTCAATGGACACTTGACAATGGACCATTGACAATTGGGCAGCACCGAAGAGCGATGCCAACAGGAGTATGATGCGTTCACCTTTCACCTTTCAATTTTCAACTATTCGAACAGCCTCAATTGCCCGTTCAGTTCGTCGGCTGCCTCTTCTTGGCTCAGTTCCTCCGGGGTATCCGGATTCTCCAGATTGTCCGGAGATTCCGGATTATCTGGTGATTCCGGGGGTTCGGGCTGGCGGGTGGGTTCCAGTTCCTCGATGCGGGCCACGGTGCAGGTGGTGATGCGCTTGCCCTTGGCCTTGAAACTCTTGACGCCGATGAAGTCCTCGGCCTCCAGGTCGAGCGGTTCGCGGAAGTCGTCGGCACCGCCCAGGGTGACGAGCAGGTGGGGGTAGGGGGTGTCGGTGAGCAGGATGAGCTGGCTGTCGGGGTTCTCGCCGAGGTAGCTCTGGTGGCGCGCCGTGGCCTCGAGGGTGAATCGCTTCATGTAGGCGTAGCCCTGCTGGTCGGCATCGAAGAGGCAGGCGGTCCAGACCTTGTCGGGCTGGTACTTCTCGATGCGCAGAATGTCGTCCTCGTAGTGGTTGTTGGGGTCGAAGTTGGTGACGTAGAACTCACCGTTCTTGCGGATGACCAGTATTTGTTCGTCGCTGTTGAACTCGCCCAGATAGGTGCCCTGTGCGTCGTAGTTGAGTCGCTTCACGTCGGGGTCGAACCACACCTTGCGGCCGCCCAGTGTGCTGCCGCCGTGGCGTGAGAGGCGTATGTTGGCCACGTCGAGTTTCGTCACCAGGTTGCCCATGCTCTGGCGGCCCTTGATGGCTATCTCGGAGAAGTCCTTCTCGAAGAAGATGCGCTTCAGTTTCGGGTTGGGCTTCAGGGTGACCTTCACCACCTCGGCCTCGCCGTTGGGGTTCGGGGTGAAGTAGACGACGCGGCTGCCGGGCTTGCCCTGCGTCAAGTCGTACTCGCGGTCGCGGGTCATGCTGGTGACGTTGAAGCGCTTGATGTAGTGTGCGCCCGACTTGCCGTCGCGGTAGATGGCGTTGTAGACCGTGCGCGAATCGTTTTTCTTGAACACCGCCACATGGATGATTTCGGCTTTGCGCTTCTCGGCCTTCGAGCGTTCCGTCTCGCCTACGAAGAGCTTGTCGGCGATGCGCACCACCTTGTAGGTGCCGTCCTTGTAGAAGAGGATGACGTCGTCGATGTCGGAGCAGTTCTGCACGAACTCGTCCTTCTTCAGTCCTGTGCCGATGAATCCCTCCTCGCGGTTGATGTAGAGTTTCTGGTTGGCCTCGACCACCTTGGCGGCGGTGATGGTGTCGAAGTTCTTGATTTCGGTCAGACGGGGGTGGTCCTTGCCGTACTTCTCCTTGATGAAGCGGAACCAGTCGGCGGTCACCTCCACCATGTTCGAGAGTTCCTTGTCTATCTGGGCTATCTCGTCCTTGATGCGGGCAATGTTCTCCTCGGCCTTGTCCTTGTTGAACTTCAGGATGCGGGCCATCTTGATTTCCATCAGTCGGAGGATGTCGTCCTTCGTCACCTCGCGCACCATCTTGGGGTACCACGGGGTCAGCCGTTCGTCAATCCACTCGCAGGCCTGGTCCATCGTCTTGGCGTTCTCGAATTGCTTGTCCTTGTAGATGCGCTCCTCGATGAAGATTTGTTCGAGTGTGGCAAAGTGGAGGGCTTCAAGGAGTTCTCCCTTGCGGATGAGTCGTTCCTGGCGGAGGAGGTTGAGCGTCGTGTCGGTGCTGCGGCGGAGCACGTCGCTGATGGTCAGGAAGCAGGGCTTGCGCTCGTCGATGACGCAACAATTGGGCGAAATCGAAACTTCGCAGTCGGTGCAGGCGTAGAGGGCGTCGATGGTCTTGTCCGAGGAGGCACCGGGTGTCAGGTGAATCAGTATTTCCACGCCCGAGGCGGTGAGGTCTTCCACCTTGCGGACCTTTATCTTGCCCTTCTCGGCGGCCTTCAGGATGGAGTCGATGAAGGGGCTGGGCTTCGAGGCGGTGCCTGTGGTGCGGCCAAAGGGAATCTCCGTGATGGCCAGCGTCTTGGCATCGCGCTTCTCTATCTTGGCCCGCACGCGCACCGAGCCGCCGCGCTGTCCGTCGTTGTACTTCGACACGTCAATCGACCCACCCGTAGGGAAGTCGGGGTAGAGGTGGAACTCCTCGCCGTGGAGGTAGCTGATGGCGGCGTCGCAGATTTCGTTGAGGTTGTGCGGCAGTATCTTGCAGCTCAGGCCGACGGCGATGCCTTCAGCCCCTTGTGCCAACAGCAGTGGGAACTTTACGGGTAGGGTGATGGGTTCCTTGTTGCGCCCGTCGTAGGAGAGTTTCCACTCTGTGGTCTTCGGGTTGAAGACGACGTCAAGGGCGAACTTCGACAGGCGGGCCTCGATGTATCGGCCGGCCGCCGCGTCGTCGCCCGTCAGGATGTTGCCCCAGTTGCCCTGGCAGTCCACCAGCAGGTCCTTCTGTCCCAGCTGCACCAGTGCGTCCTTGATGCTGGCGTCGCCGTGGGGGTGGAACTGCATGGTGTGGCCCACGATGTTGGCCACCTTGTTGAAGCGTCCGTCGTCCATGCGCTTCATGGAGTGCATGATGCGTCGCTGCACGGGTTTGAATCCGTCGGTGATGTGCGGTACGGCACGTTCCAGTATTACGTAGGATGCGTAGTCGAGGAACCAGTTTTGGTACATCTGGTTCAGGTGGTGGGTGATGCCCTCGATCTGTTTTACGTCGTCAGTCATCAGTCGTTGTTCTTAATTACGTTTTTTCAGCCACTTTGCTGCGGCAAAGGGCACATTTTCGCACAAATGTAGTAAAAAAAAAGCAAAGAACGATGATTTAGCGACGAGAAATTCCGCGGAAACTGTGAAATAGACATCTGAGGTCTGTCCGGTGGCCTTTACCTCTCTCCCACGCGAATATCCCCATCAATAATTCGTTTAATTCGTGAAATTCGTAGTTGTCACATCAAGGAGGGGCTGTGTCGTTCATTTCGACACAGCCCCTCTTGTATATGCAACGAATACTACAGGTTGCCCACGATGGCCTGAATCTTCTGGCGCGTCTCGTCGGTCTTCTGTTCGTCGACCTTGGCTGTCACGATGCCGGTGTCCTCGGCCTTCCAGAATCCAAGGAGATATTTGTACTGCTGGATGGCGGCATCATATACGCCGGGAGAGTAGGACGACAGCAACAGGGCCATCTTCTTCATCTTGGCAGGGTTCATCGTGTTATAGACACGCTGTATGGGAGCCTGCATCTGGGCGTTGAGCGTAAAGTAGTAGATGGGGCTGGCCAGCACCAGCACTTCGGCCTCGGCCAGCAGGGGGTAGAGCTCCTGCATGTCGTCCTTCTGCACGCACTTGCCTTCGCCCTTGCCGTGGCAGTATTCGCAGGCCAGGCATCCGGCAATCTTCTTCTTGGCCACATCGACCAGCGTCACTTCGTGACCTGCTGCCTCGGCGGCGTTCTTGTACTCTTCGGCCATCCAGGCCGTGTTACCCTTTGCCCTCGGTGAGGACTGCAAAATGAGAATCTTCATAATGGTAATTTTACAATTTTACAATATATATCCTTTGTCTCAAAAACTCATAATCTCACTGCTCGGCCCGCAGGAACGCTTACATGAGCAAGAACCTCACACCGTTTCCACAAACAGGCGGCTGGGGCCGCGTCCCTGCGTCTGGATGGGCACGGAGGAATCCTGGCAGAAGTCCTTCAGTTCGCGGCTGGCGGTGCTGGTGCTGATGTGCATGGCCTGGGCATAGTCGCCGAGGCGCATGTAGCCGCGCTGGCGGATGAGGTCGAGGGCCTGCTGTATGCGCTGCTCGCGTGTGCCGCGTGGCTGGCGGATGAGCACGGGGCCGCCGCCCTCGCGACGGAAGCGCCCTTGGCACAGGCGGTCGGCCTGTCGCACCATGGCGGGGGAGGCCTTGATGTTCACGCCGCGGACGTAGATGCGTCGGGCGTTGGCCTCGCCCTGTTGCTCCGTGGGGCGTGTATTGTCGCTGTATTCGTGCGTGCCCAGACTCAGCGAGAAACTGCCCAGCCCCTCAATGCTTACGGTGTAGCCGTCGGCCAGTGACTCAGCCAGGGCCCTGACCACGCCGTTCACGATGCCCACCACCTCGCTCTCGCCTATGGCGCGATAGCTCTGGCGCAGTTTGCGGGCCAAGTGCTCCAGACTGAGTGTGCCCGCAGAGCGCACTTCGTAGCGGTATTGTCTTTTTCCCGTGCCGTTCAGGTCGGCAATCTCTCGTTTGTAGTATGTCGGCATAGTATGGTTTTTTAGGTATGGTAATAGGGTTTGGGTCTTTCGTTACATGGGATGGTGCCTTGCATTCGGGTGGTAAAGGTAATGAAATATTCTGGGTAAAACAAATCTTCGACGTGAAATAATGGTTGCACGGCGTGAAAAAAATATTGCACGACGTGGGACGATGGTCTCATGCCGTGCAATATTTTTCAACATTCCCTCTTCCTGAGGTTAGTTTTCAAGGTGCAAATATACAACAAAAACTGCAAAAATCCAAATTTTCGGCCCTGTTTTTGTCTCATTGTTAAAGTCCGAAGAATATGGGAGGTGCCTGTTCAGCTGTAATCAAGAAAATGCAACCACCGACGACCATCATAATCTTCTTCTTCAAATCCTGTCAATTCTTCGTTGGTATCTGATAAATAGTATAGTTTATTTGAGAGAAAAGTAGAAGAAACAAGCAGGAAACAAAAAATGAGAAAAGGAGATGACATATGATTATATAGATGTACAATAGTTAAAAAAATGCGAAATTGCCAGTAAATTATTGCAGAATTCAATATTTGTTACTAATTTCGCAAACCAATAATATAAATTATTGATATTATGAGCTCGCAGAAGAATGTATTGGAAGTGATTCTGAGTAGCACTTAATCTGTGTTCAATATCCAATCACTAACAATCGGAATTTAGCAGAATATATAATGAAACATTTCGTCATAAAATATTGGTGGATGTTCCTTTGCCTTGTTGCTGTGTCTTTATACTCTTGCGATAATAACAACCTTACAGGCAAGAGTTATCAAGGCTATTACAATGCTTGCGAAAGGATTTATATAGAGTTCGAATCGAAC
>JAFTEX010000072.1 GCA_017453445.1 Bacteroidaceae bacterium
AATTTTCTTTTATCCGTTTGTCTCAGTAAGTCAAGGAACGCGTTAGGCGAGTGGAGAGCCGAAGCCGTTTTTCGGGCGAAGCCTCAAAGAACGATTAAGAGCGGGCCTTTTGCAGACGCTTGGCGATGTTGCTCATTGATCTGTTCTTGTGTGTTGTTATACGTTGATGAATGTTTTGTTCTCCGTGGGTGGCCGACCCAGGGTGGGTCGAGGGCTGCGGGAGCCTCGGCGACGCTCCGCCGGGGTCGGTCCGGCGGAGGTCGCGAGTCTTTGGGGTGTGACTTTCCGTTCATATTCTCTTCGGTTTGTATCTTTTACGAGGCTCACGGAGGGGTTGCCCCCGCCGTGAGCGGTGCATGATATTACTTCGTGTTGAACCTGAATTCGGAGAGTGACATCTCGCCATTATCTGGAACCTCGCTGATTTCGAAGCGGAAGTACTGGCATTTCATGTGGGAACACGAGAAACACGTCTCTTTGAATTTTTCGCCAGGCAGTCCACCATTTTCCTGGCTATCGAGCAGCGTCCACTGGTCGCCATAATTCAGCTTGCCATAGAGTTTCCACTTCTTCGGGTTCTCCCCCGTAGAATAGCTGGCATAACTTGCGGTGGTCAGGTAGTACTCCTTTACATCGATGGGGTTCCTGCTCATGAACTCCGCGAGCCATATGCCGTCCTCCTTATGATACATTCGACTTTTCCACCAGGTCTCTTTATTGCCGTCGAAGAGTTTGTCGTAGCTCCTGTTGCCATTGCCGCCCGAGCCGGTGATGGGGATGTAGTTGTAGCCTGGATAAGCGGTGCTTATATTGGCGGGGATTGAATACCTTGCGATGATGTCGTTGATGCGTTTTATCTGATAGTCGTAGAGGTCGGTGTGTCCCTTCATCTTGCTGGCATAGGGTCTTGTTTTCTTTACGCTGTTGTTGAAACTAACACCACAGTCCCAACCCTTGATTTCGGGCAGGTAGTTGCGGCTGAGCACGATGGGCTGCTGCATGCCCTTCATCTTGACGAGGACTTTCACGTTGACTTCGAGGAAGGGGCGGTATATGATTAGATCATGCCAATTGTCGATAGAGACAGACCCTCTAACCTGAGGCTCGATGGCATATCCTCCAATACCTCTGCCTTGGATTTTGTCATTCCATGTGTACATTGGTCCATAACTCAATTTAATTACACGTTGTTCTGATGTGTAGATAGTATTCAGCGCGTTCAGCCCGTACTTGTCGCTGCTGTTATAGAGGAAGTCCCAAAGGCAATCGTCTTGGCCCAAATTGATAGAACGGTACATCGCTTCAAGATATTGAATCGATGTTTGTCCGCCGACGCCGTAGGCCGAGCGCATAGCTTTGTTATGCTCATCGAAGATGGGCTGTCGCTCACTTCGTGCTCCACAGATGGCATCCACCTCTACCCATTCTATCTCGCTGTCGGGGAATACGTTGGGGTTCAATTCTATCTCTATGCTGCTGGGGTCGAAGAAATAGGGGCAAAAGCAGAAATAGGATGTGCTAGATTCTCTTTGCCATGTATCCCAGATAGCAAATATATTCGTCGCCCAGTATACCACCGGCGCTGTCTTGATGTTCCATACTCCCTCGCCAATGTGTGAGTTCTTCAGGTCGAAGTCGTTCAGTGTGATTGTCGGCGATGCGATGCCCACGGTGGGTGCCGAGCCACTGATGACTCCGTCGGTGTTGATGCTGCCATCGAGTCCGAGGCTGATAGTTCCGTCGAGCGAGCCACCGGAGTAACTCGTCGAGCCACTGCCTCCGCCAAGACCGGCCAGCGACGCGCTGGTGCCGAGCATCTGGCCCACGGAGGTGAGGCCTTGTGCCCAGTTGCCAGAATAGAAGTTGACAAGGGCGCTGCCCGCCTGCGCTGCGGCCTGCAGCCCCATCAATACGCCCTTGCTGGAACTGCTCGACATGGCTTTCACCTGGTCGAGTTTCAGGCTGGCCTTGAGGGTGCCGTCGATATTAGCAGTCATGGCGCTGTAGAGGGTTGTGTGGGTTTTGTTCCACGAGCGCATTTGCAGGCTGATGATATCATTGAGGTTGACTTTGCCATCGCGGTACATGGAAAGGTCCACATCGAAGGCCCACCATCCTACGTTTGGCACTACGAGGCCGTCGTTGCTCATGTTCTTCACCCAGGGCGCAACATACTCCATATAGGAACCGTCACCTTGTTGTCCGAGGGCAGCCTTGTTGAGGGTGCGGTCGGAAGGCACACCGTAGCCAAAGAGGTTTTGCTGGGCCAGGTGGTCGGACATGGAAATCTCCCACACATGGTCGTTGCCCGTGCTGTAGCCTTCGGGCATGTAGTAGAAGAAGCGGAGGATGCCGAGATACTTGTTGTAGAGGGCGAAGAAGTTGTTGTTCTTCAGGCTACCCGTGGTGTTGCCGCAGAGGTTGAGCACCAGTTCCCATCCGTTTTCGGGGGTGATGCCGTCGCAGAATCCGTCGGGCAGGTTGGTGTACTTGGGACCGTTGTACCAAGGCAGCGGCACGAGCGAGAACTTGCAGGAGCGGCCTTTGTCTGTGAGGGTGTATTCGCCCGTGCCGTCGTAGAGGTAGATGCCCTCCTCGTTGCGCCAGTTGGTGCGGGTGAAGTCGGCATCGTTGGGGTTGAAGCCCGTGCCACCGATGGCTGCGCCGCCGTTGAACTGCTCGTCCCAGTCGTGGATGGTCTGTGCCATCGCGTCGCTGGGCTTCTCGAGCGTGAGGGTCAGCGTGCCGTTGGTGGCGGTGACGGCCTCGGCGGCATAGGTCATCGTCCACCGCTTGAAGTAGTCGGCGTACTCCTGATAGGCTTTGTCGAAGTTCAGGCTGAGCCGTCCGTCGGCCGTGCTGGTGTAGGTGAACGGGGCCATCCACTCGCCGCCGATGATGGCGATGGGGTCGCCCTGCTCGTCGTTGAAGAAGAAGGTGACACCGTAGCCCGTGC
>JAFTEX010000073.1 GCA_017453445.1 Bacteroidaceae bacterium
GAAGAGATGAACCGCCACGACTCGCTCTTCACCTCCGACTCGCTCGGCCTTGCCCTCGTGCGCCACTACGACCACTGGTGGCACAGCCGCAACCACCGCCTCCGCGCCTACTACATGCTGGGCTGCGCCTACCGCGACATGAACAACGCTCCCCGTGCGCTGGAAAACTACCAGCGAGCTGCCGAAATGGGCGAAGGACATACCGACAGTGCCACGCTGGACCAACTCATGCGCATCCACTCGCAAATGAGTGAGATTTTTTTACGGCAAAGATTGCCGGAACTGGAAAAAGCGGAGCTGACGGAATCGGAGAGATTGGCATGGAAACTAAAAGATACACTTTCAGCCCTCATCCTTCACGAATATATATGTAACATCCTTTATAATGAACAGAGGTACACAGAGTGTATAGAGAAATCTACAGAACTTTACAAAAACTACCTGCAAAACGGGTATGAGGCTAATGCGCAGCTAGCCACATCTTTGTGCATAAAGTCACATTTGGCATTGGGAAACTATGTGGAAGCAAAATCATACATTGACATCTATGAAAGTTGCGCTTTCTTTAATTCCGCACCTCATAAGATTAGCGGTGGCATAAGCTCTCTGTATAACATAAAGGGGGAATATTACTTGGGTGTCGAAGAAGCGGATTCGGCTGAATCTTATTTTCGGAAAGTCCTAACGTACAGGAACCAAGGCAACAATGAGCTGCTTGCCGCCAAGGGGCTTTACAAGACGTATGCAATGCTGCATCAAGCCGACTCGGCACTCCATTACATGCAACTCTATTCTGAGGCTAAGGAGAAAAGTTATGACGAAGGAATCGCTGAGGCAACAATACAGGCAGAGAAACTCTACGATTACTCCGTGGAAAAGGAAACGGCCGAACGAAAGGCCGCCGAGGCATCAAGATTACGGAACGTGATTGTCTTCCTCACCATCGCAGCATTATTGGTCGTATTCTTCTTTCTCTATCGAAATGAGAAACGAAAACGTGAAATCAGCGACCTGCACAGGCAATATCTGCAGGTCGTCAACAACCTACGGAGCAATGAGCAGGCCCTTCTGGCACTCAGACAGCAACAAGCCACAGAGAGCGAACAAGCCGCAATCTTGATTCATGAAAATGAACAGCTTAAAGAACAGCTCAGAAATATAAACATTAGTTTGCAGTCAAAGGATTCCCATGCAAAATCCCTATCCCTTCAGGAGTCTGATATTGTAAGGCATTTCCAAAGATACAGAACCACGGTAAGTCCTGAACTCGAGATACAAGAGGAACACTGGATAAGGCTGCGGCGAACCATTGACTCTACACACCCTCTCTTTTATACACGCATGAACGCTCTGCAGAATCTGAGTGAGAATGAATATCGCGTCTGTATGTTGGTGCTTGCCGGTTTCGAGCCTTCCGACATAGACATGCTCATGGACAAGAAGCACACGTATGCCACAAACATGCGGAAGCGTTTGCACCTGAAGGTCTTCGGAACCGAAGGTTCGGCCACAGATTTTGATGCGAAGATACGGAATCTGTAAGACAATCCCCTTTTCCATCATATAATATCGCTGCTTTAGTAAAGCTGTAGTGGCTTGACAATCAGTGCGATTCCATTTCCAGTCACTTTTTGTCACTTTTTAGCCGTTAAATATTTTGGTGGTTTCTCGGTTTTGATGCTAACTTTGCATTGTCAACAATCAACGCAAACAATCATTAATCAAAACCTTAAAATCACTAGTGTCCACTAAAAATGGACGAGTTTAAAAATTAAATAAATTAGGTTCACTTGAACCGCTTCGGTCTTTGTCATTTTTGAATATAGTTTTGTCGAAGAGATCTCTGAGAAGCGTAGTGTCAGTGAGTGACATGCTGAGGATTTGCAGCACCTCATAGGTGCTTCTTTCCAACCGCATATCATGCTGCACGATGGCAACGAGACAGTAGGCACAAATGGCAGAATAAATCTGTATTCTGACAGCGTTCTCGGTAGTACCCCAGAATTTCTTGATTTTGAGGTGCTGCTTGAGCCACTTGAAGAAAAGTTCTATCTGCCAACGGTTCTTATAGAGGTCTGCGACCTGATGGGCTGTCAGTTCCGTGGCATTGGTCAGGAACATAAACTCACGGTCTTGCTCCTCATCGTAGAACCGTACCAGTCTGAGATACTCCGGATAGCATTTCTGACTGCCATAAACGGTCAGTTCTATCTCAGCATCGGTCAGAATGTTCTTGGGTAGTCTCCGCCGCCATTTGACGCACTTGTACTGCAAATTGGTCTTGGCTCTTACAACAAAGAAAGACTCCGCACGATGTATGCGGTAGAGTTCCTTGAAGTTGTTGTAGCCACGGTCAAAGATGTAGTAAGCACCTGTCTCAATGGGAATTTCCTTCATCGCCTTGGAATCATGGACTGATGCCGTGGTGATATGGAAGAAGGCAGGAATCTGGGTCTCCAAATCATACAGGGTATGTATCTTGATACCGCCCTTATGCTTACGGAACTTAGCCCACCAGAACACGTCAAGGCATAGCGAGATGGTCGTGGAATCAAAAGCATAAACGTTACCGTCAAGCTTGAAGATGTCCGTTGCCCGCTTGCGCCTGGCTTCACCCACAAGGTAGTAGGCATACTCCTCGAAGATGCGGTAGTCGCGGTTGGTATTAGCCTTGCTCAGATTACTTCTGGTCACATGCTTGCCAAGTCCGAGGTGATAACACTTCTGATGGTGTGCCTCTGTGGCGACAATCAAGTCTCGCATGCTCTCGCGATTACCAAGTTGCCCAAACATCAACGTCAGTAGCTGGTTCCAGCAGGTGAAGTGCTTCACATAGTGGTTCCCTTTATACTTGTCAACGATGTGACGGAACTTGTCAAAGTTCAAGAACCCCACCAATTGCGAGAAGACGTATTTTGATTTGTTCATATGCAGTCATCCATTTTGACCGCAAAGATACGAAATCAAATCGGTGCACCCGAAAAATCTCTGCAACTAACTATATTTCAATCATTTCAAAGAACACTTGGCGATTTTTAGTGGACAGCAATGCCTTAAAATCATGAAAAAGTTATGTTTAGTCCTGCTATTGATGTTGGGCATTAGTCCTGTTGTGTGTAATGCGCAAGAGGTTTTACCTCTTATTGTTAAGCCAGGCGTACCAGGTGATGACAACATTCCCGGAGGAAATGTCAAACCCAAATCCCCCATCCTCGTCCCCGTGGTCTATCTTGATGGCAACGTCCTCTCCTTCGACGAGTCCCTTGAGGGCTGCACGGTGCAACTCTTGGACGAGAACGAAAACATCGTTTTCTCCCATTCCATCGAGGAAAATCAGACTTCGGTGACGTTCCCCGGAACCCTTTCGGGCACGTATGAACTGCAGATTGTCCGTGGCAGCATCACGTTCTACTGCTACATCGAACTGTAAAAAGCATTGACCTTAAAAATCTGAAGAATTATGAAAAAGACAATTTTCTTGGGACTTAGTGCCCTGTTTTCTCTGACGATTCATGCACAGCTGCGAGTGTATCCGACAAGCGGTAATGTGCGCGTAGAGCACCTTCTTATAAACGCTCTTGACAGTGTCAATTGGACCAGTAAATATGGAATATACTCCAACCACGAGGGTTTCTGTGTCGAGGATTTTGTTCCCTATGGAATATCTGTATATGGCTATACCGATGCCACGGGTACAACACCTTGGGGATATACCGACTGGGCTATAGGAGTGAAAGGCGATGCGACAGGCGGAGGGTCAAACTTCGGTGTATATGGCAGTTTGCATGGAACAGGTTCTTATTTTCCATACGGAGCAGGAGTATATGGTACAATCTACAATCACCCTCTGCATAAGTCGGATGCCTATGCAGGTTTCTTCGACGGTCCTGTGGGGGTGACGGAGGGTCTACGTGTGACAGGAGGAATAACAACGGGCAGTCTTTACACGTATGCTTCTCCGTCGGTGTCGCAGGGCGGTAACGTCGAAAATGAACGACAGCCAGCCTCAACATCCCTGACAGAACAGCTGTCAACATTGGAACTCGGCACATTCTATGGGTCATACACCAAGGAAGAGAGAAAATTCCTTGAGATGAAGAATGCGGAAAGGGGAGGCGCAGAAAAACTGGAGAAGACGGTAGCAGACGAAGAGAAGGATATAGCCACTCGTCTGCACTATGGGCTGTCGGCAGAACAACTGGAAGAGTCCTTCCCGTCATTAGTATTGGAAGACGGTGAAGGAAATAAGTATATCAATTACGTGGAGATGGTGCCCCTGTTGGTGCAGAGCATCAGGGAACTCTCAGCCAAGGTCACGGCTTTGGAGGCACAACTGGGCATCAGCGACCCGTCGAAACCCGTCCTGAAGACCAAGGGCAAGGCGGAGGACGCTGACGACGTGACCCTCGCCCTCCCCGACAACGGGCAGGAGGCTACGCTCGATGTCTTCGACCTGAGCGGAAAGCTCCTGCGCACGACTTCGTTGAACGCCGCCAGTGCGCCCGACCTTTCCTCCTACACCCATGGACTGCCCACGGGGACATACGCCTACAGCCTCACCGTGAACGGGAAAAGGCAAAAGGCACGGAAGATAATTGTAAAGTAAAGATGGGAAGAGACGGATTCTATAAGAATGATTGCCCTAAATTGTAATTTAGAAAGTTTCGAAAAATTTTCTTTATAAATTCTATTTTTTCTATATTTGCATCGTGAATCCTAAAATGAGAAAATCATGAAGAATTCATATCTTTTAATAATGTGTATTTTCCTGCTCATAGGGCAGAGTGCACGAGGGGAGAGTGTGACAAAAAAAATCCACTTCTCGCATTCAGAACTGAGGATAGAACCTATAAAGGGTGAGGATGGCGAAGTCTATATAAGGATGTATTATCCAAATACAGAATATGGAGATGAATTCGGACACCCTGCACTCCCTATAAGGTATGTGACAATATCTCTGCCGTATGCCGCCGATGAGATTTCGCTAAAAGTACAAAAAACAAATACGTCATCACATACCCTGAGCAGAAGGTTGTTTCCGACACAAGAGCAAGAACGCACCTCTCTTGAAGAGAGAGAGAGGATATTCAAACCCTGTGAGAAGAATATTTACAATTCTTCACTGAACTATCCCTCCGACCAAGCGCGAATTACAGAAATTTCATGTTCGGGACATGGGGGAAGACATGTTGTAGTAGCAGTGTATCCGGCTGTTTACTTTCCTTCTGAAAACAGATACGACTTTAGTGAAGATATCAGTATCACTTTATCATATAACATTTCTCCACTGAGGGTTCAGTCTCAGGTCAACAATAGGCAGACGAGAGATATAGGAATTCCGTTTTATGAGTATTGCGTGATAACAAGCCAGGCTCTGAAAGATGCTTTCACCCGTTTGATTGCATGGAAACGGGAAAAAGGCTTGAATGCGGGTGTGGTGTGCAAGGAAGACATTCTCAGCAATGCTTATATCGTAGGTGATACTGTGTCTTCCATTTATGACGATGCAGGAAAGATAAGACAATATCTGCAATATGCCTACGCATCTGGTGTGACAAAATATGTTCTATTCGGGGGAAATTTCGAAGTTCTGCCCATTCGATATGGAACATCATATAATCATAAGCCAGATTCAATTGTTAAAGTAGATAATAATATTCCAACAGACTTATATTTCAGTGATTTAAACTCAAATTGGAACAAAGACAACGATAGTCATTATGGAGAACCACACTTTGCTATGGACTATGGGGCGGAACTATATGTAGGACGCATACTATGCACAAACTCTGAGGATATAAGAAATTATACAGACAAACTTCTAAGATATGAACTTAATCCGGGGAATGGAGATTTCTCCTATCTAAAAAAAGCTTTGTACACACAAGAGGATGAGATACAAGGAAATCATGAACAGGATAGCGTCGCTGCTCAATTGCATTGCATATTTCCAATAGACACTATTTTTTCCGAACAGCCATCATATTATGCATCTAACCCTTCATCTCCGTATGGGAGCGATGTGATAGCAGAAATGAACCAGCACTATGGATATATAAGTTGGGGAGGGCATGGGGCTCCAACATCTATAACGGTAAAAACTGGTGGCATCAATAATATAGACCCCAAATTTGCCATTACGTCTATTCAAGCAGATACAATTCCATGGATAACACACGAACCTGCCAATGGACTGGATAATCTCACAAATAAGGACTATCCGATGTTTGCATATTCTATATCATGCACAATTACTCCATTTGATACTATTTATCGTCATGCATCATATCCTAATATAGGTCAGTCTTTTACCTTGGGAAAAAATTATGGTGGCCCCATCTTGGTCGGCAATACAAGAAATGGTTATGGGATTACTTCAAAGAATTTGCAAAAGAAATTTAATACATATTTGATAAATAATGACCCAATAGTAGGATTTGCTCAGAATTATGCAAAGACAAATTACTTCAGCCATTATTTACATCTCAGTTCAAACATCATAGGCTGTCCTAATGTAAGAGTCTGGACAGATATTCCGAATTTATTCTCCGCAACATCATCTTATACCACCAGTGGTTACGTTATTACAGCAAATGGCTCCATTACAGACTCTGAGATTGGCATTCGGGATATAGTAAATTCCAACGAAACTATTAATTCCATAAGTTTCAATCCATCTCAAGGGGCAACGACACTTACAAATGCTGAAAATTGTCTTATTACATTGACAGGTAAGAATTGTTTACCCCAGATACTTCCTCTTACTATCCAAAATGCAACTCTCGAAGGTGCTCACCATATCATAGCCAAGAATGTGACCTGCGGACGGAATGTACGAATTGGGGCACAGGGTGATGTGGTCTTTGAGATGGGTTCCAATTACACCTTTGAAACAAAAGGGATTTTTATGTTGAACGAAGGGGTAATTGTCAAAAAGGGAGCACAATTGCAAGTTATACCTTCTGAAATAAACTATTAAACGAGATAGCCATGAAGAAAACGATTTTATTTTTGTTCGCTGTAGCCGTGCAGACGACACTCTTTGCACAGAAGTATTTCCCCGAAGGCACGAAGTGGACGGAGATAAGGCTGGACAGGGAGAAGTACGACAGTTGGTATTCACGGGTCGGTGACGAATGGATGCCGAACTTTGAGACGGTGGAATATCTGGTGCAGGGAACGTACATTGAAGATTTCTGGGAAGATGGGGACTTCAAGACCTTTAACTGCGTACACACAAACAGTGCAGAGAATCCAGACTCCCTTTTTCTCCTGTTATACGAAGGAGGACATGAATGGGAGGACAACGACTGGGTGGAAGTGACTCTTTGTTTCTTTAGTGGAGGTAAAATCGGGATTTGGCCAGGCCAGGCATATATGTTCAACTGGGAGATAGGAACGAGGTTGTATAGCCGAACGATAGAGGCGAGCAATCGCACCGGCATGGACAACGAGGATGAAGTACATGAATTCGGGACGATTACAGGAATAAAGGAAGGTAATTTTGGCGGAGCCAGACCGCTGAAATATGTCGAGATGAACGGAGTGCGCATCATCCAAGGCATCGGCGTGACGGAATGGAACGGTCGGGAATGCCTTTTCGGCCCTGTAGACCCGTACAAGGTTCGTTGCATACTCCAGCCAGGTGGTGGTGGGGACGAGATACGACCCTATCATTCCATGCTTGTCCATTTCGAGCGTGGCGGCGAGGTGTTGTATGACGTATGGCCAGAAAAGGGGGGCAACGGAATAGATGGGATGTCAAGTGCTGAATGTAAAACATCCGATACCCTCTACGACCTGAGCGGGCGGCGCGTCACGGAGCCTCAGAAAGGCATCTATATCCAGAACGGACGGAAGAGGGTCAGGTAGGGGACTGCACTGTCCCTTCCCGACTTTTTTGAGATTGCCAGTTCATGTTTTTATCGCGACGGACTCATAGTCTCAGAAATTTTAGTTACCTTTGCACACGGTTAAAATAAAGAATACTATGGAAGTCATACAAAGTTTCACCATCGACCACACCCACCTCAAACCGGGCATCTACGTCTCACGCGAAGACAAGGGATTCACCACCTTCGACCTGCGCATCACCGAACCCAACAAGGAACCTGCCGTGGCACCCGCGGCCATGCATAGCCTGGAGCACCTGATGGCTACGTGGTTTCGCAACAGCGAAGCGAAGCAGGACGTGGTCTACGTGGGACCCATGGGATGCCTCACGGGCATGTACATCATCATGACGGGCCCGTACTCCGTCCAGGACATGCGCCGGCTGACCATCGAGTGCCTGAAGTGGATTCTCACACAGGACAAAGTGCCCGCCACCGAACCACAGACCTGCGGCAACTGCCTGCTGCACGACCTGCCAATGTGCAAGTGGGAGAGTGCCCGCTACTTAGACCGCCTGGAACACGACTTCCACTGCGAGTACACCAAACTACAGATTACCCTCGAAGACGGCAAGACATTCGCCGACGCATAATTTTCAACACTGAGGATTTCTATTTTAACACAGAGAAAACTTTGTTTTAATAGAAAGAACGCAGAGCAGACCAAAGGTCTTAGACAGAGAGCCTGACAGCACCGATGAAGCCCTCTGTGTAAGACCTTTGGTCTGCTCATGCAGAACTCCGAAGACACATTTTTCAGTGCCGCTGTGTCCTCTGTGGTTCAAAAATCCCCCTCAAATATAACTTTTTTGAATGCGAATATAAATTATTTGATATTTTATTTGGCGGTTTATAAAATAGTTTATATCTTTGCATCAGAAAACAAATAAAAACCGCAAAACATCCCTTTGAGACCACGAACCTCAAAATCTCAGAATAGAACGATGGACGCAAGAGACAGACTGAAGACACTCATCCGCGAGTACGGAGGCACACAGAAGGTGTTCGCCTCAATGATAGGCACCACGCAGCCCACCATTGCAAACTGGATGGCACAGAACCAGATACCCGAGGGAGGCATCGCCAAAATCTGCCGCGCACTGCCCGAAGTGAGCTTCGAATGGCTCACAGGGAAGGAGGAACAGCCCCGCCGCGGGTATCAGGACACCGCCGCCAGCCTCTCCCCCAGCCTGCCCGTGGGGCAGCCCTTCTACAGCCGGATGCCGGCCAGCGCAGGCCAGCTGGACATGGGCGACGAGGACGTGACCACCGAGCGCATTCAGATACCCGGCATACGGGTGGATGCCTACTTCCCCGTGGTGGGCAACTCCATGGACCCCACCATACAGTCGGGCGACATCGTGGGCATCCGCAAGCTGGACTCGATGGACCGCATTCGCCCCAACGACATCTACCTCATCTTCACCACCGACAACGAGCGAATGCTCAAGCGCATCAAGGGCGTGAACGCCTCAGAGGCCACGCTGACACTCTACAGCGACAACCCCGCCTACGACCCCTTCCAGGTGCTGAAGGAACAGGTGGCAGCCGTCTACAAAGTTATCTGCCTCGTCCGAACCCTGGAATAAGCAGGAACGCAGAATTAGAGATTAGAGAATTCACAAAACCCACCAAACGACCCAACCACTAAACGACTAAATACTATGGAAAAGATTATTCGCCTTATGACCAACAACCGCACCTACGACGAGCAGACCAACCTCGTAGAGCGCATGAACGAGATTACGGAATTTGCAGGCGTTGTCATGGCCTGCATGGTAGTGCTGGCCGCTATGGCCATCGTCTGAGCCGTCTCAGAGGATGGCCATAGCCACCCCCCAAAAAACCGCAGAAACCATTCTGAAAACCCTATAGTTTGTATTTGTTTTACTGTAATCATCAAAGAAATTAATGGCATCCACTATGCAATTCGACACTCTGGCTGCCGGGTACGGCAAGAGGGAAGTGGCAATGGCCTACTTCCCTCACGCTACCGACACCACCGCACGCCGCAATCTGGCCCGCTGGATAAAGGGAGACCCAGAACTCTCAAAGCGTCTGACAGAAGCAGGCTACAACCCACATAAGCACTCCTTCACCCCCACACAGTTGCGCATACTCTACGACATCTGGGGAGAACCCTAAGCCCCCCTATATTTGAGTCATTTTATCGCGCATACGCGTCATTTTCGGCCACATCCCGACCCGTGACGCGTATGTGTTAGTTATATACGCATTTAAGCATACATGCGCATGTTTTTTATATTAACTTTGCCTAAATTTTACGATAAATCCGAACTCAAACAACATGAAACACAAAATTTTATTTTTACTGACCGCGTTGCTCTGCAGTGTAACAACTGCATACGGGCAAACCATCACTTCGCTGGCGAATGCCAATCCCTACAAGTGCTATACAATTCGTTCACAACATGGTGCGATGTCAATCAATGGAGCGACTTTCTCCAGAGCGACACGGAATGCCGATGATGCCAAGCAGAAATTTGCATTCATCAAGAATCCATTCTCCTCTGATAATACGTACTATCTTTATAGTGTCAGCGAAAAGAAATTTGTCACAAATAATAATGGGTTGGCCCTTTCGGATAATCCTGGCACGAATGTGGTTTTTGCAAGTAGCGGAAATTGAAAAGCGGGAGCACCCTGCAGGCCAACCGTGCCTACATACCCTACTCCCAGGGAATCTCCAACACGAACGGCACAAGCAGCGCAAGGGACATCTGCATATTCTGGAACTTTGACATCGACGACGAGGCCACCATCAGCGATGTGACCCAGCTCGTCAAACTGCTTCTCCGACAGAAGGACGGGGGCGACGCCAACCTGGCTCCCTCTACGGAAGGCCTGAAATTTACCGACGTGAACGGCGACGGCAAAGTCACCATTGCCGACGTGACGGCACTCGTCAACAAGATTCTCGGCAAATAACGGAGAGATAGTACCGAATGTCAAATAAAGCCCTATAGAAGAAAGATGAAAAAAGAATATAAGAGGCCCCTTATCGTGATTGTGAAGGAAATTGAGCCTCAAGACAAAATACTCGTAGATTCCCTGACTATTGACCCCGACGACGAGGTCGAAGAGGGATGGGTCAAGGAAGAAACGATGGACGACCAGATATGGGAAAGTGCCAGCCACTACAACGTATGGAACAATAACTGGTAGTTCCCGAATAACACTTCACCGCATAGCCAGACGGCAGGATTACGCAGATTTCACGGATGAGAACGCAAGAGAATCCGTGAAATCTGCGTAATCGGCAGTAAGAAATTTGCGATTCCGCTCGCTTATTCTTGCTCCACTTCGTTATGCAAGCGTAGCTTCGCGTCCGATTACGTATCTTTAACCTTCGGTTTTAGAAACTCTCGCTCGGGATTCTGCAAATAAATTTGCGATTCCGCTCGCTTATTCGTATCTTTGTGCGCGAAAAAGAAATAACACAAAGATATGGCAAAAGAATACAAATTCAGAGAGATTGAAAAAAAGTGGCACCAGAAGTGGGTGGAACAGCAAACCTACCGTGTGACCGAGGACACCACGAAGCCTAAGTACTATGTGCTGAACATGTTTCCCTACCCCAGTGGGGCCGGACTGCATGTGGGCCACCCCCTGGGCTACATCGCCAGCGACATCTATGCCCGCTACAAGCGCCAACAGGGCTTCAACGTCCTGAACCCCATGGGCTACGACTCCTACGGACTGCCCGCAGAGCAGTATGCCATACAGACGGGCCAGCATCCCGAAAAGACCACCTTCCGCAACATCGACCGCTACCGTGAACAGCTGGACAAGATTGGCTTCTCGTTCGACTGGAGCCGCGAGGTGCGTACCTGCACGCCCGACTACTACCACTGGACGCAGTGGGCGTTCCAGAAGATGTTCAATTCATACTTCGACGAGGAACTGCAAAAGGCACAACCCATCGAGAAACTCATAGACAAGTTCAAGGCCGAGGGTACGTGGCCGGCTGACGAACAGGCGCAGAGCGAACTGCTCATGCAGCATCGTATTGCTTATCTGGGCGAGACAATGGTGAACTGGTGCCCCGCACTGGGCACGGTGCTGGCCAACGACGAAGTGGTGAACGGCGTTTCAGAACGCGGAGGCTACCCCGTGGAACAGAAGAAGATGCGCCAGTGGTGCCTGCGCGTCTCGGCCTACAGCCAGCGCCTGCTCGACGGACTGGACACCATCCAGTGGAGCGAGAGCATCAAGGAGACCCAGCGCAACTGGATCGGTCGCTCGGAGGGTGCCGAGATACAGATTAAATTGGCCGGAAACCCCGGAGAATCCGAAGATTCCTTCACCATCTTCACCACCCGCGCCGATACGATGTTCGGCGTGACCTTCTTCGTGCTGGCTCCCGAAAGCGAACTGGTGGACAAGGTGACCACCCCCGGACAGCGGGCCGCCGTGGACGAATACATCAAATACGTGAAGAGCCGCACGGAGCGCGAGCGCATGATTGACCACACCGTCACGGGCGTGTTCACCGGTGCCTACGGCATCAACCCCATCACGGGCGACAAGTGCCCCATCTACGTGGCTGAGTACGTGCTGGCCGGCTATGGCACGGGAGCCATCATGGCTGTGCCCGCCCACGACAGCCGCGACTATGCCTTTGCCAAGCACTTCAACCTGCCCATTATCCCCCTCATCGAGGGAGCCGATGTCAGCCAGGAGAGCTACGACGCCAAGGAGGGCACCGTGATGAACTCCCCCGTGAGCAAGGACAAGAGCATGGAGTACGACGGCGAAAGCCTATGCCTGAACGGCCTGAGCATCAAGGAAGCCATCGCCGAGACCAAGCGTTTCGTCAAGGAACACGGACTGGGACGCGTGAAGGTGAACTACCGCCTGCGCGATGCCATCTTCAGTCGTCAGCGTTACTGGGGCGAACCCTTCCCCGTCTACTACAAGCGGGGCATCCCCACGATGATTCCTGAGGAATGCCTGCCCGTCGAACTGCCGCAGGTGGACAAGTTCCTGCCCACCGAAACGGGCGAGCCCCCATTGGGCAATGCCACCAAGTGGGCCTGGGACGAGAAGAACAAGAAGATTGTGGAAAACAGTCTGATAGACGAGGAGAACGTATTCCCCATCGAACTCTACACCATGCCTGGCTTTGCCGGCAGCAGTGCCTACTACCTGCGCTACATGGATCCCCACAACAACGAGGCACTGGTGAGCGAAAAGGCAGCCTCGTACTGGCAGAACGTGGATCTCTATGTGGGCGGTTCGGAACATGCTACGGGGCACCTCATCTACAGCCGCTTCTGGAACAAGTTCCTCTTCGACCTGGGCGTGAGCAAGAAGGAAGAGCCCTTCCAGCGGCTCATTAACCAAGGCATGATTCAGGGATGGTCGAGTTTCGTCTATCGCCTACGCGATACCAACAAGTTCATTAGCTTCGACTTGCTGGAGGAGCAGTACGACGATGCCAAGAAGAAGAATCTCTACTTCTACCAGGGCAAGGAGGCCGACCCCGTATATGCCGACATCAGCATGGTGAACGGCAACGTGCTGGACGTGGAGAAGATTCGCCAGTGGACTCCCGAGTTCGGCCAGGCCGAGTTCATCCTGAACGCCAACGGGCAGTACATCGTGAACCAAGCCATCGAGAAGATGTCGAAGTCGAAGTACAACGTCGTGAACCCCGACGACATCTGCGAACGCTACGGTGCCGACACGCTGCGCCTGTACGAGATGTTCCTGGGCCCCATCGAGCAGTCGAAGCCCTGGGACGTGGCCGGCATCGACGGTTGCCACCGCTTCCTGAAGAAGTTCTGGATGCTATTCTGGGACAAGGACGGCCAGTTGGTGGCCGACGACAGTGAGCCTACGGCAGAAAACATGAAATCGCTGCACAAACTCATTAAGAAAGTGAGCACCGACATCGAGGAGTTCAGCTACAACACTTCGATTCCGGCCTTCATGGTTGCCACTACGGAACTGACGAACCAGAAGTGCCACAGCCGTCGCGTGCTGGAACCCCTGGTGGCACTCATCACCCCCTTCTGCCCCCACATCGCCGAGGAACTGTGGGAGGCACTGGGACACTCCACCACAGTATGCGATGCCCCATGGCCCGAATTCAACGAGAAGTTCCTGGTGGAGACGACGGTGAAGATGCCCGTACAGTTCAACGGAAAGGTTCGTTTCACCCTCGACTTGCCTGCCGACATGGCCAAGGAAGAAATAGAGAAAACAGCACTCACGGCTCCCGAAGGCCAGAAATATCTGGAGGGTATGCAGGTCGTAAAAATCGTAGTGGTGCCGGGACGCATTATCAACATTGTAATCAAACCTGCCTAATATGCAACGAATCGGAAACAAGGTTCTGAGGCGCGCGTGGGATTCTTCCAAGGATTTCCTCTACCTGAACCTGGGTATGGCCATCTACATGACGGGATGGACCGTTTTCCTATTGCCCTACAAGATCCCCACGGGCGGATGGGTGGGTGCCTGCTCCATCCTCTACTATGCGACAGGTTTCCCCATAAGCCTTGCCGTGCTCATCGGTAATGGCATCCTGCTCTCTTTTGCCCTGTGGCAACTGGGATGGAAGTTCACACTGAAGACGGGCTACGCCGTAATCTCCATGGCGTTTTTCCTGGAGATAGGGCAACGTCTGATGATGGGGGATGACGGTCAGCTCATCCAAATACTGGGACCGAACGAGTCCACGATGGCCTGTGTGCTGGGCGCCCTCATCAATGGCCTGGGTGTGGGACTCTGCTTCCTTTCCGGCGGTGTCACGGGCGGATGGGATATCCTGGCGGCCATCGTCAATAAGTACAAGCCCATCTCCTTTGGCCGTGTGCTGCTGTACCTCGACCTCATGGTCATCGGCACCAGCTACTTTGTGTTCAAGGACTGGCGGCCGGTGGTGTTCGGCTACGTCACGCTGTTTGTCTACACCTATGCCGCCGACATGATTATCAACTCGGCCAAACAGGACGTGCAACTCATCATCATGACGCAGAAAGGCGAACTGCTGGCACGCATCATCCGAGAACACACAGGCCACACCATGACCCAGCTGAACGGCGAGGGCTGCTACAGCCATGCACCGATGAACGTGATGATTCTGATGGTGCACCGCCATGAGCAAATCAACGTCTTGCGCCTGATTCAGACCGTCGACCCGGCGGCTTTCGTTTCGTCGAGCCGCGTGGAGGGTGTCTACGGGCTGGGATTCAATAGAATAAAATAAAGGATTAGGGATTAAAGATTAGGGATTAGGGATTAGAAAATGGTCAAGGATTTACTTTTTACCTATTTGAAAATTGCATTGGGGTTGGTGATATTCTCCACTGCATTCACTTGCTTCATGCTGCCCTACCAACTGGTGACGGGCGGCGTAAGCGGTATCTCGGCCTTCATCTACTACATGACGGGCTTCCACGCCAGTGTGTCGTATTTCATCATCAACGGCCTGCTCATGCTTCTGGGCCTATATACACTGGGATGGCGCTTCTGCCTGCGCACGCTCATAGCCACCATAGCCACCTCGTTCCTCATCGAGTTCATGCAGGGACTGCTCACCACGATTGGCCCCGACGGACAGGAACATCTGACACGCATCATCGGCGACCAGCGATTCATGGCCGCCGTCATAGGCGGCATGCTGGAGGGTGTGGGACTGGCCATCGTGTTCCTGGCAGGCGGTTCGACGGGTGGCACGGACATCATCGTGCTCTCCGTCAACAAATACCGGAACATGTCGCTCGGACGCATCATGCTCTGCATCGACGTGTTCATCGTCAGCCTTTCGTGGTTCATCTACCACGACATCGAGACGCTGGTCACCTGCTACATCGCCCTGTTCCTGAGCATCAATGCCGTGGACTACGTCGTGAACTCAGCCCACCAGAGTGTCCAGTTCACCATCATCTCAGAGAAATATGCCGAGATTGCCCAGGCCGTCTGTGACAAGGTGGACCGCGGAGTGACCATCCTGCACGGCGAAGGCTGGTACAGCAAGGAACACCGCAACGTGCTGCTCATCATGGCCCGCAAGCCGGAGAGCCGCATCATTTTCCAACTCATCCGCCTCATCGACCCGAAGGCCTTCGTCACCATGAGCAACGTGGAAGGCGTCTTCGGCGAGGGATTCGACAAGATAAAAAAAGGGTAAGGGCAGAGAGCCCAGTTCAAAGTGCAATAAGATGAAACAATTGATTATGGCCACCAACAACGAGCATAAGCTGCGCGAGATACGCCAGATGCTGGCAGGCAGCTACGAGGTGCTCGGACTCCGTGACATCGGTTGTCACGACGACATATCCGAAACGGCAGACACACTGGAGGGCAATGCCTTGCAAAAGGCGCAGTACGTCCATAATCACTACGGCGTAGACTGCTTTGCCGACGACACGGGACTGGAGGTGGAGGCACTGGGCGGAGAACCCGGAATCTTCACGGCCCGCTTCGGCCAAATGAACGGCTACGGAGAAAGCCACGACGCAGAAGCCAACATCCACTGCCTGCTTGACAAACTGAAGGACAGCGACAACCGCCGTGCCCGCTTCCGCACCGCCATTGCCCTGATAGAGAACGGTGAGGAGCACCTCTTCGAGGGCATCGTCGAGGGCGAAATACTGCGTGAGAAAACGGGAAGCGACGGCTTCGGCTACGACCCCATCTTCGCCCCCGTGGAGACGGGACTGAGCTTCGCCCAAATGGGACCTGAGGAGAAGAACCACATCAGCCACCGAGGTCGTGCCATTCGCAAACTCGTGAGACACCTGAACCGGGAAGATAGAGCGTGAAGGCATTATGGAGTGCCCCAATAAAAGATAAAAGAAACATGAAACTGAAACGACTGCTATTCCTTTTCACCGTGCTATCCGGCATGGAGCCTTTTTCTTTCTTCTTTAGTGCTTACCCTCTAAGCGAGAAAGCCAACGCCCAAGCCATTGGCTCGTGGCAGGTCTACCCCTCTTATTGGACAGCCACACGCAACATTCCCGTGAGACACTTCGTCTACAGCCTCTGCGACGGCAACCTCCTGCGATACGACACAGAGGACACCTCCGTCCGCACCTACAACTGTCTGGACGACCTCAACGACCAACACATCAACCACATAGCCTTCTGCGAAGAGGTCAAGCGGCTCATCCTCGTCTATGACAACGGCAACATCGACCTCATGGACCTCGACGACAACGTACAGAATATCGCGAGCCTGAAGCAAAGTCCGCTCTCTGATAAGACGGTCAATCACCTCTTCGTCGACGGCCATACGGCCTACCTCTCTACGGGCTTCGGACTCCTTACCATCGATGTCGGGGAGGGGGTCGTTCGCGACACCTACAGGCTGGGCATCAACGTACAGGCCGCCGCCCTCATGGACGGGAAAATCTACATCGCCACCGACAAGGGCATTTACCGCACCACCGACAACAACCCTCACCTGCTGACCAACTGGGAGCAAATCTCCACCGTCAGCAGTTACTACCGCAATCTGGCCATCTTCCAAGGCAGCCTCTACATCCATCGCAGCAACAACCTCTACCGACTCGCCGGTACGGAACTTTCCCCCATCAGCAGCGGTGTCACGCTCTTCACCGTCACCGGAGGCCAGATGATTTATGCCACCGCAGAGGCCGTCCACATCCAGACCGAGACGGGACACACCAAACTGTCCCTGCCCAACCAATGGCAGGATGTCTCCTACGCAAGCGGCACCTACTGGGTCAGCCAAGGCACCCAAGGACTCCACGGTTATCGGCTGACTGACGACCAACTGACCGAGACCGTCGGAATCATACGCCCCAACAGTCCCGCCCGCGACCTCTTCTATCGTATGCAGTACGTCGGCGACCGTCTGCTCGTGGCTGGGGGCATCAACACCCCATACGCCATATACTATCCCGCCACAGCCATGTTCTTCGAGGATGGACAATGGACCAACTTCGACGAGGAAACCCCAGCCCAACTCTACCCCAAACTACACCACTGGAACACCACCCACCTCGTGCAAGATCCCGCCGACCCCTCACATCACTTCGCCAGCCCCTATCGCACGGGACTCTACGAATACCGCGACGGACGCTTCGTAAAGCTCTACAACAGTGAGAACAGCCCCCTGCAGCAAATCCTCAACTACGGACTGAACTATGTCGGCTGTGCCGGACTCCAATACGACGCTGACGGCAACCTCTGGATGATGAACCAGCAGACCGACACCATCGTGCGCATCCTGCAGCCCTCGGGACGCTGGCTCGCACTCTACTACGAAGAGATTGCAGGCACCGAGACCCCCGAAGACTACCTATTCACCACCTCGGGCATCAACTTCCTCATAAGCCGCCGCGTCGATGGACGCGGATTCTTCGGGTTCCACACAAACGGGACGCTCAGTTCCGTCCGCGACGACCGTCACCTCCTACGCTCCACCATCATCAACCAGGACGGAACCTCCTACAGCCCCGACCAGTTCTACTGCATGGCCGAAGACCTCGACGGACGCGTATGGTGCGGCACACAGTTGGGACTCTTCGTCATCAACGACCCCACCACATTCTTCGACCAGGACTTCGCCTTCGAACAGGTGAAAATTGCCCGCAACGACGGAAGCGGACTGGCCGACTATCTGCTCTCAGGCGTGCCCGTCACCTGCATCGCCGTCGACGGAGCCAACCGCAAATGGATTGGCACCTCAGGCAACGGACTCTATCTCGTCAGTGCCGACGGACAGGAACTTCTCCAGCACTTCCAGGCCGACGATTCCCCCCTGCTCTCCGACAACATCCAATGTCTCGCCATACACCCCACCTCGGGCCTTGTCATGATTGGTACCGACCGCGGACTCTGTTCATACGTCAGCGATGCCACCGAGGCGGAGACAGAACTCCGTGCCGACAACATCGTGGCATACCCCAATCCCGTCCGTCCTGACTACACGGGCCCCATCACCGTGCGCGGACTGACCATGGACAGCGAAGTGAAGATTCTCTCCTCAACGGGCCAACTCGTCTGGAACGGCCAGTCCAACGGAGGCACATTCACTTGGAACGGCACCAACAAACACGGCCGACGCGTCGCCAGCGGAGTCTACCACATCGTGGCCAACACCGCCAACGGGAAGAAGGCCGTCGTTTGCCGGATTATCATCATACACTGAAATACATAAAACCAGATGCCACAATAGAAGCACCATACCTGAAAAACACTTCATGAAGAATACTGACAACCCACATACGAAAGTCAGCGCAGAAGCCTTGGACGCACTGCGAAAAGAGGTCGAGGCCGCGATCGGGAAGCAGATGCATTCGGCCCACGACTTCGACATGCTCTCGAACGCCATCTGCGAGAAGCTACAGGAGCGGCTGAGCGTCAACACCCTGAAACGGCTCTGGGGCTATCTGGACAACGACGTGCAGCCGCGCGAAACCACGCTTGACATACTGGCGAAGTTCGTAAACTTCCAGGACTGGAATGACTTCACCAAGAACCACACCCCTGCGGACAGGGAAGAAACGACCGCAACGGACATCCTCCCTACGCCTCACGGATGGAGCCGGCGGAAGAAACGCCTGACGGTGCTGTTCGCTGGAATCGGGCTCATCATCATTGCCTTTGCTGCCTACGGCCTACGGGCCTTCATACAGAGAAACACCGTGCAGCACAAAGACGACAGTAAATACATCATCCGAATGGGAGACCGCTTCCCGACCTACGATTCCTATCTCTCACGCTTCGGCATCAAGGCCACGGAGAGGAAATATTCGCAACCCCTGCCCCACCACGCCGGCATCGTCGTGTTCGGAGGCGAATACCACCACCCGAACTGGGGCAACGAAGGTGACCCAGGCCGACTGCTCCCGACCCGAACCGAGCACTGGCACGACGATAATGCCACACCCGAAGTGGAAGTAATGCAGAACCGCCAGCATTACTATGCCCAATGGGAAAGTAACCGACTGAACATTACTTTCATGAAGAACCTTGTGGACACGGGATTCGTCTTCTGCGGGGTCTATCGCATGTCGCTCGAACAAAGCGACACTACCCACGTCGTCTGGGAACGGGTGGCCGAGGAAATAGACCTGCGACACCTTGACTACCTGGAAAGGTTCCGAAACTGAACGCACAGGCTTCACAGACCTAAAACGGCCATTTCCCTCGATGAAATGGCCGTTTTTTTTCATTTTTCACTCTTCCGTGGATGAAATGGATAAAGAATGGATAGGAAATGGACGTAGCGAAACTTGACAAATTCACGAAAGGTTAATATATTTGCATCGGAAAACAAACATATATAAAACACAAAACGCCATGAAACATTTGCGGTACTTACTTGCAATGCTGTGTCTGGCTATTGGCAGCACAGCCGTTCGTGCGTATGACCTGGTCATCGACGGCATCTATTACAACATTCTCTCCATGGACGAAAAGACCGTGGAGGTGGCCCAGGCTCCCGAAGGCAGCAACTACTCGGGTCCCATCACTATCTCTGGCTACGCCATCACGGGCGGTGTCATGTTCCAGGTGGTGGGCATCGGCAACAATGCCTTCTCTGGCAGCAGCATCACCTCCATCAGCCTGCCCAACTCAGTGAAGACCATTGGTTACAACGCCTTCTGGGCTTGCAACGAACTGACCTCCATCGACTTCGGCAGCACCGGCATCACCACCATCGGCGACTATGCCTTTAGTTCCTGCTACAACCTGACCTCCGTCACCCTGCCCAGCACGGTGACCCTCATCAATGGAAACCCCTTCCGCAGCTGCTCAGCACTGGACTATCTGTATATCTCCGGTGGCCGTTACAAGGCATGGGACAGCAATGGCTACCACTGCAACGCCATCATCGACACAGAGACAAACACGCTCATCAGCGGATGCAAAAACACCACCATTCCCGATGACGTTACTACCATCGGAGAGTGTGCATTTGAGGGCTGTAGCAGCTTGACCAACATCACCATCCCAAGTTCCGTAACCACTATCGAATATGAAGCATTTAATGGCTGTAGCAGCTTGACCAACATCACCATCCCAAGTTCAGTAACTACTATTGGACGTGGTGCATTTATTGACTGTAGTTTAACCAGCATCACCATCCCTGCCAGCGTAACCTCCATAGGTTATTGGGCATTTATGGGTTGCAATGAACTAACCAGTATCACCGTAGAGGACGGGAACCCGGTCTATGACAGTCGCGAAGACTGTAATGCTATCATAGCGACCGATACAGGAGAACTGATTGCAGGCTGCTCAACTACCGTCATCCCCTCAGGGGTGACCCGAATCGGTGAAGCAGCATTCTCAGGTCAATACCATCTTAACAGCATTGTTATCCCCGAGGGCGTAACCTCCATTGGCTATTGTGCTTTCTGTAATAGTTCCTTATCAGAGGTAACACTCCCCATTAGCCTGACATACATTGACAACTATGCATTCACCTCGACAAGCCTCACTACTATAAACCTTAATTGTGCGACTCCCCCGACAATGGAACAAGATGCATTTTACGATGAACAAAAGAGCAACATTACCGTGAACGTGCCCGTAGGCTGTGCCTCGCTCTACACTAGCGCCAACCAGTGGAGCAACTTCGCAACGGTGAACGCCACACTGGTACCCGAATGGTACGACTTCAAGGACGGTCTCTACTATGCCCTTCACTCGCAGGATGACCTTACTCTCGCCGTCCGCAGCAATCCGCACGGAGTGAAGTACTCGGGTGACATCGTCATCCCCAGCACAAGGGCAGACCTGACGGTGGATGCCATTGCCTCTGCATTCATCCTGTGTCCCGACCTGACCTCAGTGACCATCCCCAACAGCGTGACCATAATCGGCGCACATGCCTTCATGGGAAGCAATGGGTTGACTTCCATCGACATCCCTGCCAGCGTGACAGGCATCGGCAGCAATGCCTTCGCCAACTGCAGCAATCTCAATAGTGTCACCCTGAGGAATGGTCTTGAACGAATCGCCTCCGAAGCCTTCTCGGGATGTACATCTTTGGAAAGCATCATCATCCCAGCTACGGTAAACGATATCGATGACTACATTTTCGACGACTGCACAGCACTGGCCTCCATCACGGTGGACGAAAACAACGCCACTTACGACAGCCGCGAAAGCTGCAACGCCATCATCGAAACAGCCACTAACCGACTGGTACATGGCTGTAAGAACACGTTTATTCCCAACACTGTGACTGCGCTGGGCCGCGATGCTTTCTATGGTCGTACCACGCTGACTGAAATAAGCATTCCCACCAGTGTGACCTCTATGGAAGAAAATGTGTTCTACAATACAGGCCTGGCCTCAATCGTCGTGCCCAGCAGCATTACCCACATCGGAAACAATGCCTTTGCAAACTGCCAAAATCTGGTAAAGGCAGACATCCGCTCCACGTATTCAAATCCATCAGTATCGTACTACGGCGATTGGGAATCGACCAACACCGAGGATGGAACCACATCATCCACAACATATTATATCGACGTAGAACCCTACAGTTTGCTGGACTTCAACTTTACGGTGAGCAGTGAGGAGAATTGTGACAAACTCATCGTCACACTCGACGGGAACCAAATTGTAAACATAAGCGGTGAAGTCAGCAGCACATTCACAAGAATGTTCTACGAGACAAAGACCCTTACGTTAGAGGTATCATACACCAAAGATGGCTCCGTAAGCAACGGAGAAGACAAGGCCACTGTAACAAACATCCGAGTAAGCAACCATACCTACGGATTGGCAGCATTCAACGGCTGCCCTAACCTGACGCAGGTGAAAGTGGCCGTAAGTGACCCAGCACCCATCACTGCTGGCGTATTCAACTACCGCACGAATGCCACGCTCTACGTGCCCCAGGGCGCACGGAACAATTATCTGGCCATGGAATACTGGCAGGACTTCCAGCAAATCAAGGAATATCCCGACCACGACGTGAACCAGGACGGTGAAGTGGACGTGGTGGATGTAGTAGATATTGCCCGCTACGTGGTGGGCACGCCACGCACAGAGTTTGAGGAGTTCCTGGCCGACGTGAACGGGAACAACCGGGTGAACGTGAACGACGCCGTGGCTATTGTGAACGAAATCGTGGGCGACCCGTACTTCGTGAAGGCCGAAATGGCTCCGACAAGTGCCATGAACGACCAACTCACACTCGCACAACTGGAGGAGGACGGAAGCCTGTCGTTGCAACTCTCGGGCAGCACCGGGTTCACGGCCTTCCAGATGAACCTGCACGCCACAGAGGCCGAAGTGGAGGAAATGGTGCTGAACGCCGAACGCAAGAACGGGCAGCAACTCTTATATAATAAGGTAGAGGAAGGCGTGTACCGCATCGCAGCCCTGTCCACCTCGAACCGCACCCTGCGCCAGAGCGAGGGCGAAGTGCTGAACATCCGACTCGACTACGCCGGAGCCGACGACATCCGACTGACGGACATCCTCTTCGTGACACCTCAGGGACAAGAAATAGCCTTCCCCGACCTGACGCTGGGCACCACAACCGCCATCCGTGACATCGCCACAGAAGACGAAAAGGCAAGCGGGACATCAACCCACGACAAGTCAATCTACGACCTGAGCGGCCGACGCCTCCAGCAGACGCAACGCGGCCTGAACATCGTAGGCGGAAAGAAAGTGGTCGTAAAGTAATTCGTAAGGTCGAAATAACGGAATAACGAATATCTTAAACAACGGTAATCATGAAAAAATATATATTTGCACTTCTGGCCCTGCTGGCAAGCCTCGGCACTAAGGCCGACAACATTGTGGTGAACGACGTACACACGGCTACGGGACAGGATACCCAATTGCCCATCATTCTGGAGAATACCGGACAGTACGTTTCGTTCCAGATGGACCTGACGCTGCCCGAGGGCGTGACACTCTATAATGCATACACCTGGGGAACGCGCGTCACTGACTGCGATGTGACTTTGGGTAAACTCAGCGACAGCACCTACCGACTGACGGCCACCTCCTTCTCGCTGACTCCCCTCGCAGCAGGCAACGATGCATTGGTGACCTTGAACTTCACGTGCAACGAGGGCTTCACCTCCGGCACGGCCACGGTGTCGAACATCCGCTTCGTGACAGCCGAGTCGGAACGCATCGTGCTGGACGACGTGTCGTTCACCATTGATGCTACAATGCTGCCTGTGACTCGCTACTACCTGCAGAACGTAGCCACGGGAAAGTGGTGGGGCAGCGGAAACGACTGGGGCGTTCAGGCCTCGCTGGTGGAGCACCCCGAGTTCGTGGAACTGCAGAACCTGCCCGACGGAACGTATCGGATGAAGTCGCAGGTGAACAATTACGTCACATCGTACTATCTGTACAAGACGAACGACGGCGGTTATTACATGGATGGGAATACCCCTACACCGCTGCACATCAACCAGCAGGCAGACGGCACCTATACCATCTCTGACGGCAGCATCTACTTCGGCTATAACAACGTGAACACCGTGATGGGGTGGACCAGCACCGACCCCACGGAGGAGGCCGTGCGCTGGCGCATCTATCCGGAAGAGGAGATGCGGCACATGCTCTCCACCGCCACCCTCACGAGTCCGCAGGATGCGACCTTCCTTATCTCGGATGCCAACTTCGGACGTAACAACATGTATTACAACACGTGGAACTGGACGTTCCCCGGCGAGGTGAATCGCAACAATTCGGGCCTCAGCACGAACTTCTGTGTGGAATCCTACCACGTGTCCTTCAGTTTCCAGCAGACGCTCAGCGGTGTGCCTAACGGCGTGTACACGCTGAGGGCACAGGGCTTCTACCGACAGGACGGGACGGACAACGACCACCTGCCCGTCTTCTTCGCCAACAGCGAGATGCAGCCCTTCCCGGTCATGACCGGTACCGAAAACTCCATGTCGGATGCCTCCGAGTCGTTCAGCGCAGGGCTGTATAAGACGGAGCCACTCGTCGTGGAGGTGACGGACGGCACCCTCAACATCGGCACACGTCTGGAGGAGAATACGATGCTGTGGTGCATCTGGGACAACTTCGAACTGAAGTACTACGGCAATGCAACGACGAAGGAGGAAGTGCAGTTGGACATCGATTACCAGCGAGCACTGGCAACCCTAGAGTCGGGCAAAGAGTACCTCATCTCGACCGTAAAGGACGGAGTGACCTATTACCTGAAGGAGGACGGATACCTGAGCGACCAGCTGAGCGAGGCCAAGAACTTCCCGTTTGAGCGCACGACGGGAGGTTCCTTCATGGAGTACAGTTGGTTTATCAATAACTTCACGAATGGCGGAGATACTAACAACAATATTTCGGGGGCGAGCTTGAACCGAATCGGAACCTCCGCATATCATCGTCCCGACTTTGAGGGACAAGTGCTCTACCTGAACACTGACGGCCTTTATGCCGTACGCAGCACCAACTCCAACAGTACACAATGGGCCGCCAGCGCATTTTGGACGACTGTAAACGACAACGACAGCGACGGACTGCCCAACGCAACCTATACGATGACGGAAAAGCCCTATATCTGGTACATCAGTGAACCAAGTGAAGAGTGGTATGTGGAGTTAGACAAAAAGGAACTGCAAGAGGTCATTCGCCGCACACGGGAGTTTGCCACCACGGTGACTGGCAACGATGCGGCCGTGGCCAACATTACTGCCAAGTTGAACGCTGTGGACGTAGAGGCAATGACCACACGGACAGAGATACAAACGGCCACACAACAGGTACGTGAGGATGCCGCGGCATTCCTGAACCAACTGAAACTTTCGGCTGACCTGAACATCACAACGGGCTTCCTCTCCAATGCTACTCCTACGACTAATGCCAAATGGTGGCGCGTGCAGGACGGAGAGGGCAATGTGGGGCACGTGAATACGTTCGACCTGACATACAACGTGGCTGAATTCTGGAGCCAGAGCGGCTACAGCCTCAACCAGACCACCTATCTGCCCAAGGGAAAGTATCGCCTGACGGCACAAGCCCTGACTCGCACAGGCATGACGGCCACGCTGAGTGCCGGAGGAGCAAGCACGAACATCATCGGGGTTTCGTCAAGCTTTGTGAACTCTCGGAATGGAGCAGGCTCGTACTTCGACAACGGACTTGGCGAGAACTCGCTGGAGTTCACCCTCGATGCTGACGGCGAGGTGACCATCCAACTGAAAGCCGACTCGGACAACGGCGACCACTGGTTGATTTGGCGCAACTTCACGCTGACACACATCTACGAGGCTCCGACCTTCACGCCCGGAGACGTGGACAACAACGGCATCGTCAGCATCGCCGACGTGACGGCCCTGGTGAACATCATCCTTGGCAAAGACAACACAAAACCCTACCAATATAACCACGACGCAGCCGACGTGGACAAGAACGGCATAGTGAGCATCGCCGACGTGACAGCCCTGGTGAACAAGATTCTGGGCAAATAGCCAAGCGTAGCACTTTGGTCGTCCGATTACCGGGAAAAAAGAATTTTGTTTTTAGGTTAGTAAATAGGATGTGGGGACGAGGGTCGTGAAGACGCTCGTCCCCACAAATTTCACATTCCGACGTAAAAAAAAGGACTTACATTTCACGTTTTGACTTTTTATTACTATCTTTGTCCCCTACACTACTAACTGACGGAAAACACTATGAAAAGGATTCTCATCATGAACGGCCCCAACCTGAATCTGTTGGGAAAGAGAGAGACTGAAATCTACGGAGTGCATGACTTCAAAGGCTATCTGGAACAACTGCGCGAACGCTATCCAAACGAGCGTATCGACTATTTTCAGAGCAACATGGAAGGAGCACTCATAGACAAGTTGCACGAGGCTGGCTTCGGGAAGTGCGACGGCATCATCCTGAACGCCGGAGCATACACCCACACGAGTATTGCCATACTGGATGCCATCAAGGCCATCAGTACGCCCGTCGTGGAGGTACACATCTCAAACGTCTACAACCGTGAAGAGTTCCGCCACAAGAGCACGATTGCCGCTGCCTGCAAGGGCGTGGTGATTGGCTTCGGACTCGACTCTTACCGCGTGGCCTTAGAGGGCCTATTGGGATAAGTTACGGACCACATTGACCGCAGACAGTTTGACGGCTGACAACTTGGACGACTACATCGTCCGGCACATCGACCCCGAGGGCGACTATCTGCACCGCCTGTGGCGCGACACGCAACTGCGTCTGTCGTACGGACAGATGGCAAGCGGCCACGTGCAGGGACGGCTGCTGAAGATGCTGACACGGATGGTCAAGCCACGTCTGACGGTGGAGTTAGGGACATTCAGCGGTTACTCTGCCCTGTGCATTGCCGAAGGGCTGGAGGAAGGAGCCGTATTGCACACATTCGAGATTTATGACGAGCAGGAGGACTTTACACGCCCGTGGATTGAGGGTTCCAACTTCCGCGACAAGATACGCTTCCACATTGGCGATGCCCTCAGGCTCATCCCCGAAATGGGGCTGAAAGACATCGACTTGGCTTTCATCGATGCCGACAAGCGACACTACGTGGACTTCTACGAAATGCTCTTGCCACGAATGAGGACGGGAGGCTTCATCCTGGCTGACAATACATTGTGGTACGGCCACGTTACGGAAGAGCATCCGCGCGAAAGCGACCTTCAGACGCTGGGCATCAAGCGGTTCAATGACTTGGTGGCTGCAGACGAACGGGTGGAGAAGGTAATCGTGCCTGTACGCGACGGGCTGACAGTGATTAGAAAGAGATAAAAGGTAAGAAGCAAATAATCTGAATAACATGGACAGTACAAGACAACAGAAGGTGGCTCGCCTGATACAGAAGGAACTGAGTGAAATGTTCGTGGCCGAGACGCGACGAATGCATGGGGTGATGGTGAGCGTGAGCCAATGCCGCATAAGTCCGGACATGAGCGTGTGCCGTGTCTACCTGAGCGTGTTCCCCAGTGAGCGCGCCGAAGAAATCGTGGCTAACATCACGGCCAACCAACGACAGGTGCGCTATGAACTGGGTACCCGCATGCGCCATCAGTTGCGCATCATTCCTGAACTGAAATTCTTTGTCGACGACTCGCTGGACTATGCCGAGCACATCGACGAACTGTTAGGAGTCTGACGGCTCCGGTGCCATGAACTATAAACTATTCATCGCCTGGCGTTACCTCTTCTCCAAGAAGAGCCATCATGCCATCAATATCATCTCAGCCATTTCCGCCTGCGGTGTGGCCATCGCCACGATGGCTATGGTGTGTACGCTCAGCGTCTTCAATGGGTTCCAAGGGCTGGTGGCAGACCTTTTCACGGACTTTGATCCAGACCTGAAGGTGACCCTGGCAGAGGGACGGACACTCGCAGCTGACGACTCCGCCATAAAACAGCTGAAAACGATGGACGAGGTGGAGACCGTGACCCTCTGCCTCCAAGACCAGGCACTGGCCGTGCGCGACGGACAACAAGTGGTGGTCACCATAAAGGGCATGGACGACTCCTTCGGCCAACAAATGAACCTGCACCGGCTGCTCTATCCCGAACTGACGGAAGAAGACCTCCCCCTACATGCCGACGTGCTGGAATATGCCATCCCCGGCATACAGCTGGCCTTGAAACTGGGGCTGCGTCCCGACTTCGAACCGCCCCTGCAACTATACGCCCCCAAACGTGGCGAACGGGTAAACATGGCGAATCCTTTGTCAAGTTTCAACAGCGACGAACTTATGAGCTCGGGGCATGTCTTTCAGGTGAAACAGGCCAAATACGACACCCAATATCTCATCACTTCCCTGGGGTTTGCACAACGCCTCTTCAGCCAACAGGGACGCATCTCACAGATAGAGCTGAAACTGAAGCCTGGCACTCACATCGGTCGCGCACAACGAAGCATCGGGAAAATGCTGGGGAATCGCTTCAACGTGGAGAACCGCTACGAACAGCAGGAGGATGTCTTCCGCATCATGAAGATAGAGAAGCTTATTGCCTACCTGTTTCTGACATTCATTCTGCTGGTGGCCAGCTTCAACATCGTAGGTTCGCTGTCAATGCTCATGATAGACAAGGAACAAGACACACAGACTCTGTGCAACCTGGGGGCATCGCCCAGCAGCGTACAGCGCATCTTCATCATCGAAGGTAACATGATTAGCCTCTTGGGGGCCATCATCGGCATCATCCTGGGGGTTGCTCTGTGCTGGGTGCAGCAGCACTATGGGGTCATCTCCATGGGCCAGAGCGAGGGAGCCTTTATAGTGGAAACTTATCCGGTCGTAGTTCGTGTCTGGGACCTTGTAGTCATCCTTCTCACCGTCGTAGCCGTCAGTGCACTTGTGGTATGGTATCCCGTGAAGCGCTTAATCTGAGCCGCCCACTCTACGTCATGGCAAAGCCTACCGGGGCACGGTGTAATCTGGCTTGCCGTTATTGCTACTATCTCTCGAAGCAGCAGTTCTATTCACAGCCCCGTCATCAGATGAGCGACGAACTGCTGGAGCATTTTATCCGCGAGTACATCCAGGCGCAAACGGCCGATTCCGTGCTCTTCACCTGGCACGGCGGCGAGCCCCTCCTGCGCCCACTCGACTTCTATCACCGCGCCGTAGAATTGCAGCACAAATATGCCGAGGGGAAAAGCATCAGCAACTGCCTACAGACCAACGGCACACTGATTACCGAGGATTGGGCGCGTTTCTTACATACCGAAGGGTGGCTTGTGGGGGTGAGCATCGACGGTCCTCAGGAACTGCATGACCCCTATCGGCGCACGCCACAGGGAGGGCCCTCATGGGGAAAGGTGATGCGGGGCATCGATCTGCTTAATCGGTTTAGGGTAGAATGGAATGCAATGGCAGTCGTCAACCATCTCAACGGAGCGCATCCTGAAGAGTTCTACCGATTCTTCCGCGACGAACTCCAATGCCGGTATCTGCAGTTCACTCCCGTCGTGGAAACCATCCCCATGGGAAATCCCGGCGGAAAGGTCTCTCCTTATAGCGTCCAGCCTCAGCAGTGGGGCAAATTTCTGTGTAGTGTGTTCGACGAATGGGTGGGACACGACGACGTGGGCGAAATGTTTGTACAAATCTTTGATGCTACACTTGCCAACTGGTGCGGCATCACGCCCGGAGTCTGCACGATGGCACGAAGTTGCGGCCATGCCGCCGTCATGGAGTGGAACGGCGATGTTTACTCGTGCGACCACTTTGTGTACCCCCAGTACAAACTTGGGAACCTGCGGGAACGCCACTTAGTGGAAATGATGTACAGCCCCGAACAAATGGCCTTCGGACGAATGAAACACGAAAGCCTGTCGGACGAATGCCGACAATGCGAATGGCTATTTGCCTGCAACGGAGAATGTCCGCGTACGCGCATTCTCCCAGACCGCCGCTCGTATCTTTGCGAGGGCTATCGCCGGTTCTTCGAGCATGTGGCTCCTTGGATGGACGTAGCCAAACGGAACATCATGCAAGCGTCAACGTGTAAAGATAGACCGTAACGGCTGGAATGGCGAGCAACGAGGAGTCGAAGCGGTCGAGCATTCCACCATGCCCGGGTAGGATGTTGCCACTATCCTTGATGCCAAGTTGACGCTTCAGCAGGCTTTCCACCAAATCGCCCCACGTCCCAAAGACCACAACCACCAGGGCAAATCCGAGCCATTGAGGAAACGAGAGACTGGAGTCGAAATGAGCTACCACACAGGCTGCCAGCAGCGACACCATCGCCCCACCGATGCTGCCCTCCCACGATTTCTTCGGCGAGATGCGTTCAAAGAGGCGGTGCTTGCCAAAGAGCGAGCCAAAGCAATAGGCACCCGTGTCGCTCGTCCAAAGGAAAATGAAGACGGCGAGGGGGACTATAAACCGATAACTGGGTTGCTCCATCGGATGAGCAGGGTCGGCCATGAAACCAAGCACGGGAAGAAGGGAGAAGGGCAACGCCACATACATCTGGCTCAACATCGTATAGGCCCAGTTGTTGAGGGGGCTTTCCCGCTGCAAGTAGAGCTCGCTGATGAGTAGATAGACGATGCTGATAAGATAAGGAATGAAGACGGCGGCGGTGGGAACCCATCCGCTCAAGTAGCCAAAGAAGGCCAGGAAAAGATAGGCTCCAGCCACGGAGCATATCATGGGGTTGACATCGACATCAGGACGTTCATTGACAATCGCACAGAACTCGTGAACGGCAAGAGTGGTAACGACAACAAACAGGAGTCCCATCGTCAGGGGGCTATAGGTGATGCCGCCAATCATGACGGCAAGGAAGACGATGCCGGTCAAGGTACGGATGATAAGATTGCGCTTCATAGTTTTATCAAGGTCTTTAAGGACTTTCTGGTTATTAGGGTAAGGGAACTAAGCCTCCCCCTCCTCGGGGGAGGTTGGACGGGAGCCCCCTTCTTCGGAGGAGGCTTGAGCGGCTTCTTCTTCCAGCAGCTCATCGGCACGACTACCCCAAGGACGCTTGCCGAAAATCTTTTCTACATCGTCCGCAAAGATAACTTCACGTTCGACAAGTAACTGGGCCAGCTGGGCATGGCCCTCCTGCTTTTCGGTGAGCAGACGTTTGGCACGCTCATACTGTTCGTTGACCATCTTCTGCACCTCTTGGTCGATGAGTTGGGCGGTCTCCTCGGAATAGGGCTTCGAGAACTGATACTCCTCGTTATTGTAATAACATAGGTTCGGCAGACGGTCACTCATGCCCATGTATGCAATCATGCCGTAGGCCTGCTTCGTAACGCGCTCCAGATCGTTCATGGCACCGCTGGAGATGTGCCCCGTGAAGAGTTCTTCGGCGGCGCGTCCACCAAGAAGAGCACACATCTCGTCGAGCATCTGTTCCTTGGTCGTGATCTGTCGCTCTTCGGGCAGGTACCACGCGGCTCCCAAGGCACGGCCTCGGGGCACGATGGTCACCTTCACAAGCGGATTGGCATACTGGAGATTCCACGAGATAGTAGCATGGCCTGCCTCGTGGAGAGCAATGGTACGCTTCTCTTCGACGGTGAGCACCTTGGTCTTCTTCTCCAAACCACCGATAATACGGTCTACGGCCGAGAGGAAGTCGTCCTTCGTGACACTCTTCTTACTGCCACGGGCAGCGATGAGGGCAGCCTCGTTGCAGACATTTGCGATGTCTGCTCCTGAAAATCCGGGTGTCTGGCGGGCCAAGAAGTCGATGTCGAGATGCTCATCCACCTTCAGAGGACGCAAATGCACTTTGAATATAGCCTTACGCTCGTTGACATCAGGCAGGTCGACATGTATCTGGCGGTCGAAACGTCCGGCACGCAACAGAGCCTTGTCAAGAATGTCGGCACGGTTGGTTGCGGCCAATATGATGACGCCGCTGTTAGTGCCGAAACCGTCCATCTCCGTGAGCAACTGGTTGAGAGTGGACTCGCGTTCATCGTTACCGCCCATCATGGCATTACGACTGCGGGCACGTCCCACAGCATCAATTTCATCGATAAAAATGATGCAGGGGCTGGCCTCTTTAGCCTGACGGAAAAGGTCGCGCACACGACTGGCACCGACACCCACGAACATCTCCACAAAGTCGCTTCCCGACATAGAGAAAAAGGGCACATCGGCCTCACCAGCCACGGCCTTTGCCAACAAGGTCTTACCGGTTCCGGGAGGTCCCACAAGCAGGGCACCCTTGGGAATCTTTCCACCCAGGTCCGTGAATTTCTTGGGATTCTTCAAGAATTCCACAATCTCCTGCACCTCCTGCTTGGCGCCTGCTTGTCCAGCCACATCGGCAAAGGTAACTTTTGTCTTCTCGTCCACCTCTACGCGTTGGGCACGGCTGCGCCCCACATTAAAGATGTTCATGCCACCCGCTCCGGCACCTCCTCCGCCGCCCATGCGATTCATGATGAAGAACCAGAATATAATAAGAAACAGGAATGGCCCGAAGTTTATCAAGATTCTATACAGATAATTATCATCCTTCTTATAAGTCAGTTTCCCCACAAAATGCCCCTCTTGCTGTTCGGCATCCAGAAATTCTTCCAACTTATCGTTCGAGCCATATTCCACGACGACGTAAGGTTGCATCCCTTTGGTGTCCGATGCCGTACGGAACACATCGCGAATATGCTCAGCCTTAACATACATGTTCAATTCTCCCTGGTCCTTATTCACCTCTATCCGCGAAGCATAGCCCTTCTTGACGTACTCCTTGAACTCGCTATAAGTCGCCGTCTTCGACATCCCACCCGCCATATCGCCATTGCTATTCAAAAACAGAAAGCCTAAGACAACGGCTATAATCACGTAGAACCAACTAAGGTTGAAGCGCGGCATCTTCTTTTTCTTTTCACTCATAATCGGTAATTCACATTTAACATCTTTTGTTCAGACTCTTACACACCTTCAGTCCAACTCGGGAATCTCGGTCAGCAAAGCATCAGCCCACAGATGTTCCAAATCATAAAAATCACGCATCTCCTTTAAGAAGATGTGTACAATCACGTCCGAATAGTCCATAGCCACCCACATCGACTGGCGCAATCCGTCCACTGCCGTAGGTTTGCTTTGAGCCTCCTTACGTACCGTCTCACTCACACTATCGGCCAAAGCCTGAATCTGCGACGGCGAATTGCCCGTACAGATAACAAAAGCCTTACACACCGTATCTTCTATCGGAGAAAGATCCACCACTACAATGTCATGCCCTTTTTTCTCCTGCATTCCTTTCACTATTTTGTCTATCAACAAGTCTCTACTATACATAATTTTCTTTTAGGGGTATAATTAGCGGTGCAAAGGTACAAATAAGCAAGCGAAATGCCAAATTTATTTGAGGATTCCAGAGGAGTTTTTTGCCAATCCCCTACTCTCTTATTGCATTTTTTCGTAACTTTGCCTCCAAAGAGACCCCAATATATATGGAACAAGACGACAAATACTACATGTCACTGGCATTCAAAGAAGCCCAAAAGGCATTTCAGGCAGACGAAGTCCCCATAGGAGCAATCGTGGTGTGCAAAGGAAACGTCATCGCCCGAGGACACAATTTGACAGAAACCTTAACCGACGTAACGGCCCATGCCGAAATACAGTCCATCACCGCCGCCTCCAATGAATTGGGTGGAAAATATTTACAAGACTGCACACTATATGTCACCGTCGAACCATGTGTGATGTGTGCCGGAGCATTAGGATGGGCCCAAATCGGGCGCGTGGTATTCGGAGCAACCGACGAAAAGCGCGGCTACAGGCGGTTTGCCCCAGAAGCCTTGCATCCACGCACAGAGATTGTCAGCGGAATCATGGAAGAGGAATGCCGGCAGTTGATGCAAGAGTTTTTCCGCAGAAAGAGACAACCATGAAAACACCCCAGATTTTTAGCTGAAAAAATAAGAAAGTATTCTTCAGACGGTAAGAAAGCATTCTTATGGCTCGAAGAATACTTTCTTACGAGCATAAGGTCGTATCGCATAAAAAAGCCCCCTATTATGACATATCTCACACATTTTTTATGAAAACCATCCACATTTCTTGCTTTTTTACCCAAATTACACTATCTTTGCACCCGCAATGTCGCTCCTGCCCCCGCCTCCATCTTGGCAAAAAGGCATAAGGCATTCCATTTCGGACTTGTAGCTCAGTTGGTTAGAGCAACAGACTCATAATCTGGAGGTCCCTGGTTCAAGCCCAGGCTGGTCCACACTGAAAATCAAGCACTTACGAGTTAATCGCAAGTGCTTTTTTCATGTCTGCGTAAACAATGCGTAAACATTTTGTTTCAGTCTCCCCTTTTCAGTCACATAGTATCATAGAGTTTCTATAATACATTATTA
>JAFTEX010000008.1 GCA_017453445.1 Bacteroidaceae bacterium
GGCGGAGAGGACGACATCAGCACGGCCCGGTTCCGCCGCTTCGACATGGGCTGGCATCTGGGAGGCGGACTGACTTTCCGTGGAGGTCTGTCCGTGGGCTACGACTTCGAGGCGGGATTCCTGAACTCTGTACGCGACGACGATGCGACACCCCTGAAAACTCGCGCCCACATGGTGAACGTGGGGTTCCGCTTCTAACCTGTCAGGCAAGCTGCACGTCCGGCAGCGCGATTGCCATTTTGTAAGATGCCCTCTCCGACGTTTGGAGAGGGCATCAAAAATGTGTGGTAACTTTGCAGTTGTGGAAAAGTGCTTACCGGCCACGGTACATCTCCTCGTAGTACCGCTCGTACTCGCCTGAGGTGATGCGGTCCATCCACTCCTGATGGTCGAGATACCAGCGGACGGTCTTCTCTATGCCCTCCTCGAACTGCAGGGAGGGCTCCCAACCGAGTTCGCGCTGGAGCTTGCGAGAATCGATAGCGTAACGCAGGTCGTGACCGGCACGGTCTGTGACGTAGGTGATGAGGTCCATGTCTTCGCCTTCTTTGCGACCCAGAATACGGTCGACGGTCTTTATCAGCACCCGGACGATGTCGATGTTCTTCCACTCGTTGAAGCCGCCGATGTTGTAGGTCTCTGCCACCTTGCCCTGGTGGAAGATGAGATCGATGGCACGGGCGTGGTCCTCCACGTAGAGCCAGTCGCGCACATTCTCGCCCTTACCGTAAACGGGAAGCGGTTTGCGATGGCGGATGTTGTTGATGAAGAGGGGGATGAGTTTTTCGGGGAACTGATAGGGTCCGTAGTTGTTGGAGCAGTTGGTGACGAGGGTGGGCATGCCGTAAGTGTCGTGGAAGGCACGTACGAAGTGGTCGCTCGAAGCCTTCGAGGCCGAATAGGGCGAGTGGGGCTGGTATTTGAGGTCCTCTGTGAAGAACTTCTGGCCGTAGGCCTGGTGGTGACTTTCGGAAGAGGCTGCGGTGGTGAAGGGTGGTTCGATGCCCTCGGGATGCGTCATCTCCAGGGCTCCATAGACCTCGTCGGTGGAGATGTGGTAGAAACGCTTCCCCTCGTACTTTTCGGGAAGGTTCTCCCAGTAGGTCTTGGCCGCCTGCAGGAGGCTGAGCGTGCCCATGACATTAGTCTGGGCGAAGGTGAAGGGGTCCTTGATGCTGCGGTCGACGTGGCTCTCGGCGGCCAGATGGATGATGCCGTCGACGTGTTCGTCCTGCATTAGCTTCAGGAAGGCGGCGAAGTCGCAGATGTCCATGCGCACAAACTTGTAGTTGGGAGCCTGCTCCACGTCCTTCAGGTTCTCCAGATTGCCTGCGTAGGTCAGTTTGTCGAGGCAGATGATGCGATACTCAGGGTATTTGTTTACGAAAAGGCGCACTACGTGGCTTCCGATAAAGCCCGCACCGCCAGTGATGACAATCGTACGTTTCATATTGTTATATTCCATTTTTTATGTTTTCGATGCACTGGCGGAGCGAATCCATCCAGTAGGGAATCTCTATTCCGAATGTCTCTTTCACCTTCGTCTTGTCCAACACGGAATAGGCTGGACGACGGACGGGACTGGGAAACTCGTCGCTGTGGCAGGGCTGGATGTCACATTCGGTGTGGCCGGCCATCTGGGCGATGACTTTCGTGAAGTCGAACCACGAGCAGACGCCTTCGTCCGAGAAATGGTAGATGCCTGTTTGGGTGTATTTACCATTTGCCGTTTGCTTTTTAGCATCCTGCAAGATGACTGCGATGGCCTGTGCCAAGTCGAGCGCGTAGGTGGGAGTGCCGCACTGGTCGAAAACGACTTTCAACTGGGGCTTCGTGGCTGTCAGGTTGAGCATGGTCTTCACAAAGTTCTTTCCATACTCTGAATAGAGCCAAGCCGTGCGCAGGATGACGTATTGGCACCCTGTCTGCTGGATGGCTTGTTCGCCCTCCAGCTTCGTTTGTCCGTAGACGCCGGTCGGAGTGCCCTGCTGGTCTTCGCGGCAGGGTGTGTTATAAGGGTCGCCGCCAAAGACGTAGTCGGTGCTGATGTGTATGAGCAGCCCACCCACACGCTTCATGGCCTCGGCCAAAATGCGGGGGGCATCGGCGTTCAACCGACGGCAGAGAGTTTGGTCGGTCTCGGCCTTGTCAACGTTGGTGTAAGCCGCACAATTCACGATGGAATGGATGTTTTTTGCATCCACCAGTTCATTCACGGCCTGTGCATCGGTCATGTCGAGGAGGGTGGTCTGCTCCCCCTCGGCCTCTACCACATCGGTGAAGACATACACGTCCTCGGGATGCTGTCCGGCCACCAGTCGCATTTTACGTCCCAACTGTCCGTTGGCACCTGTTACAAGTATGTTCAAGGTTTTGAGGTTTTGAGGTTATTCAAGTTCGTCACGGCCGAAGCGTTTCACATCGTCGATGACCTTCAGCAGGTACTGGCCGTACTGGTTCTTAATCATCGGCTGAGCCACCTGACGCATCCGCTCTTCTGAAATCCAGCCACGGCGATAGGCGATGCCTTCCAGACAGGCCACCTTCAGTCCCTGGCGCTTCTCCAGCACCTCGATGTAGGTGGACGCCTCGGATAGCGACTCGTGGGTGCCCGTATCGAGCCAGGCAAAACCGCGTCCCAGGGTTTGCACCTTCAGTTCGCCATCTCTCAGGAACTCCTGATTGACGGTCGTTATCTCCAACTCACCACGTGCCGAGGGCTTGATGTGGGCAGCCACGTCGACCACCTTGTTAGGATAGAAATAAAGGCCTACGACGGCATAGTTCGACTTCGGGTGTTCGGGCTTTTCTTCGATGGAAAGGCAATTTCCTTGTTTGTCGAACTCTGCCACGCCATAGCGCTCGGGATCGTTCACCCAGTAGCCAAACACGGTTGCCTTCTGTTCCTCTTCGGCAGCCCGCACGGCCTCTTTCAGTTTTGCGGTGAAACCTGCGCCGTGGAAGATGTTGTCACCCAGTACGAGGCAGGCGCAATCGTTCCCAATGAAATCGCGCCCGATGATGAAAGCCTGCGCCAAACCGTCGGGGCTGGGCTGTTCGGCATACTCAAAACGCACACCGAAGTCCGACCCGTCACCCAAAAGACGGCGGAACCCTGGCAAATCGTGGGGGGTGGAGATAATCAGAATCTCGCGAATGCCAGCCAACATCAGCACCGAAATGGGGTAGTAAATCATTGGTTTGTCATAGACGGGGAGCATCTGCTTCGAGACTCCCTTCGTAATCGGGTAGAGACGAGTGCCACTACCACCTGCCAAAACAATTCCCTTCATATTTCCAATTCAAAATGTACGATTTGCAAATATACACCTTTATAATTAAAAACAACGAAGAAAAGGCTCAAAAAGTGCGACGGAAGGGCAATTTTTTCATTTTTCAACGAAACTTTACCCTCCGCTACAAAAAAAATGGAACAAGAATTTCTTGTTTTTAATTTATTTCGTACCTTTGCAGCCGATATAGACAAATCGCAAGGAGAGATGCCAGAGTGGTCGAATGGACCGCACTCGAAATGCGGCGTACGGGCGACTGTACCCTGGGTTCGAATCCCAGTCTCTCCGCATTAAGAAGGTACCCATACAACAGGGTGCCTTTTTTTGATTCAAGAGAAAAACGCCCATTTTGAACGGGCTTTGTCCCCATTTGACCATAGATTTTCGTTGCATGGATAACATAGTTTGTACCTTTGCTTCCACATTAACCCATAAGCGCAATTGACAGATGAAATCAGGATTTTTGAGAGTTTGCCTGACCTGCTTCGTCCCTTTGGGATTGTGTGGGCAAACGGCAGACGAGGGGGGAGAGGTGACGGCGACGTGGAATGCCGAGAACGTTCTTTTGGCCTCGTCGCAGTTCACGCCCGGTCAACCGTGGGCGGCACAGGTGATGGTCTTCAATACGGGCCGCCGCTACGCCGACAGCGATTACAATCACGTCTGGGGCACGCCCCTGGACGACAGCGAGGGACGGCCTTGGTACGCCGTAGACTACCAACTGACCGATGGGGAGCAGGCGTGGCAACCGCAGACCTCGCCCTTCAGTAGCGACGAGGTCTACCAAGGGCAGCGTTCCTTCCGATGGATTACGGCGGACATCACGGGCGACATTTACCTGCGCCGCTCGTTCACGCTCTCGAAACCTATTGCGGGCGACGTGTTCCTGACCTGCGGCCATGACGATGCCCCATCGGAGTTCTATATCAACGGTGTGCAAGTCTTCACCGTGTCTGACGGTTGGAACAATGACGAGCACACGCTCCTCACCGCTGAGCAAAAGGCACTGCTCAAGACCGACGGTTCGGAAAACGTACTGGCCCTGCATGTCCACCAAAACTGGGGCGGAGCCTTTGCCGACTGCGGTCTGTACGAGGCCGACATGAGCCGGCAAGTCGTTCTCCTGCCCACCTTGCAGCATGGGGCCTGGCCCTGCCTCTACTATTGGCTGAACTACAACGACGACATTGCCGTGGCCGAGGCCGCCCACTGGGCATCGACCGAGGAGGGGGAATACGACTGGATAGAAGGTATAGGACCCTTCAGCAACAGCAACGACCAGTTCCGCACGACCGACTGGGCCAGCCAGACGCGCCCCCTGCTGGTGCGTCGTCACTTCTCGCTCTCTGCCGCCCAAGTGGAAGCCCTCGCCGAGAGCATGGTGGAACTGACTTGCAGTTACGACGAAAATCCTAAGGTCTACCTCAACGGCACACTCATTTGGAGTGCCTCGGGGTGGAATGACAACGACTACGCCCGCTATGTGCTCACCGCACGGCAGAAGGCTCTTCTGCGTGAGGGGGACAACGTCCTGGCCGTCTCCGTGATGCAGGGTGGCGGCGGTGGACACATCGACTATGGGCTGGCTCTCACTTCGCCCTACGTGCCCGTGGTGGACGGAATAGGAGTCATTGACAAGGAACAACGGACAGTGGACAACGGACAATGTTTCGACCTTGGCGGCCGCCGTCTCTCTTCTCACTTCTCACCTCTCACCACTCACTCTTCCAAAGGCATTTACATCGTGGGGGGACGGAAGGTGGTGAAAGGATTTTGAGATTTAAGGATTTAATGATTTAAGAAAATACAAAAAACATGAAACGCATACTTTTCTCAATGGCTCTGCTGACAATGTTGACTAATTTTCAACCTTCGACTTGTTCGGCTCAGACCGACGAGGTTTCCGTGGTGGAGCGCCCCACGCTGGGCACGGCGGCCTATCGTGCGCCCCTGCACGGCGGCTATCTCCGCAAACTGCCCGTCGGACAGGTGCAACCCAAAGGTTGGCTGCGCGAGTACCTCAACCGCCAGCGTGCGGGACTGAACGGCCAGTTGGGGTCCGTCAGCGACTGGCTCGACAAGCAGGGCAACCAGTGGCTCAGCGACACGGGTAGCCACGGTTGGGAGGAGGTTCCCTACTGGTTGCGCGGCTACTCGTCGCTGGCCTACATCCTCGACGACGAAGCCATGAAGCAGGAGGCACAAGTATGGTTCGAGGCCGTGCTGACCCACCTGAAGCCCAACGGTGAACTGGGACCCAGCGGTACGGACGGCGATCCCAATACGCCCGACCTTTGGGCCAAGATGCCCATGCTCTGGGCCTTGCAAACCTACTACGAGCACAGCGGTGACGAACGCGTGTTGACGGCCATGACTAACTACTTCAAGTGGGAACTGACCATCCCCGACGAACATTTCTTGAAGGGACTGTGGCAGGGGAAGCGCGGCGGCGACAACGAGTGGAGCGTCCTGTGGCTCTACAATCTGACGGGCGACGATAGCATCCTGCCCCTCATCGAAAAACTGCACCGCTGCGGTGTGGACTGGACGATGGCCGACGACTTGCCCAACTGGCACGGTGTGAACGTGGCACAAGGCTTCCGCGAACCTGCCACCACCTTTGCCCTCACGGGCGAACGCCGTCTGCTCGATGCCGCCTACGAAAACTTCAGCACCATGCGCCGCCGCTATGGCCAGGTGCCTGGCGGTATGTTCGGAGCCGACGAGAACGCGCGTGCCGGTTATTTCGACCCGCGACAGGGCACCGAGACCTGTGCCCTCGTGGAACAGATGGCCTCCGACGAGATACTGATGTCCCTGACGGGCGACCCCTTCTGGGCCGACCACTGTGAGGATGTCGCCCTCAACTCCTTCACCGCCGCCCTGATGCCCGATATGCGCTCCCTGCGCTATCTGACCGCTCCCAACATGGCCGTCAGTGACGAGAAACTGCACGGACCCAGCATCGACAACAACCTGCGCGGTATGCTCTCCATGAGTCCTTTCAGCAGTCGTTGCTGCCAGCACAACCACGGCATGGGGTGGCCCTACTATGCCGAGCACCTTGTCATGGGCACAGCCGATGGCGGACTGGCCACCATGCTCTATGCCGCCAGTGAAACCCATACCCGGGTGGCCGGTCAGGACATCGTTCTCACGGAAGAGACTCATTACCCCTTCGAGGAACAGATTCTTCCCATCCTTTCTGCCGTGTCACCCGTCCAGTTCCCTCTCTACCTTCGCATTCCCGCTTGGACCGAGGATGCACAGATTATGGTCAACGGCACGCCCGTCAGCGTGACTGCTGCATCGGGTCGCTATGTCTGCATCCAACGCGAATGGCACGACGGCGACCACATCGCCCTCACCCTTCCCATGCGAGTTACTTCCCGCGTCTGGGTGCAGAATAAGAGTAGCGTCAGCGTCAACTACGGCCCACTCACCCTTTCCCTGAAGATTGACACCGAGGTAGAGCAGCACGACAGCCGCGACCCAGAGTTCAACCAAGACGACTCCCACTGGCAGCAGGGCGTCGATGCCTCCCTCTGGCCCTGCTATGTGCTGAAGCCCAAGAGCGATTGGAACTACGCGCTCAAGGTCGATGCCCACAACCTGCCCGTCGGTCTCACCGTCACTCGTAAGGCGTGGCCTGCCGACGACTTTCCCTTCACGCTCGAAGGTGTGCCTCTGGAATTCAGTGCCACGGGTCGTCAGATTCCATCTTGGGGACTGGATGCCACGGGCATGACCGACCAGTTACCTACGAAGTTCGTTCCCATGAGCGAGACCGAGGTGCCCCTTACCCTCGTCCCCATGGGAGCCGCACGCCTGCGCATCTCTGCCTTTCCCGCCTTCTCCGACGAAGTAAGGTTGTCCCCGTAAGCATAGTAATCTTACCCCCTGAAGCATAGTAATCTTACTCCCCGAAGCATAGTAAGGTTACGCGGGAAGCAATATGTTGAAATTTTAGAAATCTGACATTCTCCAGTTGGGGAGAGTCAGGGACGGATCAGTTGGTGATACTGTTCTGGGGGGAAGTTTTTGTCGAGGACGACGCTGAAGCGTAGCGTATCGACCTTGGCGTTTTCGGTGACGAGACCGTAGGTGCGCCCCGTGATGAAGCCCTCGCCCTGGCAGGGACGGCGGTCGTAGACACCAAGGGGATAGTGGGTGTGGCGGCGGAGTGTGAGCGCAACGTCCTCGAAACGGATGTCGCGGACCTTGCCCGGCACGTCGCCGCCGACGAAGCAGCCGTTCTCCGACACGCCCTCGATGTGGCGGAAGGTGATGCGCGATACCTCCCCGCAACGCCCCTCGGTGGCACCCTTGGGGAAGCGCCAGCCGGCATCCTTGTGGTTGCCGACGGCACGCGGATAGGAGGTGACGTAGATGGGTTCGGCCTTTCCCCACCAGACATCGCTGAAAAGCCACGATTCGAGGCGCATGTGCTGGAAGGTGACATTGGTGACGGTGCCCTCGTCGCGGTTCTGAATGCCTAAGGCGCGGTTGCTGGCGCGGATAACGCAGTGGTCAAAAAGGATGTCCGAGATGCTGTCCATGTTCTCCGAGCCTATCTTGATGGCGCACGAGCGGCCCGTCATGACGCAGTTGCGGACGCGGATGTGGTGGCATCCGCCAGTAGCCCCTTGGAGGGGGCCATATTCGCGGCGGTTCTTTAGACAGATGCAATCGTCACCGCTCTCGATGAGGCAGTTCCAGATGTCAACGTTCGAGGTGTGGTCGAGGTCGATGCCGTCACCGTTGCGAATCTTCAGTTGGTTGAGCAGACTCATATCGTGAATCTGGGCACCGTCGCAGCCGACAAGGTGGATGGTCCAGTAGGCTCCGTTTTGCACGGTGATGCCCGAAATTTCCAGATTGCGACAAGCGAAGAAGGTGAGCACGTGGGGACGCGGGTCGAACTTCGGGTCCTGCAGGGGCTTCAGTTCGTAGGAGTCGTCCAGCTCGGTGCCCATGAAGGCGATGCCGTTGCCGTCGATGATGCCCTGCCCCGAGAAGGTGAGGTTGTCGGCTCCGTTGGCCCAAAGCCATAGCATACCCTCGCCTCGATTGTCACCAAAGGCCGAGAGCGTATAGCGGTTCTCGTCGGGGTGGGCGAGTAGGCGGCTGCCTGCTTCCAAGTGGTAGTCGATGTTGCCATGCAGTTGCAGGGGACCGACGAGGAAGGTGTGGCCGGCGGGCAGCAGGACACGGGGTTGTGTTGCGATGACATCGCGAGCAGTGGAACTGGCAGTGTCGCGACTCAGGGAACTGGCGGCATCGATGCAGGCCTGCACGGCTTGGGTGTCGTCGTGAAGACCGTCGCCTACGGCACCGAAGTCCATGGGGGTGAAGACGGGGGACTGGGTGCAACCCCAGGTGGAGGGTTTGGGCCCCATTTCAAACTCCAGCGTGCAGCCCGAGAGGAGGTCGTCGTGCGTAAAAAACGGCCGTTTCATCGGGGAATTATTCAGGCGTGCCGATTGAATGTAGATGTTCTCCTCCGAGACGTTGTGGGCAAGGATGCGGAATGTCTTGCCATTCTCCAAGGGTATCTCGACCTCTGGGAACACGGGACTGCCCACGGCGTACTCGCCCGAAACGGGACAGACAGGATAGAACCCAAGGCAGGAGAAAACGTACCAGGCAGACATCTGTCCGGCATCGTCGTTGCCAGAGAGACCGCCGGGGGTGGCGTTGTACTCGGTGCGCAGGATGTGGCGCACCCAGCGTTGCGTGCGCCAAGGTTCGCCGGCATAGTCGAAGAGGTAGGCCATCTGGTGGCAAGGTTCGTTGCCGTGCCAATAGAGGTGTTCGGTGAAGACGCTGTCGAGGCGACTGATGAAGCGTTCCCGTCCGCCCAGCACCCGAATGAGACCCTCCACGTCGTGCGGTACGTACCAGGTATAGTGGCAGGGCCAGCCTTCGGTGAGGAAGGAGGGGCGAGGACCTTCGCCCCAGTTTGCAGTGCAAAGTGCAGAGCTTTTGGACGAACCAAGCGGCAAATCTGAGTACATAGGTGTGGCCCATTCAGAACGATGCACTTTGCACTTTGCACTTTGCACTGGCTGCGCATGTCGCCCATCCGCCCATCCCGTGTGAGGGTTAATGACGTTGGCCCAGTTACGGCTGCGGAGGGTGAGGGCGCGATAGTCATCGGTGTGGCCGAGCAGGCGGGCCATTTCGGCCACGGCATAGTCGTCGTAGGCATATTCCATGGTGCGGCTCGTCTGTTCGTGTTGGTGGAAGGCATCGGGCACGCTGTCCTCCAGGGGAATGTAACCGTATTTCATGTAAGAATCCAGGGCGCGGCGGCCCATACCATTTCGGTATTCCTCGATGGAATGGGGCATTTCGAAAGCGTTCTTGCGTATGGCCTCATAAGCGGTCCGGTAGTCGAAGTCGCGAATCCCCTTCTTGTAAGCCTCGGCGAGGATGGCGGTGCAGTGGTCGCCAATCATGGCGGCGGTGTAGGAGTTCCAGCAGGGGAAGATAGGGAGCCAGCCGCCCTGCTGATACTTGAGCACGAGCGACTGCATCATGTCGGCACTTTGGCGGGGCGAGAGGATGTTGAGCAGGGGGTGAAGGGCACGGTAGGTGTCCCAAGCGGAGAAGTCGTCGTAGTAGTTATGGCCGGGTGGCATTTGCCGGATGCCCGTACCTGCAAAACCCGGGTAGCGTCCGTCGACGTCGTTGAGGACATGGGGCAGGAAGGAACAGTGGTAAAGGGCTCCCTTGAAAGCCTCTCCGAAATCCCTCGTAGGGGAGGACTGTTCTGCAGCAGTTGCTTCCTTTCCCTTATGAGGAAGTTGGAGGGCGGTGGAGAACTTAAGGGGGCTTTTTTCCCAAATTCTTTCCAGTTCAGTGCGGGTGCGGTTGAAGTCCCAATGGGGGATTTCGGTTTGGAGATTGCGTTGTGCCCCGTCGAAGTCGGTGAAACTGGTGCCCATCTTGACCAGAATGTCGGTCTTGTTGAGGCGAACCCAAAGGAGCTGTTTGCCCTCATGACCCCACGAATGGACATCCTCGGGGCGCAATTGTAGCAGGGCATAGCCCGTCATTCCAGCCCGTTCGCCCCAGCCCTGATAGATGCGGTGGACGGGGTTGGAAGCACGCACCTGCCCCCGTTCGGGTAGGAACTGGACAGTGCCCTCCCCTTCGTCGCTGTTGGTCTCAAAGACGAGGTAGGCCTGTTTCTTATGCTTGAAAGTAAAGTGGAAGATGGCAGAACGGCTGCGCCCTGTCATCTCGCACACAATGTCGGGCAACTGCACGCGATAGTAAGCAGGGGTGGCCACTTCCTGGTCGTGGTGGAAGGGCAGGGAACGGCCATCTGCATCGAGCCTTCGGCACTGCGTTGTGGGCATGAGGGTGAAGGAACCGTAGTCTTGTGTACATCCACCCACCACCCAATGGGAGGCGCGAAACCCCTGTAGGCGGGTGTCGGCATAATAATAAGGGCAGATGCACTTCTGCTCTGTGGCGCGTGTTTGTGGGGTCCAGAAGGTCATGCCGTGAGGCTCCAACACAGCAGGTAGCGTATGGCCGTGTTCCTCGCTCCCTTTTCCGAAGCGTCCTGCCGTAAGGGTGGTGCTCGCGGCGGTACCGATGCGCGTGTCGGGCAGCTGAGCCCGACACTGGCAGGTTGCCAACAGGAGTGCAAGGAAACCCCATTTCATGGTCAATCTCCCAAGGGGAAGAGTCCGTAGAGGTTGGCATCGATTCCGTCCGTGATGGTCTGGAATGCCTTGGGGTCGTCGCCGAACTTGCAGTTGTCGCCGTCGACAATGAGCAGGGGACCTTCGTAAGAGCGAATCCATTCCTCATAAAGGTCGTTCAGACCCTGTAGATAGTCAATCTGGATGCTCTGTTCGTAGGCTCGACCGCGTTTCTGAATCTGGGAAACGAGATTGGAAATGCTGCTGCGGATGTAAATCATCAGGTCGGGTAACCGAACGAGCGACATCATGAGGTCGAAGAGTTCCGAGTAGTTGGCAAAGTCCCGGTCGCTCATGAGCCCTTTGTTGTGGAGGTTGGGGGCGAAGATGCGTGCGTCCTCGAAGATGGTACGATCCTGGATGATGTAGTCCTTGGACTTGGAGATTTCCACGACATCGCGGAAACGTTTGTTGAGAAAATAAATCTGAAGGTTGAACGACCACCGGGCCATGTCGGCGTAGTAGTCCTCCAGATAAGGGTTGTTGTCCACGGGCTCGAACTGCGGAGTCCATCCGTAGCGTTTTGAGAGCATTTTGGTCAGTGTGGTCTTGCCACTTCCGATGTTTCCGGCAATTGCGATATGCATGACTAAAGGGGAGTTATGGGGGAATTAAAGGGGAAGAGACCGTAGAGGAGAGGGTCGATACGGTCGATGATAGACTTGAAATCCTCGGGGCGGTGGAGATAGTCAAGCTGGTTGACGTTGACGGTGAGCACACGTCCGGGGTATTTCTCGTAGATAAATTGATTGTAGAGGTCGTTCAGGCCTTGCAGATACTCGATCTGGATGGTCTGTTCATAATCTCGCCCGCGTTTCTGTATGTTTTCCACCAGATGGGAAATGTCGGCGCGAAGGTAAATCATCAGGTCGGGCACGCGCAACTGGGTCTGCATTTGCTCGAAGAGTTCCAGGTAGGTCGCGTAGTCGCGGTCAGAGAGCTGCCCCATCTTGTGATTGTTGGCCGCAAAGACGTGGACGCCTTCGTAGATGCTTCGGTCCTGGATGATAGTCTTCGGGTTCTTATCGATGTTCAGTGTGTCCTTGAAGCGTTCCTTCAGGAAATAGACTTCCAGATTGAAGGCCCAGCGTTGGATGTCCTGATAATAGTCTTCAAGATAGGGGTTGTAGCTGACAGCCTCGAACTTCGGCTCCCAACCGTAGTGGCGGGCAAGGAGATTGGTCAGCGTGGTTTTACCGCTTCCTATGTTTCCGGCGACGACGATGTGCATACGTTCCTTGATTTTATGAGCTGTGTGGTCTGGGGAGCACGAGGGTCAGTTCCCTGTCTTTCCGAGTATGATGTTGACGAGTGCCGTGACGTCGGCGATGGTGACGGAACCATCCTGGTTAACATCTGCATAGTCTGAACTGTAGCCGCTCTTTCCGAGTATGATGTTGACGAGTGCCGTGACGTCGGCGATGGTGACGGATCCGTCTTGGTTGACGTCACCCGTCTGGAGCGCATCAACGACCATCCACCACGAGGACTGGTCGGCGTAGTTGCCGGAGTAGACCTGATGGGTCTCCGTCTCACTGAAGTATATGCCGTCTTGGTTGGCGTTGACATTCTTGAAGGCCACGATGCCGGGAGCCACGAGGCGGATGGTGAGCGTGTTGCCCTCAGCATCGGAGACTTCGGTTTTGTAGCCACTGGCATATTTATAGGCTTGTACGTTCTTGCCTGCCACCGAAAGCTGGTAGCTGGGGAAGGTCCCCGTGAAGGTAAACATGGCGTTGGCACCTGGAGTGAGGGTGGTAGTCAGTGTTTCGCCGTCGTCGCAGGTGATGAAAGTGGGCGTGCCGTTGTCTCGTGTGCCGAGGCTTCGGATGCGGTAGTGGCCTCCGTTGGCGGGATAGGTGATGGCGGAGGTGATGGCGGAAGTGATGGCTTGATATTGTTCGAGAGTGGCTGTGACGCTGTAGGCGGCATAGCGCTCGGCCCATGCCTGCTGCACCGAAGAAGGAATAGTGAAGTAGGCGTCAAGAGGCACTCCGTCAGCAAAATACATGCCCACTTCGGAGACCACGTACTGGGCGTAGTTGTCGTTGACCTCTTCCACTTGGAACTGGGAACCTGTGTCGGTGGAGAACTGGGTCCAGTAGATGAGGTTGTGGTTGGAATGGTTCTGTTCGTTGATGTATCTCGAACCGTTGTAGAGGCCGAAGGTGGGAGTGCTTTCAAGTCGGTGGATGGTCCAGGCATAGCCTGTTGCGGAAAGTTGCACGGTGTTGGCTGTATTGTCGAAATAAGTTCCAGTCTCTCTGTTCTGCACCCTGATGCCGTCGTAGGGATTGCCCGTGAAGCCCCATTGGTAGGCATTGGTGAGTTCTTTGCCCGTCTGGTTAGTGCGCACGTCGCCATAGGCGGCACTGTAGAAGACGTTGTGGCCGCGCAGGGTCATGTAGTACCACTTACCCTCCTCGAAGGGAAGGTCATAGGTAACAGTGACTTGGACGGTATTGGCTCCGCTCTTTACTTTATGGTTTATGGCACTGTACGAGCAGAAGTCGCGCCGAAGGCTGGTGGGCAGCGAAGTGATGGTGGTGCCGGTGGCGGCGGAAATGGGGTCGGAGGTATAGACTACTCCGTTGGCATCGGAGATAACGTAGGTCACCGTGGCCGTGGGGTTGAAGTAGGCCTCAAGCATGGCAATGGCTTCGGAGACATCAAAATTGGGGTCAACGACGTTGATGTTGTACGTGTTGCCACCGTTGCCGCTCTCGAAGTTCTTCCATGTGTTCATGTAGCAGTTGCGCCCGCCGTCCATGTTCAGCCAGTTGCCCCAGCTATCTTCGAGGTAGTAGGGGTATGCCGTGATGTTCGTGTTGCCCCAGGTCAGGCCTTTCACTATCTTCGAGAAGTCGCTCTGGCTTTCCAAGGCTACGTTACCGCTGGTGCCGGCTTTGGCATCGGTGGTATGGCAGACGAATGCCTTTTGTGTGGCATCGTAGAGATAGGTCTGGCCTTCGTAGGTGACGATGGCAAACTGGCTGGCATTGGCAGCCGTGGTGGTGCCAATGAGTTTCGTGCCATTGGAGGAGAGATAGCCGCGTGCGCAATTGAGTGTGAAGAGTTGCGAAGTGGTGGGTTGCTCTTCTATCTCGCCCTGCGTAGTGGCTACGTCGGTGCCGTCACCCTGTGCGGCCACGAGGGTGTAGGTGCCGTTGGCCAGGCCTGTGGCCACGGCTTCGGGCACGCTGAAGGTGTCCATGTTGGAAAGGGCCACGAGGTTGCCGCTTGCGTCGTATATTTTGAAACCTACGGCATTTTCGCCCCCCGTCATAACGACGTTGGTGCCGTTGATGGCATATTTGTATTCACCGGTGATGGTCTTCGTGAAGTCTTCGTAGTAACCATGGTCGCCCAAGGTCTGTGGGTCGAGTCCGTCCATGGTCTGCGAGAGGGTGCAACCCACACCGCGGTCTTCCATGAAGATGATGTTGGTGCCCTTCTTTGAGTAAGCCTTCATGGCGTTGCGCACGGTGTTGACCTGACTTGTTGCATTGCTCATGTCGAAGGCACGGTTGGTGTAGCCTCCCACGTAGTAGGTTGTGCCTGTGTCCGTCTTGGTGGTGCTTTCACTGGCATATTCAGTGGGGATGGTCAGGCCAGTGTATTTGGGTGTGGTGCGCCAGAAGCCCCAAACCTCGAAGAACTCCGAGAGGTCGGTCTGCACAATTTCGGCGCAGAACTGAGCCATGCGCAGGTAGTCCTGAGCTGGAGTGGTGATGACACTGGTACCCAGGGGAGTGGCGCGCAACTTGTCGTAGAGGGCGGAGACGAAGGCAAACCCGTTGTTGCCGCCCGTGGGCTGGTAGTGGCCCAGGTAGTCGTAGTACATCCAGAGCTGGAAGAGCCAGCGGTTGGTGATGTTGTCGTTGCCTTCCACGCCACTGACTATCATGCGGCGGCGTATCATGTCGATGTAGCTCATGCCGTCGGTGAAGTGTTCGGTCAATCGTTTTACGCCGTCGCCGCGTGTGGCCTTGGCGCTCTGGAAGAGTCCGTTGTCGATGTTGTCCTTGGGCAGGAACTGTATGATTTGCGACATGACGTTGTTGCTCGTCTCGTCGGTGCCGGCAGAGCGGATGATGGGTATCTGATGGCCGTGGCCTATCTCGTGGGCCACTTCCCACAGGCTGCCATTGGCCAGTCCGTTGTAGTTGAAGGTGCCGCCGGCAGTCAGGTCGGGATGGCTGGTACCGTGGTTGGCCCCGTTCCAGAAGGGATTGGTGCCGCGGTCTTCGTTTTGGAAGCTATTGAGCATCATCTTATACTGGCCCGTCTTCTTCCATTGGTCGCAGCCGGCGAAGCTTTCCTCCGTGTCGAAGATGAAGTCCCATATCTTCATCACGCCCGTGGCGTTCTGTTCGGCATAGACATCCTCGCGCTCTACGTTGAGCAGCACGGAATTGCCCTTGACGTGGAGATACTTGTTCTGGAACATGTTCTCCTTCATCCATATCCAGTCGTTGTTGTTATGGCCACGATACATGTCGAAGAAGCCGTTGCAGGTGCCGCCTTCGATGTGGACGGTGATGTCGGGATAGTTGTTGCACGAGCTGCTGGTGTTGTTCAGCAGATAGCTGATGAAGAGCTCACATTCGGTGCTGACATAGATGGCATTGTAGCCACGCGAGAGGGTAACGGTCGAGCCGGTGGTCTTAGTGCCCTCCACCAGTTCGGCTTGCAGGGTGGCATTGCTGTCCTTCACATTGCTGCCCACGAAGACGTAGATGACGTCGCCCGGTTTGCCCTGTATGCCCGTGGGGTTGGTGAGGTGGGCAAACACGCCGATACCCGTCACCGACTGCCACTGGTCGCAGTTGGAGTATATCTCGTAGTCGTGGATGCGGAAGTCCTTCTCGTAGTGGTTCCAGAGGGTTCCTTCCTCGGTGTTCCATGTGTTATTCTTAACGCGGACGGCCATGTCCTGCAGTGCGCTGGGCAGACTGCTCATGGCTGAGCGAAGCTGGGCGTCGGTCATGCCGGCATAGGTACTCTTGAGCGTCGTGCACGCATAGTCGCTAAAGAAGTTGGAGAGCTGTGTGGTGTAGTTGGTGCCCGTGCCGTTGGCTATGGCCTGGGTAGCCTCGATGGCGGCCAGGTCGGCACTGCTCAGGGTTACTTCTTCCAAGAGCCAGCGCGAGGCATCGGCAGTGGCTTGCCAGCCTACCACCTTGTAGTCTTGCGTGGCGGCACAGTGGAAGGCCGTGTAGGACGATGTACTATTGGTATAGAAGTAGAAGATGCGGTTGCCCGACGAAGTCGTGTTGCCGGAGAGGAAGTTGGCAGAGGACGAGCCTGTGGAGAACTGCACACTGGTGCCGGGGGCTGTCTGGATGTATTTCCCGGTCAGTGCATTCTGCAGTCGGTAATAGGTGGTTCGGCCCGATGTAGTGGTGGTTACCTTCCATATCTGGCCATAGGAATTTTCGTCGATGGGTGTTCCGCTCACCTTGCCTTGATTCTCGGTCAGGGCCAGTGTGGGATAGAGATTATTGACCAAACGATAGTAGCGACCGCTGGTGATGCTGGTGGTATATGTGGGCGTGGAGGCCGAGGTGGGTGTCACCTCGCGCAGTTCCCATTCGGAGCACTTAGAGAAAGTGGTCCAGAACTGGGCAAAGTAGCCGTCGTCGCAGAGAGCCACCTTTTCGCTGGCCCCCGTGGCGGTGCTGGTCGTGGAGGTCAGATTGTAGTAACCGTCGGCTGTGGGACAGAGATACCATGCAGTGCCTTCGGTTTCGCACTTCTGCACGTAGTACCACGCTGTGCCGTTGCCGCCCGTGGCTGTCATGCGCACGGTGGTGGCGCTGAGGTAGTTGCTGGTGTTGTAGTTCTTCAGTTTGTAGCCCGTGCCGCTCTGCTCCAACTGCCAGATGGCACCATGGTTGTCGGTGTTGGCTTCCAGGGCCACGGCCACGTTCTCCTCATAGACGGCGCTTCCGGCTGTCACTGAGGCGTTATAGTTCTTCAGCGGTCCTTCGCCCAGGGCGGCTCCCGTGTGGCGGTTTACCAGCATGTAATATTTCGTGGTGCTCAGTGTGGTGGCAGCAGTCAGTGCCTTGTCCACGGGCACAACGCCAAAGAGCGAGCCGGCATCGGCCTTCTCTGTCCAAAAGGCCAGTTTTCCGCCCGACCCGTAGTGGTTGAGGTAGGAGGTTTCTCCTTTGCGGGCAAGATAGAAAGAGAGTCCTGCTCCCTCCTTGATGTCCCAGTAGAGATTGTGGGTGGTGGTGTTGATGCCCGATTCGGCCATGACGACGGGATAGGTGGTGCCACCCGTGCCCGTGGGCGCAGGGCTGGTAAGCAGGCTCGACGTGCCAGCCTCTCGGTTGACAATCTTGAAGCCCTGTATGGGATTGCCATAGATTTTCCACTGATAGGAGTAGTCGGTGGCGGCGGGGCGTGTGGTCTGACTTGTCTTGATGGTCGTGTAGTTCTGTCCGCTGACGTATTGCAGATGAGCGTCCTTGATGGTCAGGAAACACCATGGGGCGCTGTTGATGTCTTCATACAGGAAACTGGAGACGGCCTTGTTGGTATAGACACACTCGATGTCCACCGTCGTGGCGGCAGTCACTGTGCCGACGGGGGCTGTGAGATACTTCACACCAGCGGGCTGTGGCACAATCTCGGGATAGGCCTCGCCCACGGTGGCGGTCTTTGTCTCGGTGTACCACACGTTGCCGTTGTGAAGGTAGCGGTAGGTGACATTCACGGTGGCTGCACGCGCAGAAAGAATGCTTAAGCAGCAGGCGATTAACGCTAAGAACGTCTTTTCCATAAAATATAGTTTATAGTTATGGCATAAGTTTGTGAGCAAAGATACGAAAAAAATCGTAATTCATAAAGAAAACTTAATTTCTTTCTCTAACAGATTTGTTAATTACAATTTTTATGTAATTTTGCGGTCTAAAAAGTGTAAAAAGTTATGAAAATAGGGATTATGGTAGCCATGTCGGTGGAGTTTCATCAACTAGCACGGCTAATGGACGAAAAACGGGAAGAACGAGCCGGAGGCTTGGATTTTACCATAGGAGAAATCGGACACCACGAAATTGTGTTGCTACAGTGTGGCATTGGAAAGGTGAATGCAGCTATGGGGACTACAGTGCTCATAGATGCATACCAACCGGACTGCGTGGTGTCGACGGGTTGTGCCGGCGGCATAGATGACCGCTTGCGGGTGATGGACGTGGTGGTAAGTCGCGAGCTTACGTACCACGACGTGGACTGCGGAGCGGGACTGGGCTGCGAATTGGGTCAAGTGCAAGGATTGCCCCGCTATTTCCAAGGTGACCAAAAACTGGTGGCTACAGCTATGGGACTGAACGGAGGGGATGCCGCGGTTCATGCCGGACTGATATGCACGGGTGACCAGTTCATCACGTCTCCCTCCTCGTTGGCTGTAATCAAGCAGAATTTTCCTGAGGGTATGGCCGTGGACATGGAGTCGGCAGCCATTGCCCAAGTGTGCTACTTACAGAAAAAGCCCTTTGTCTCTTTCCGTGTCATCAGTGACACGCCCGGAACCAAAGGGCATCAGCAACAATACGAAAACTTCTGGCAACAGATGGCTGACCGCTCCTTCGGCATCACGAAGGAGTTCCTGTTGCGGATAAGTTAGAGTCTTTTATCGGACGATAACTTTATAGGTGCGTTGTGCGTCGCGGTACTGGAAGTGGAGCAGATATAGACCGTGGTGAAGGTTCGCAGGCATGCGGAAGGAACCCGAGGAAGAGAGACTGCCTTGTTCCATGATGGTGCCCTGAAGTCCGATGACGCGCACGGAAACCTCCGTGGGGTCGATGCCTTCCACGTCGATGCGCACTTCACCGCCCGGCTGGATGAAGCCCGTGAGCAGGCGCAGGTGGTCGTCGAGCGACTCGTTTTCGTCAATTTCCTCGTTGGCCATTACGTTCTCAATACCTGTTTCAAACTCTTCGTCGTGGATGGTCTGTTCGTATAGGTACCAGCGTTTGTACTGGTCGGCTACGGCCAGGGCACCCTCTCCAAGGCGAATGCGATAGTCCCAATGCTTCTTTCGTTGGGCATCGCCCGTGTATTTATAGTCGGTGTTGGCCACCACACAGAAGACGACGCCGTTGGCTGGGCGGTCCTTGATGGAGAGACGCATCTCTCCGCAGTGGACCATCTGGCTGTAATAGACGCGGCCCGCACGGGTACGATAGCAGAGAATGGCTCGCTCCTGTGTGTCCTCGGGGCGGAAGAAAACGGAAACGGAATCGGCCTCGCCGCTTACATGGATGGGGATGATGTTGGCACCGCTCCAACCCGGATTGGTCAGTTCGTCGGGAGCCAGCCATCCCTTGGCATCGTTGGGACGCAAACGCTGGTAAGGTGTGGCGTGCCACGTGCCGCAGTCAATCCAATAGGGTTCCCACTCGGGACCCAACGAGGCATTGAAGTAGTTGTCGGCCACGGAACGGTAGCCCTTCGACCATCCGCCAAAGTCATAGACAGCCTGACGGGCCCGATATTGCATGATGAGCACGCGCATGGCTTCGTCGCCGATGAAGTCACCGATGCCCTCCAAGACACGGTTCTTGCAGTAGCGCCATATCCAGGGAATGCTGCCGTCGCCACACATGACGCTCAGTATGATGGGGAAGGAGTTGCCGTACTGGTTGCCACCCAGCCAGGAGCGCCAGGTGCAGACTTGCTGGCCGTTGCTGTTGTACATGTTCACGCCTTCGGCCGAAGGACCGCCGAAGGAGCCGTCCTGAAGCCAGCCCGAGTAACACTCAATGGGCATGAAAGGAGCCACGAAGGGACAACCGTCGAGAAAGCCTGGAGTGCCATAAATGCCAGATCGGCGCACGTTCATGGCACTCTGTAGCCAGGTGTTGCCAGCCTCGTGGAACCAGGCGGAGTTCTTCACGCCCTCCATGTCGGCAAACAGGGCATGGATGCCTTCGTGAATCATGGCTTCGCGCTGGTAGTCGCCGTCGCTCCACTTCTTGTCGGCATCCGAGCGGAAGCGCGAGAAGGGGTAGTAGGAGGCCCACACGCAGGGCCAGTTCATGGCAATGCCCGTCTTGGGGTCATTGTACCAGATGGCGCTTTGGTAGCCGCCCTTCTCCGTGTTGGACGTGTTGTCGCACTTGAGTCCCGAACCAAAGATATAGACGGTGCTCTTGTATCCCTTGCGGGCACGGATGTCGGGTGGCCACCCCATGACGTCGCGAATGTATCGGAAGTCGGTGTCGTACTTCTTAATCATGTTGCGGGCAGCTTGGTAGACGGTGGCGGTGTCGGTGCCGACCTCCTTGTTGAGGTCCGATCCCCAGACGGCTGTCCACCATTCGCCGTTGACGCGGTTGACGGGTTTACCGTTGCGGTCAGTGGTGCCCACTTCGCCAAGGATGTTCTGTGGCTGAGGAATTTCGCCGTACTCGTCCTTGAAGTTGTAGGAGAACGTGGGTATGCGGCCTTCCCAGGTGAGGGCTTCCCCAAAGTCGTCCTGCACGTCGATGTAGACGTTATAAGTCTTCGTGATGTAGGTTTTTCTCCCTTTTTTGTAGAGCCGGGCACGCAGGGTGTATTGTCCGGAAAGTTCCGTTCCTGCATTTTCGGTGAGAACAAAGGGGGCGGGGGCGAAGTCGCGCAGGAGAGCGCCCTTCGGGTTGTTCCAACGGCACCATACGGAGTCGTATGCTTCAGTGGGGAGCAGTTCGGCAGACAGGGTGATGCGATCGCCCTTGTTCACTTGGAGCCAATTTTGCCGAAGGGCAGGTTTGTCGTTTTGCTGCATCAGGGCCGTGACGAGCCAGCTGTCGGTTTGGTCCTTGCGGTGGCCATAGGAGTGAGCCTTGTCGGGTTGGTCGCAGGTGATGCTTTCTTGTATGTTGTTGTCAACCAGCGTGACGTGGAACTCGTAACGGATGGTGTCCTTTCCGTGCACGAATAATTCGGCAAAGCGAAACTCGTCGCCAATCTGCGTGTAGTTGTTCGTAGACGTGTTGGCACGGTGGGCCACACAAAATTGTCCGTTGACCAGTTTTACACCCACACGTCGGTTGGTGTCCGTACTTTTGGCTGAGGGAGTACCGTCGGCATTGAACCAGTGACCCTGGTTGTTGAACGTGAAGTAAGTGAAAACCTCATCGGTGCCCCAAACCTCAGCCACCATCTTGTCCGTACCATTGCTCGTGATGTTGAGGTCACTGACCTTGTAGTAGCCAAAGTTATAGGCAATGTTGGTCAGGTTTACGTCCATGTTGGTGGTCTGCGTGAGAGGACGGCTTTGCCGACGCTGCACTTCCACATGGTAAGTCACTTTTGCAGCCTGTATGGGTGACATTAGCGCAAAGAGGCATGGGATGACCCATAAAAGACGTTTTTTCATGTTTCTATATACTTATTGTGTTTTTTCATGCGACGGTTCATGCGAGGCTACTTCCAGACGAGACGCGCCAGACGGATTTCTTCGGGCTGGTAGATGCCGTAGAACTCATCAAAGGCTTTCTCCACGTCACCGTCCACTTCGTCAAAGTAATCGAACAATTCGTCCAAGGCTTCTTTTCCCAATACCTCGTCGGTGAAATAGGTGATGTCCAGTTTCGTACCTCGTTGGATGAGGTGTTCCAGATTGTCGAGCACCTCGTCGAAGTCGAGTTGGTTTTGCTCGGCATAGTCATCAAGAGGAATCTTTCGGTCGATGGCTTGAATGAGGTGAATCATTTGCTGAGAGCGTGCCGTGGCGGGGTTGGGTGCTATGGGCATGGGGGCCAGCTCGTCGTCTTCGTCGTCTGAGGTCTTGGAATGAAGTGCCTTTTCCACCAAAATGTCCAGCTCATTGTCGTTTCTGTCGGGTTCAGTCTCCTCGTTTTCCTCTTTCAGAATGAAGGAGGTCGGTTCCTTGCGGAATTTGGTTCCTTTGGGGGTGGCGGTCAGAGTGTTATCGCTTATTTTTAGCATCTTTTCGTCGATGGCTTGGTCGATGACCATGTTGTAGTGCAACTCTTCGCGTTTGTCCCCAATGCCGAACAGTTCCAGTTTGTCCAGTCCACGCTCCAGAATGTCGCGGCTCTCTACTCCCCTGACAAAGTCAATAAGTTGTTGTCTTGTAATATGTTGTTTCTTTAACTCCTGGAGTGCATCCAGCACGGCTTTCAATGAATCTTTTGCATCCATACGTTCTGATTGTTTCTAATTTGGGGGCGAAGATAATACAAAGTATGTGATACTGCAAAATAAAATCCATTTATTTTTTATATTCTTCTCGTCATTCTATTTTATTTTTGTAACTTTGCACCCGCAAAATAGTATAATTAAAGTATGGACAGAAAAACTATACGTCGCGCTTTGGTCAGTGTCTACCACAAGGATGGCCTTGACTCCATCCTTCGCAGTCTGGCATCAGAGGGGGTGGAAATCTTGAGTACGGGTGGCACGCAGGCTTTCATTGAGAGTTTGGGCATACCCTGCCGGAAAGTGGAGGACGTGACGGGGTATCCCAGCATCTTGGGCGGAAGGGTGAAGACCCTCCATCCGCGGGTGTTCGGAGGAATCTTAGGGCGCCGTGCGCTGGAAAAGGACCGTCAGGAAATGGGCCACTATGAGATTCCCGAGATAGACCTCGTCATCGTTGACCTCTATCCGTTTGAGGAAACTGTGGTTAGCGGAGCTTCGCAACCGGAGATCATTGAGAAGATAGACATTGGCGGCATTTCGCTCATCCGGGCAGCCGCCAAGAACTATCAGGACGTGGTCATCATCCCCTCCAAGGGCGAATATGCCCTTTTGCAGAGTTTGCTCTCTGAGCAGGGGGCCGAGACCACGTTGGAGCAGCGGCGATGGTTCGCCTGTCAGGCTTTTGATGTAAGCAGCCGCTATGACACGGCCATACATGAGTGGTTTGAGAATCTGTAAATCGTAAAATCGTAAAATTGAAGGAAAAGACATGAGATGGAACTTTTTATCCTTGAATAAAGAGATTGCCATGGACCTGGGGACGGCCAACACCATTATCATCAGCAATGGCAAGATTGTTGTCGACCAGCCCAGTGTGGTGGCACTTGACCGTCGTACCGACGAAATGATTGCAGTCGGTGTGCGTGCAAAGGAGATGCACGAAAAGACGAATGCGGAGATAAAGACCGTACGCCCCCTGCGGGACGGTGTGATAGCCGACTTTGATGCCTGCGAGAAGATGATTCGTGGGCTGATTAAGATGGTTCATTCCGGCCGCAGCATTTTCAGTCCGCAGATGACGATGGTCATCGGTGTGCCCAGTGGCTCTACGGAGGTGGAACTTAGAGCGGTGCGCGACAGTGCCGAGCACGCAGGTGGACGTGAAATCCGTCTTATCTACGAACCCATGGCGGCAGCCATAGGCATCGGGCTTGATGTCTTGGCTCCCGAAGGCAACATGGTGGTTGACATCGGTGGTGGTTCTACGGAGATTGCCGTCATCTCACTCGGTGGTATCGTGGTGAACAAGAGTCAGCGCGTGGCAGGCGACGACCTGACAGCCGACATTCAGGACTACATGAGCCGCCAGCACAACCTGAAGGTCAGTGAGCGTATGGCAGAGCGCATCAAGATTAACGTGGGTGCGGCCTTGACGGACTTGGGCGACAACGCGCCCGAAGACTACGTCGTCTATGGTCCTAACCGTATCACGGCGTTGCCCATGGAAGTGCCTGTTTGCTATCAGGAAATAGCCCATTGCCTGGAGAAGACCATTGCCAAGATTGAGGCGGCCATATTGAATGCCTTGGAGGATACGCCTCCCGAGCTGTATGCCGACATCGTACACAACGGCATCTGGCTGACGGGTGGCGGTGCTGAGCTCCGCGGGCTCGACAAGCGTCTGACCGATAAGATTGGCATACCTTTCCATGTAGCCGACGATCCTTTGCACAGTGTGGCCAAGGGAACGGGTATTGCCTTGAAGAACATTCACGAATTCTCGTTCCTGATGTAGGGTGGGCTCTCTGGTAGACAGAATAAGAGAATGGGGGCACTGGATTGTATTCCTCTTTTTGGAGGTGGTCAGTCTGGTGCTGCTGTTTCGTTTCAATGCCTATCAGGGTAGCGTCTGGTTCACTCAGGCAAATGCCGTGTCGGGCAAGGTGCTGGACTGGGAGAGTCGCATGAAGGCATACGCCCAATTGGGCAGTGTCAACAAACAACTGACAGAAGAAAACCTCCGGATGCAGGCCGAACTGAGCGTGCTGCACCGCCGGCTGGCAGAACTGGAGCACGACTCCAGCCTTACGGAGCGGGTGCTTGCCGAGCAACTGGCCGGCATTCGTCACATTCCGGCCCAGGTCATCAGCAATTCCATCAAGGACCGTGACAATCTCATCACAATCAACCGCGGTTCGGCCGACGGCGTGAGGAAGGAGATGGGAGTCGTCTGCGGAACAGGCGTTGTCGGCATTGTGGCCAACACAGGGCGGCACTACGCCATTGTCCTGCCAGTGCTCAACTCCCATAGCAGCATCAGTTGCCGCCTGAAGGATTCGGAGTATTTCGGCTACATGAAATGGAACGGTGGCAATCCGTTGCGGGCATTCATTGACGACATACCCCGCCATGCCCGGATTCGCAAGGACGAGTCTGTCGAAACCAGTGGATTCAGCAGTGTGTTCCCTCCGGGCATCTTCGTAGGGCGAGTAAGGCGTGTGCTGAACTCCGACGACGGACTTTCCTATAAACTGGAGATAGGGCTCAGCACGGACTTCGGCAAGTTGCGCGATGTCTCTGTCATAGAGTGGGAGGGGTACGAGCGAGAGCCGGAAGTGAAGGAAGAAGATAAAAAAGCAAAGAAATAGAGGAGGACGAGCGACAGATGTTGGTGATATTCTTAAAACGCGTATGGCAGATGCTGGTGTTGGTAGCCTTGCAGGTGCTGGTGTGCAACCACATCCACCTCTTCGGCTATGCCACCCCGATGCTCTACGTGCTTTTCCTCGTCCGCTTCCCCCTGAATGGAACCCGTGTGGGCAACATGCTGTGGGCCTTCGCCATGGGAATCATCATAGACATCTCTTCCAACACCCTTGGCGAGGCGGCGGCCTCCATGACGCTGGCAGCCTTCGTCCAATGGCCCTTGCTTCAGGCTTCTGCCCCGAAGGACGCACTGGAAGACATGCAGCCCTCTTATCGGGCCATGGGCAAGTGGAACCACATTCGCTACATTGCCATCCTCGCCGCGGTCCATCATGTGGCGTTCTATCTGCTGGAAGCCTTCTCGTTTTTCAGCATGACCAGTTTGCTCGTTTCGCTGGGCGCGAGTTATCTGCTTTCTTTAATCCTGATGCTCACCTTGGAGACCTTGCGCCATGGCAAATGACCGTCAGTACAGCTATCGCAAGTATGTGTTGGGTGGGGCGGCCGTCCTGCTCATCCTTGTCTATCTGTGCCGCCTCTTCATGTTGCAGCTGATGAGCGACGACTTCAAGCGCAACGCCGACTCCAATGCCTTCCTGAAACGCATTCAGTTTCCCGCCCGTGGCTCCATCAGCGACCGTACGGGCAAACTTTTGGTCTACAATCGGCCTTCCTATGACATCACGGTCGTGCTGTCAGAAATGAAAAGCATGACCGAGCAAGACACGCTCGACTTGTGTAAGAGCCTGGGCATCACTCGCGAATGGTTCGACCGTCGTATGCTGGAGATTAAGGACCGGCGCCGCAACCCGGGCTACAGCCCCTACACGCAACAACTCTTCATGACCCAGCTTTCTGCCGAAGAGTTTTCCAATTTTCAGGAACGCATCTTCCGCTTCCCGGCCTTCGATGTGCAGAAGCGCAACATCCGTCAGTATAGTTATGCCAATGCGGCCCACATCCTGGGCGATGTGGGAGAGGTGGGGCCTGCGGACATAGAGGCCGACGACTACTACCAGAGCGGAGACTACATCGGAAAGTTGGGCGTGGAGCGCAGCTACGAGACGCAACTCCGTGGCGAGAAGGGCGTGGAGATTCTTCTCCGTGATGCCCGCGGGCGCATCAAGGGCAGCTATCAGGAAGGAAAGTTCGACCGCGCGCCCGTGCCAGGCAAAAACCTGACGCTCTCCATCGACCTGGAACTGCAGCAACTGGGCGAGCGGCTCATGAAGGGGAAACTGGGCAGCATCGTGGCCATCGAACCCTCCACGGGCGAGATTCTCTGCATGGTCTCCAGCCCCACCTACGACCCCCGCATCATGGTGGGACGCCAGCGCGGAGCCAACAACCTGAGGCTCTCTGCCGACCCCCTGAAGCCCCTGCTCAACCGGGCCATCATGGGCCAGTATCCTCCCGGCTCCACCTTCAAGACGTCGCAGGCGCTGACCTTCCTCGAAGAGGGCATTATCACGCCCAGCACGGCCTACTCCTGCTCGGGCGGATTCCACTTCGGACGCTTGAAGGTGGGCTGCCACGGCCATGCCTCGCCGCTGCCCCTGATTCCCGCCATCGGCACTTCGTGCAACGGCTATTTCTGCTGGGGACTCTACTACATGTTCAACAACCGCAAGAAGTACGCCACGACGCAGCAGGCCATGACCACGTGGAAAGACTACATGGTCTCCATGGGCTTCGGCTACAAACTGGGCGTGGACCTGCCCGGTGAGAAGCGAGGCATGATACCCAACGCCGACTACTACGACAAGTACCTCCGCTCGTGGAATGCACTGACCGTCATCTCCATCTCCATCGGCCAGGGCGAGGTCAACCTCACCCCCTTGCAGATTGCCAACCTGGGAGCCACCATTGCCAACCGGGGCTACTACATCACGCCCCACGTCGTCAGGGAGGTGCAGGGAGAACCCTTGGACACGCTCTACACTGCGCGGCACTACACGAAGGTCTCGGCGCGCAACTACGAATACGTCGTGGAGGGTATGCGCCGTGCCGTGACGGGCGGAACCTGCTCTTCGGCCAACAATCCCTGGTACGAGGTGTGCGGGAAGACGGGCACGGCCCAGAACCGCGGCCACGACCACTCCGCCTTCATGGGCTTTGCCCCGAAGGACAACCCCAAGATTGCCGTGGCCGTCTACGTCGAGAACGGCGGATGGGGCGCCACCTACGGCGTGCCCATCGGCGCCCTGATAATGGAAAAGTACATCAACGGAAAGCTGTCGGAGGCCAGCGAGGAGAAGGCCTCCAGTTTCGAAAATCGGACCATATACTATGGCAGCAGTCAAAGATAAAGGAAAGGGCATACTGGCGTCGCTGGACTGGGTGACGATCGTGCTCTACATCGCCCTGCTGGGACTGGGCTGGATGAGCGTCTGCGGAGCCACCTACGACTTTGAGCAGGGGGGCAACTTCTTCGACTTCGACACGCGCAGCGGCATGCAAATCGTGTGGATCGCCACCTCCTTCCTCCTGGGCATGTTGATACTGACCATCGACGAACGCCTGTTCGACACCTTCTCCTACGTGCTCTATGCCGCCTTCCTCGTCCTGCTCTTCGCCACCCCCTTCCTGGCTCGCGACATCAAGGGCTCGCTCTCGTGGCTGAAAGTCGGTCCGTTCAGCATCCAGCCAGCCGAGTTCGCCAAGTTCGCCACGGCCCTGTGCGTGTCCAAGTACATGGGCAGCACGGACTACGACATCTCCAGGTGGTGGAACTTCCTGGTCTCCTGCCTGCTCATCGTGGTGCCCATGGGCCTCATAGTCATGCAGCGCGAGACGGGCAGCGCACTGGTCTACACCGCCTTCTTCCTGATGCTCTATCGCGAGGGGATGCCCGGTTGCATACTCTTTGCCGGCATCTCGGCAGTCCTCTACTTTGTGGTGGGCGTGCGTTTCGACCAGGATGCCCTCTGGGGCATACAGGCCATCAGTCTGGGACAGTTCCTGGTCATGACGATGATACTCCTCTTCACCGTCGGCATGATGCGCCTCTACACGGAGCCGCTGGCTCCCGTGCTGCGCGTCTTCGGCTATGGCGTCGGCCTCACCCTTTCCGCGCTGCTCTTCAGCAAATACGTGATACCCTTCGACGTCGCTTGGGTGCAGTTGGGCGTCTGTCTGGTCACGATAGGCTACCTCTTCTATCTGGCCGTGAAGCAGAATCTGGCTCGCTACGCCTACATCGGCCTCTTCGCCGTCGGCTCCCTTGCGCTATACTATTCGGCCGACTATGCGCTGAACAACGTCCTGAAAGACTACCAACAGACACGCGTGCGGGTGCTCCTGGGCATGATAGACGACCCGAAGGACGCGGGCTACAACGTCATCCAGGCCAAGATAGCCATCGGCTCGGGCGGACTGAAGGGGAAGGGCTTCCTCAACGGCACACAGACCAAACTGAAGTATGTGCCCGAGCAGGAGACCGACTTCATCTTCTGCACCGTGGGCGAGGAGGAGGGTTTCCTCGGGTGCGCCGTCGTCTTGGGCCTCTTTCTGGCCCTGATTCTCCGACTCATCCATTTGGCCGAACGTCAGCCCTACGCCTCCGGGCGCATCTACGGCTACAGCGTCATGAGCATCTTCCTCTTCCACGTGATGATCAACGTGGGCATGGTGCTCGGCCTGGCCCCCGTCATCGGCATTCCGCTGCCCTTCTTCAGCTATGGCGGCTCGTCGCTGTGGGGCTTCACCATCCTGCTCTTCATCTTTCTCCGCATCGATGCCGGGCGCGACCGTTTCGTCCACAACTAAGCCTCCTCCCCTCTAAGTTCCGAATGGCTTGCTCATTTTGCATTTAGGAAAATGAGCGGGGACGATTGGTTTGTCGGGGGCGGACGGCGGATGGGTTATCGGGGTGTCTCGGTGATTTTGAGGCCGACTTCCCGTATGTCGGGCATCGTCTCGAGTCTCATCAGGTGGTAGAGACGGATGGTGCCTTCCTGGCCGGGTTGCAGGCGGAGGGTGTAGAGGGGGGTGCTGAGCTGCAGCAGGTTGAGGCCCTGCCCGACGGGGATGCCGTGTTCGTCGGCGGTCTTGAGGTAGAGCGTGTCGCGGCGGGCGACGGGGGGGCGGCGCAGGTAGGTTTCTGCCACCACGCGGATGCCTTCGTAGGCGAAGGCGTTGGCGTAGCGCAGGTCGACGCTGAAGTCGTAAAGCCCTGCTTGCGGAATGGGGGGGAGGCTGTAGCGCAGGGTGTCGTAGCAGTTCCAGCCGTCGGGGTCGACGTGCTCGAAGTGGTGCAGGATTGTCCCCCTGATGCAGGCGGCGCAGAGCATGGCGCCCACTGCAGGCAGCCACAGGTGTTTAGGCTTCATTTGCGGGCTTTTCGTGGCGTTTCCCTTCGTTGCGCTTCCGGTTGTCTTTCTTTTTCTTCCCTTTCTTCTTCTTGTCGAAGCGGTGGAGGTCGTCCTGTGCGGCGAGGTCCACCGGGCGTGGAGCGATTTTCTTACCACCCTCTTCCAGTGTGTCGGGTTTCTCGCCCCTGCGGTTCATCTCAATGATTTCCAGTGCTCTCTTAGCCGGGATGGTGGTGAGGTTGGCGGCTACGCGGCGGTCGCTGCTGTAGGTTACCATGTTGGAGAGAATGTCGGCCTTGAAGAAGTAGAACTCGCCCTCCATGGACTCCAGTGTCAGTTCGCGGCTGGGCAGTCGGCGTCCGGCCTCGATGTACTGGTCGACCTCGTAGTTCATGCAGCACTTCAGTTTGGCGCATTGTCCGGCGAGTTTCTGGGGGTTGAGGCTGATGTCCTGGAAGCGTGCGGCGGCGGTGCCTACGCTCTGGAACGAGCGAATCCAGGTGGCGCAGCATAGTTCGCGGCCGCAGGGGCCGAATCCGCCGATTCGTCCGGCCTCCTGCCGCACGCCGATTTGCTTCATCTCGATGCGCACGTGGAACAGGTCGGCCAGCACCTTGATGAGTTCGCGGAAGTCGACGCGCCCCTCGGCGATGTAGTAGAAGATGGCCTTGTTGCCGTCGCCCTGGAACTCGACGTCGCCGATTTTCATTTCCAGCCCGAGGTCTTTGGCCACCTGGCGGCTTTGTATCATCGTGGCGTGCTCGCGTGCCTTGGCTTCTTCGTACTTTTCCATGTCGGCGGGGCGGGCGATGCGGTAGATGCGCTTTATTTCCTCTCCTGGCTTCAGGTAGGCTTTTTTCATCTGCAGGGGCACGAGGCGCCCGGTCATGGTGACGATGCCGATGTCGTGGCCGGGCGATGCCTCTACGGCCACGATGTCGCCCTTGTGGATGTTGAGGCGGTTGTCGTTGTGGTAGTATCCCTTCCGGGTGTTCTTGAACTGCACCTCGACGAGGTCGGTGGCCTCCTGGTTGTCGGGGAGGTCGGCCAGATAGTCGTGTACGTTGAGTTGGCATTGTCCTTTTCCGCACCCTTGGGCGCAGAGTCCTCGCTGGCCGCAGCCGCACTTATATTCCAGTTCCATGTGTCTCTAATTTTTCAGTAATAATGTTATTTTCAGTGCCAGGTCGTAGAAGACCATTTTGGGGTTCACGTTTTGTTCGATGTCGGTCTGGCAGGCTGTCAGTTCCTCCATAAAGGGGATGACGTTCCGCTCGTTGATGAACGGTGCAAAGTTCTGGGCAAACTGCTGTTCCTCCTGTGTCATGTAGTTCATCTTTTCCTGCCGGAAGTTGTAGATGAAGTTTTCGCGTATGAGTCTTTGGCTGTATTCGAGCAGGTGTTTCTGGCGTTCTCGCCCTATGGCGGCCACGCGTTCCGCCCACTGGCGCATCTCCTTTGCCTTTCGCATGTAGCAGAGGCGCATCATCTCTACGAAGAGGTCGAAGAACTCCCTCCGCTCGCTGTCTTCCTCGATGAGTTGCAGGGCCAGCGTGTAGTTCCCCTGGGCGATGTGTGCCAGATTCTGCGCCCGTGTTTCCGGCAGTCCGTGCCGCTCCTCGAGTGCTTGGGCGATGGTCGCCTCGCTCAGTGCCGGCACCCGGATGCGCTGTGTGCGGCTCAGGATGGTTCCGAGCACTTGGTCGGGCTCTTGGCTCACGAGCAGGAAGTGGGTCTTCGCGGGTGGTTCTTCGATGAGTTTCAGCAGTTTGTTGGCTGTGGCAGGGGGCATCTTCTCGGGGAGCCACATGACGACCACCCGGCAGCCGCCTTGGCTGGACTTCAGGGACAGCTTGTGCTGTAGCGAATCGCTCTCTCCGACGTAGAACTGCAGCTGCTGGTTTTCGCCCTTCAGGTCTTCGAGCCAGTTGTTGGGGGTGAAGTAGGGGGTGCGGGAGATTTGCTCGCGCCATTCTGTCAGCCGGTCGTCCGAGACGGGTTGGTCGTTGGACTTTTCCTTGAAGAGCGGGAACGAGAAGTGGAGGTCGGGGTGTTGCCACTGTTCGGTCATGCGGCACGAATGGCAGTGTCCGCAAGGTTCACCTCCCTCTGGGTGTTCGCACAGCAAATAGCGTGCCAATGTCAGGGCGATGGCCAGTTTGCCTGCTCCCTCCGGTCCGCAGAGCATCAAGGCGTGTGGCAGACGCCCCAGATCGACCTGTTGCGTCAGTTGCCGGATGATGTCCTGCTGTCCTATGATGTCGCTAAACCTCATTTTCGTTATCCTTTTCTCAATATATCTGTTTGGCAATTTCGCAGATGCTCCCGACGGCTCCCATGGAGTAGAAGTGGAGGTTGGGGGCTCCCTGTGCCAGCAGTTCACGGCACTGTTGCACGGCCCATTCGATGCCCACCTGTTGCACGTCCTCGTCGGTGCGGCAACGCAGGGTCTCCAGGCGGAGGGCCTCGGGAAAGTCGCAGTGGAACGTCTTGGGAATCATCGTCAGCTGGTTGAGTTTGGTCAGCGGCTTGATGCCGGGGACGATGGGGATGGTGATGCCCATGCGCCGCGCACGGCCGACGAACTGGAAGTATCTGTCGTTGTCGAAGAATAGTTGCGTGACGGCGTACTCGGCTCCCATTTGAGCCTTCCGCCGGAGCACTTCCAGGTCGCTCTCCAGGTTGGGAGCCTCCTCGTGCTTCTCGGGGTAGCAGGCCACGCCGAAGGTGAAGGGCGTGCCGGGGCACTTGATGGGGCTGCCGTCGTAGAATGTGCCTTGGTTGAAGCGATTGACCTGTTCGATGAGCTCCGTGGCGTGGCTGGGGCCGTCGCCCGTGGGCTGGAACATGCGCTCGTCGCGGGCCTTGTCGCCGCGCAGGATGAGCAGGTCGCTGATGTCGAGGAACTGCAGGTCGAGCAGGGTGTATTCCAGGTCCTCGCGGGTGTTGCCGCTGCACACGAGATGGGGCACGACGGGGATGTCGTAGCGACGCTGTATGGCGGCTGCCACGGCGATGCTGCCGGGTCGGCGGCGGATGCGCTGCTTCTGGATGAGGCCATTTTCCAGTTCCTTGTAGACGTACTCGCTGCGGTGGGCCGTGATGTTGATGTATCGCGGCTGAAATTCGCGCAGGCGGTCGATGGTCTGGAACAAACCGTCAGTGCCCGTCCCCTTCAAGGGCGGCAGCACCTCGAAGGAGAACGGAACGCTCCGCTGGTCGTTTATGAGTTCGATGACTTTCACAGTCCCTAATCTCTAATCTCTAATCAATCTCCCTGCTTTTCGCCCTCCTCACTCTCTTCCTTCTCCTTGCAGACGACGTTCTTCACCTCCCAGGTGGCTGCCACCTCGTCGGTGGAGATGTAGCAGAAGGCCACGCTGACCGTCTTGTTGCCCGTGAAGGCAGAGAGGTCGAGCGTCATGGGATAGTAGGTCCAGTCGGAACCGTCGGGCCAGGTGCCCTCCACCTGGCCGGTCACGTCGGTCCAGGTGGCAGCCTCCAGTCCGCCGCGTCCGGTGTAGTTGGTGCTGACGTAGACCTTCAGGTAGTCGGTGACGGGTGTGCCGGCATACTTCTGAGCCTGTTCGAAGGTGAAGATGGGCTGTTCGGCCTTGTTCAGGTTCATGTTGGGGCTTATGGCGTATGCCACAGTGGGGTGGGAAGCCCCTGAGACGTAGGCCGAGGCCCGGAGACCGTAGGTGGCATCATAGCGCCAGACATAGTTGAGGTCGCCGATGCTGCCCATGTATTCCACGCTCCAGCCCGTGGCCTGATACACGGCGTCCATGTCTGTGAGCGTGGTGCCGCCTGTCAGTTCGGTGTTCAGGTAGTCGCCCTTGGCCACCCACTCGCCCTCTTCGAGCGTGAAGGTGATTTCCTCCTCGTCTTCTGCGACCTTGATGGACTCCGCAGCACCCTCCACCCGCTTGTAGAGCTGGATGCCGACGTAGCCGGGCTCGCCTTTCTTGTCGGCGTATGCTCCGGCGGAACTGTAGGACTCGCCATAGAGGAACACCTTCTGGTTGTCCGAGTTCACGATGTCGTAGGCCTGGTCGGCCTCGTTGTAGGTGATGTTCCAGGAGGGATATTGCCCGTCCTCGATGTCGCCCAGGTCGTCGATGTACTGGAAGGTGTTGTGCGATTCGTCGAGGTAGAGATACTTTTCGTCGGGGTTGCAGATGAGCCACGAATCGCCGTTCTTCTCCACGCTGTAGAGGTAACTGTCGGCCACCTCGTCGGCCAGGATGGTGCGGTCGTCGATGCGGGTGACGGCGTTGGGGCAGCGGGTGCTGCCCGAGAGGTAGATGTAGCCGTAGGTGAATTCCTGGCCCGTGGCGGCGTTGTTGCTGTTCACGAGCACCTGCTGCTGTCCGGCGGGCACGAGCAGGAACCTGCCCGACTGGGTCAGTTCGCCCTCGTTGGGCATGTAGGCCGCCTCGGCGACGATGTTGCCCACCCGGTAGCGGACGGTGATGCTTGAGCCGTTGGTCAGGCTGTAGTACTGGTTGCTGCCGACGAGGCTTTTCAGGATGGCGGGCAGATATTCCCGAGGGGTCACGTTGCCCACGAAGCAGGCGTTCTCGCCCGTCCGCTGCAGGTGCTTGGTGGTTTCGCCCGTCACGTCCTCGGCGGCCAGGGCCTGGTTGTCGGCATTCGAGGCCAGGTCGGCATAGTTCTGCGGGGTCAGTTCGAAGGTGTAGGCATTCACCTGGGTGGGCTGCCACAGTTCCTCCGGGGTGCCGAAGTTGTGTTCGGTGTAGTCTTCGCACGAGACGCAGAGCGCGCAGAGAAGACAGAGGCCACAGAGGCAGGATGTAATGCGGAATATGTTTTTTGTGTTCATGTCATTGTCCATTATTCATTGTCCATTATCCATTAAAAGTTAGAACGCCAGTTTCAGCCGGATAGTGTAGGTGCGTCCGAAGTTGTAGAATGCATAGATGTTGTCGGCTGCGGCCACTCCGCTGCTGGGGTTGTAGGCCTTGCCGATGTACTGGTAGTCGAACAGGTTGTTCACGTTCCCGCTCAGGGTGGCGGTGAGGTGGTTGCCAATCTTGAAGCGGTACGAGGCGTGCAGGTCGACCTGGCTTGCCGAAGGCACTTTCCAAGGTTCGCTGGGGCTGTAGGTCTTGCCGATGGTCAGGTTCGTGCCCGAGAAGGAGTAATAGCTGTAGTTGCGGCCGTAGTAGACCCAGTCGGCACCAATCTTCAGTTCCTGTCCGTCGTGCAAACCGAGCACGCGGCCCAGTTTGAAGTCGGCTCCCAGCGAGGCCGTGGTCTGTGCGGCCCCGCCCACGCGGATGCCGTCCAGGTCGATGTTGGCCTTGGCGTGGTCTGCGGCTCCCACGGTGGTGCGTGTGCCGTCGGCCGTCAGGGCCTGTCCGCGTTCGTCATAGACGTAGCCCTCGGCATTGCTGCACCACTGCCAGTCGCCCAGCGAGAGCATACCCTTGATGGTCACCCACTTGGCAGGTTCCAACTTGCCCTCCAGCTCGATGCCCATGTGGCGGGCATCGACGCCGGTCATGTTGATGTAGGCAGGGTCGCGGAAGGCGTCGATGTACTTGCTCATCGACTTGTCCATCCACTTGGTGTAGTAGGCGTTCACCTTCAGGTTCAGCCAGTTCCAGTGCAGGCCGTAGCCCACCTCGAAGGAGAGGATTTTCTCGTTCTTGGCATCCTTGTTCAGCATGTTGCTGGTCTCGGCCTTCATGAAGGCGGCGTTGTACTTCGGTGCGCGGCTGATGTAGCCCACGTTGAAGAACACGTTGTGGTAGTCGTTGAAGTTGTAGTTGGCACCACCCTTGATGTTGCCGCCCAGGAAGTTCACGTTGTCGCTCTTCTCCTGTGCTTTTTCGTAGTAGTAGTGGTTGCGCTGCCAATAGGTGATGTTGTTCAGTCCGCCGTTGGCGTATGCGCTCAGTCCGCCCACGTTATACTCGGCTTGCCCGAAGATGCCCTCCTGCACGACGTAGCCGTCGTAGTTGCGATAGACGACGTCGCCCACGCCCAGTTTCTCATACTGCCAGGCGGGGTCGGCGGCGATGGGCTTCAGGGCCGGGTCCACCTTGCTGCGCTGGTCGTAGTCGATGAAGTACTGCCCGCCGAAGAGGTCCTTGACGACCGTCTTGTGCGTGCCGTTGTAGTAGCGGAAGTCCAGACCGCCCGTCAGGTCCCAGTGTTCGTTGATGTGGTTCTGGTAGGTGCTGAGCAGGCCTGTCCAGAGGTGGTTGTTCTGGCTGTTGGCCAGGGCGAACATGGAGCCGACCTCGCTTGCGGCGTTGCGCTCGTAGAGGGCGTCGTAGTCGAAGGTGCCGTCGGCGTTGCGGAACGTGTTGAGCACCTGTCCGTAGCTGGCACCGCGTATGTCGGTGTACGAGCCGCCGGCGAATCCCTCGCCCGTCGTGCCGTTGCCGCGTCCGATGCTCATGTAGAGGGCGGTCGAGAGGCTGCTGTGGTCATTGATGGTCCAGTCGTGGTTGAGCGAAAGCTGAGGCTTGTGGTACTTGTTGCGCAGGGCGTTGTAGTCCTTGCCGTTCAGACGGCCGAACGTGGGGTTGTACTGATAGCCGAAGCCGTACTGCTGGCGAACGCGTGCCCACTCTGAGAGGGTCAGCGGACCGTAGTTCTGGCTGCTGGTGCGCTGTCCGTGCTCCTGAATGGTGCCGAAGCCCGTAAAAGAGAGGGCGTGGCGCTCGTTGAACTTCTTGGCGAGGCTGGCAAACCAGGTGTAGCCTGAGTAGTCAGTGCCCTGCACATAGCCGTCGCCCCACTGGCGGGTGCCCAGCAGGGTCAGGCCCCAGCCGCGTTTCGACATGCCGGTCGAGACGTTGAAGGTCACCTTGTTCGCCCCGTTGTTGCCCATCTGGTAGCTGATGCTTCCGCCCCGCTTCTGGTCGAGTGTGCGGGTGAGGATGTTGATGGTGCCGCCCACGCTCGGTGCGCTCACCTTCGATGCGCCCAGCCCGCGCTGCGTTTGCACGATGCGGGCCACGTCGCTGATGCCGGCCCAGTTGCTCCAGTAGACGGTGCCGTTCTCCATGTCGTTCATGGGCACACCGTTCACCATGGTGGCCACGTTCGTGTTGTCGAAGCCGCGCATCCAGATTTCCGAGTCGCCCCAGCCGCCGCCTTGTTTGTTGGCGTGGACGCCCGGCGTGGTCTTCAGCACTTCCGGAAACTCTTGGCCGCCCAGCCGTTCTTCGATGTCCTCGGCCGTGACGTTCGACAGGGCCACGGGTGTCTTGCGGTCGAAGGCCATGGTGCCCGAGACGGTCACGCCTTCGAGCATCACCTCATCGGGCGACAGGCCCAGCGTGCCCATCTGGCCGCTCTTGCTGACGCTGAAGTTCTGGGTCTTGAACCCGAGGTACGACACCGTGATTTCGCGATGGCGACGAGGGTTCTGCAACGAAAATTCGCCTTCGGCATTGGTGACGGTGGCACTCTTGTCGCCCACGATGCGCACTTGTGCGCCCACCAGCGGTTCGCCGTTGTCGGCGTCTACCAGTTTGCCCTTGACGACGGTCTGTGCACCCACGGTAGTTGCCGCTGCCAGCAGCACCGTCGCGGCGAGCATTCGGAAATGTGTCTGCATAGGATTTTTTGTCTTAATTTTTAGTGTGTACTCTTTTTACAGCGCAAAGATAATGAAAATTTGGGGAATGCCCAAATAAACGGATTATATTTTCACGTCTGCGCACAGGAGGCGACGGGGTGGGGCTCTCGGTGAAAAATGTTTACAATGCACCTGCCTGCGAGCACCTTGAGGGGAAAACGTGGGCGGGGGAGGTGTAAAATATGTCGATGAAATGGGCGATTTCTGCACTTTTTGCTTCTCTCTTTATGTCATCTGTCAAATAAGATTACTATGCTTATGGCGATAAGATTACTATGCTTACGCCGATAAGATTACTAAGGTTACGTCCATAAGCATAGTAATCTTACAGTGGAAGGGTGCCTGGCTTTCCTCCTACGGAGGTAAGGAATTTTTACATCCTGGCGTGGAGGAAGGTCATCTCCAGCGCGGCTCCCGACAGGATGTGGGAAACTATGGGGTGAGGGGGTGCGAACTGCCGAAAAGGAAGTTTCGCTCGCGTTTTTTTTCAGATTGTTTGGCCGTTACGACAAAAAAACGTAACTTTGCTTGCCGACATTAATAAAATAATATAAAAAGACACATGAAAAAGATTTTTTCAATCGTTGCACTGGCAGCCATTTCGGTGGGTGCAGGTGCACAGAATCTGTACGAGGAGAACCTCTTTCGCGACAACTGGAGCATCGGCTTGGACGGCGGCATCAGCACCAACCTTCACCGCTGGGACAACGGCGGCGGCGTGCTGGGGCTGCACATCAGTAAGGGCATCACGCCCGTGGTGAGCTTCGAGTTCAGCACCCAGCTCGGCTTCGACGACATGGGCTGGGACGGCGATGCCAAGAGTTGGAGCCTCGTGGGAAACGACAACCACGTGAGCAGCCTGAACGTGATGGGGACCACTAAGATAAACCTGATGAACTGGTGGGGCGGATACAACGGACGGCCCCGCCTCTTCGAGATTCAGGCACGCGGTGGCGTGGGCTATCTGCGCTACACCGACGTGAAGCCCCATAACTCGGCTGTCGGAAAGGTGGGCCTGGACTTCGACTTCAACCTGGGTGAGAAGCGTGCCTGGACCGTATCGCTGCGCCCCGCCATCCTGTGGGATGTGACGAAGTACGGCAACTTCGAGGGCGGCAAGTATGCCCAGATGCAGCTGACCGCCGGCGTGACCTACCACTTCAAGAACCATACGGGCGAGCACTACATCACCACGGCACGCCCCATCGACCAGACCGAGGTGGAGGCACTGACGGCACGCATCAATGCCATGCGTCGCGAGATTGCCGACAAGGAGGGACGCCTCCAGTACCTGCAAGGCGAACTGGGCAAGAAACCCAAAGAGGTGGTGAAGGTGGAGACCCGCACCGTGGATGCCGCGCCTCGCGTGGAGACCCGCACCATGACGCTCACCGAGCGCAGCCGGACGCAGCAGGTGACCTTCAAGAAGGCCAAGACCGACGTGGAGCGCTCACAGATGCCGAACGTCGAGTTCGTGGCCAACTACCTGAAGAAGCACAAGAACGCCAACGTGGTGCTCGAAGGCTTCGCTTCGCCCGAAGGCAATGCAGCCATCAACGAGGAACTGGCCCGCGACCGTGCCGAGGAGGTGAAGAAGATTCTCATCAAAAAGTACAAAATCTCCCCGTCGCGCATCACGGCCCGCGGCATGGGCGTGAGCGACAGCTTCAGCGAGCCCGACTGGAACCGCGTCTGCATCCTGACCGTCATGGAGGAGTGAGAAAAAGAGTACAACCGAAACAATCGAGGAACATATTTTTTTATTAACCAATCAATTATTAACCTAAAAACTTAAGCTCATGAAAAAGTTTTTATTCCTATTGTGCTCCCTGCTGACAGCGGCAGGGATGTGGGCTGAAGACTTTAGCTTCACTGTAGCCGACGGAGCTTACATGGAGTCAGCGAACAACTACGTCAGTTCGTGGACTTCCAACTCCGACCCTGCAGTGACGGTGAAGGCCAGTGCCAACAACATGGACAAGCGTCAGAATACTGATGTCTTCCTGTGGCACAGTGGCTCGGCCCAGTCCGGAACCTACACGTTTGCTGTTCCCGGTGGCTATCTCATCAAGACCCTTATCGTTACGGCCAAGGCCAGCAGCAACGAGCAGACCCTGACCTACGGTGAGAACGTCCAGACCTTCACGAGTGAGGCAGAGGCCATATTCCTCAGCGGCCCCGTCTCTGAGAACAAGGTGGTGGTGACTCTCTCCGGTGCCAACACGGGACTGCTTGTCAGCAAGATCGATGTGATTGTGGAGGCTGACCCAGACTATGTGGCACCCGTGGCCAACCTGGGCGAGTTGAGCAACCAGAAGGCCTACATGATTTCCACCGAGCGTGGTGTGCTGGGTGTCAGCAACGGACAGCTCGTGTCCACCAGCAAGGCAGGATTCGAGGGTTCGGCCTTTGCCCTGGTGAAGCATAACGAGGCATTCTACCTCTGGAGCGTAGTGGCTCGGAGTTTCGTCAACGCTTCCGGGGCTGTCACCAACAACGCCCCCGAGGCCGTCACAATCAAAGAATTGGGTAACAACCTGTTCCAGTTCTTCTTCGGCGAAAACTGCATCAACGTAAGTAGTGGTTACGCCCCTGGTCTGGTCATCAACGACTGGTCTACGGTGGATGCCGGCAATCAGTACACCATCGTGGAGGCTGCCGACTTCGACCCCTTCGCACCGATTGCCATCCTGGATCCCACGACGGCTGTGGCCAAGAACCTTGACTTCTCAGAGACCGCTCCCATGGACAACGGCATCTGCACCTACGACAAGGACATGACCACCAACGGCACCACCTACAGCGGGCCGCAGCCCGTGGACAGCTGGGAATTCAAGGCCAACGGCGCAATAACCAATGGAAAGTATGACCAGGTTGCTGCCGGTGTCTTCGCATATGGAGGAACTCCTTTCCTGGGCGGTGCCAATTATCTGGCTCCTCCCGCTGACCCCGAAGGCAACGATGCCTACAATGCACTTGGCCTCGTAGCCGTTTGGACGGGTTCTATCCAGTACACCCAGAAGGTAATGCTGCCGGCTGGCAACTATAAGCTGACCATCCCCGTCTATAATTCCGTGGGCGGTGCCAGTGTGCCCGTGAAGAGCCTCATTGGCTTCGTGGCCGACAACGGCACTGAATACCTGGCTCCTGCCAAGGCATATCCCGTGAACGAGTGGACTTATGAGGTCATCACCTTCTCGCTCGACGAGCCGACCACCGGTTACTATACGCTGGGCTATCAGGGCCAGAACGTAGGTTCGGCCAGCGCCCAGCATCTGTTCTTCGACGGCATCCGTGTGGAGACCGTCGATGACTCCGAGGCACTCCGCACCGAGTTGGCTTCTCTCCTGGAAACGGCTCAGGCTACTGTGGAGGCTGCTGCCAACGTGGGTGACGAATTGTTCCAGAAGCCCACTGAAGCCTTCAACGCCTATGCAGCTGTCGTAGAAGCACAGAAGGCCGTGGCTGAAAATGCCGAGGCTACCCCGCTCGAGCTGCAAGCTGCAGTGGATGCCTTGAAAGAGGCTGCTGCCACATACGCTGCTGCCGTGAACGCTCCCAAGGATTATGCTACCTATACCTTCCGTCAGAAGGCCAGTGGCCTTTATCTGGCTCTGGATGCCGAGAACAACAAGGTCATCCTCTCAGAGGAGGCTCAGGAATTTACGTTCGAGCCTGCCGAGGGCGGTTACTATGTGAAGAATGAAGATGGCTATGTAGGTCTGGCTGGCACCAACGCCTGGACGATGTCCGCTGCCGAGGCCAACAAGGTTGCCATCAATCCCACACTTGTGGCTGCTGAGATTCCTGAGGTAGCTCAGGGTGCCAACGACCATCAGCTGGAGGGCGGTGTGCTCTACTACTACACGCTGAATGAGAAGAACGGTCTCATCGGTACCGATGGTACGGATGCCGGTGCTGCATGCTACGCTAACAAGGCTCAGAACGACAACTCTCTCTGGACCATCACCGAGAATGCTCCCGAGCGCTTCGAGTATGGCAAGTACCTCGTACAGAACGTGGCTACTGGCAAGTACTGGGGTGTTGGCAACAGCTGGGGTACACAGGCTTCGCTTGTTGACAATCCTGAGTTCCTGAAGTGGGTTCCCCAGGATGATGGCACATACCATCTGGAGTCGCAGGTGAACAACGGTGGCACGCAGTACTACTTCGAGGGTGACTACATGGACAACGGCAACCCCATTACCCTCATCATCACCAAACTCGAAAATGGTAACTACACCATTGCACGTGCAACCGACGGTACGTTCTACGGCTACGACGGCACCAGCACCGTGCTGGGCAAGGGCCTGACCGATGCCGAGAGCCCCAACGCTCAGTGGACTATTGTCAGCCTGGAAGACGCTATTGCCAATCTGGCTAACGCTACTCAGGACGAGCCCATGAATGCTACCATGCTGCTCAATGACGCCAACTTCGGTCGCAACAACCGCTACCAGAATAGTTGGACCATGGAGGCCAGCAACCAGAACCTCTCTGGCGGTAACAACACTAACAACTGTGCTGAGTCTTACCACGCTGAATTTACCCTGACCCAGACCGTAGATGCCCCCAACGGTGTCTATGCACTGACCGCACAGGGATTCTATCGTCAGGACGGCAGCGATGAGGAGAACCTGCCCGTATTCTATGCTAACGAAGAAACGGCTACCTTCCCCTTGAAGACTGGTGCTGAGGGCAGCATGAACGACGCTTCTGTTTCCTTCGCCAATGGTCTCTACACCATCGACCCCATCTACGTGGAGGTAACCGACGGAAAACTTTCTGTAGGTGCCAAGTTGGTTGGTAACACCAACCTGTGGTGTATCTTCGACAATTTCACGCTGAAGTACTATGGTGCCGATGCCGACATTGCCACCATCAAGTTTGGTGCCATGATTGCCCAGGTGGAAGAACTCCGTGCTACGGCTCAGAGCCTGCAGGATGCCGAGAACATCAGCGAGGCCGCCAACACGGGTCTGGCCACCGCACTGAGCGAGACAGAGAGCGTTGAGCAGACCGAGGCCGGCCTGACCGCCGCCATCGAGACGCTGACCGCTGCCATCGACCACGCACGTGGTGCCATCGACATTGCTCCGAAGTTGGCTGCTGCCAACCGCCTGATGGAGTCCACCAACGTCTACACCGCTGAGGCTTACGAGGCTTACAAGGCCATCGTTGACGGTGCTCAGCAGAAGTATGACGAGGGCACGCTGACCCAGGCCGAGGCTGGTTCGTTCGTCAATCCCGAGGTGGTTGCCGGATGGCATTCTGCCAACAACTTCGACGACATGCTCCTCTCTGCATGGACCATCAACGACGTACAGTGCCAGGATTTCAATACCTCTCTCTACATCAACACTTGGTCCGTAGAGGGTGAGACCGACGGCAGTGAGTTCAAGGTTCCCTTCTTCGAGTACTGGACGGGTGACGACCAGTCTCTGGGTGCCACTACGCTGACCGCCACCCAGACGGGTCTGAGCGCAGGTCTGAAGTACGACGTGAGCGTTTGGGTTCGCGTTCGCGCAAAGAACGGTTACACGGCTCCCGCCTATGGCATCACGCTCGACGTGAACGGTGGCGAGGCTGTCGACGTGGCTGCTGGCAGCCAGATTGGCACCAGCCAGTTCTTCCTGGCCGAGTACACCGCTACCGGGGTGGCCGACGAGAACGGCGTGCTGAAGATTAACATCAACGTCGCTGCCGACAACAACATCAGCTGGCTCTCCTTCAAGAACGTGAACTACACGAAGCAGGCCGGTCAGGTAGAGACATTTGAATACGCTGTTGACTCCTATGTTGGCAACCACTATGAGGCTCTGCCCATTGAGGTTGAGCTGGAGGCCATTATGGAGGCAATCGGCGCAACTTCTACCGATGAAATTGCCATCTACAGCGAAACTCCTGGTGGTGCTCGCGTTGAGGGTGTTCTTGGTGAGACTGATGGCTGGCGTAATGCAGCCGGCGAATGGCAGTCTTGGGGTAGCGATGCACGCTTCTATGTGCAGGACAACAACCGCGTTTCCGATGAACCACTTGACTATAAGACCTACTACCTTGGTGGCATGGACGGCCAGACCAACGAGGTTGCTTCTTACACGGCTAAGTTGGTTTACGTGAACAAGACCACCAACGCTGAAGCCATCGTTTATCTCACTCTGAACTACGTAGAGGCTCCCGTCAGATTCCTCGAGGATTATACGGCTAAGGGCAGCTTCGACGTGAACATCTATCCTACGGCTGACTATGCAGCTTATGACGCCGTCGTTTCTGAAGAGCTTCAGGAGAGCGTCGTCAGCGAACTGATTGGTGAAGAGTGGGAAGAAATCTATGGTGTCGGTGAGAAGGTTGACGGAAAGGCCACGCTGACCAATGTCTACTCTTGCGATCCTGCACCTGGCTTCTGGTGCTTGGAAGATGGTACAGCTAACCAGTGGCCAAACAGCACATTTGGTGTAAGCCTCATCTTCAGCGAAGACTATACCACGTTCCACTTCAGCGCATGGACGAAGGAAGGCCTGACAAATGCTGTCAGCACGACGTTCTACCTTGTGAACGAAGCCACGAAGGAATATGTTGCTTACAACGTAATTCTGAATGCCGTAACAACGGGCATCAGTGGTGTTGACGCTACTGAGGCTGGCAAGGTTATCTTCGACCTCGCCGGCCGCCGCATCAACAAGGCTCAGAAGGGCATCTACATCATCAATGGCAAGAAGTTCATGGTGAAGTAAGATTCCGCTGCAATACGTGAAAAAAGGGCCTGCCACCGATTGGGTGGCAGGCCTTTTTTTGGTATGCTCGGCATGAGCAATGTCTAACGGGTGCAAGTCCCGAGTGAGCCCAAATAGCGGGAATCACACAGCCCAAGACAAGGGTGTCCATTGCGAGGTGGAATCTGAA
>JAFTEX010000074.1 GCA_017453445.1 Bacteroidaceae bacterium
CTCCTTCCCGACACGGGCGAGCGCTACCTCAGCACCGTACTCTACGCATTTGAGGAATATCCGCTTTAGAGCAGGCAGTATAGAAAATTGAAAATTGAAAATTGAAGATTCTTGCTTAGGCAAGCGTCCCTGCGGGCCGAGCGGAAAGTTGAAAATTGAAAATTGAAAATTCTTGCTTAGGCAAGCGTCCCTGCGGGCCGAGCGGAAGATTGAAGATTGAAAAAAGACAAGCAGGGCTGGCCGCTACATCCTTCTGTAATTGATGGGCGACTGGCCCTGCATGCGTGTGAAGAACTTGCTGAAGGAGGCCGTGTCGGCAAAGTGAAGCCGGTCGGCAATCTGGCCAACGGAGAGCGACGTGGTGCGCAACAGGAAAGAAGCCTCGGTCAGCAACATCTGGTTGATGTAATCTACAACGGTGCGGCCCGACACCTGACGCACGATGCGGGAGAGATAGACAGGCGAGATGTTGAGTTGGCTGGCGTAGAAGGCTATGCCATGCTGCGCGGCAAAATGGCGCGGCAACAGACGGATGAAACCCATGAAGAGTTCCTCAATGCGCGGAGGAGTCTGCCGATGGGCCACGGCCCGCTCCTGCACGTCTTGCAAGTCGAGCAGAAACACACCGTAGAGCATCTGCAGGATGTGGCTCTTGTAGATGTGGTTGGAATGCAGGTAGGCAATGATTTCGCGCATCTTGCCAGCCAGTCGCCGTGCATCTTCGCGAGGCAGGGTCACCCTGGGTTCGTGCAGCTGCACGATGGGCTGGTAGGCCAGGTGCACCAGGTCGCGAACGTTGGGGGCCTCGAAGGTAGCCTGTTCGTCGGCCATCAGGCAGATGCCATGGTAGTCGTCCGTTGCCGCCAACACGGTTACCGACATGCCGGGCGAATAGATGTAGAGGTCGTTGGGGCGGATGGTCATTTCCGCATCGTTGTAGCGGAAGGTGAGGCTCCCCTGGGTGACCAGCGTGAAAGTGTAGGCCGCCATGAAACCATGCGTCTCGTTGGAGCGGAAGCTCATCGCCCCATCCGTTTCGGTGCAGTAGAGTTTCCCATCCCAGTCCTTTATGGGCAGCGAGCCATGCATCACCCGCCATGCTTCGGTCATGTTGTACATATCGCGTACAAAGATACACAATATTTTTCATGCCCGTATCGTTTCAGACAAATTTTGTGTTATTTCGGCTTTGTACGGCTCAGGAACAATTCGTAACTTTGCATCAATAATCCAATTTTACGAACCATTAAAAGAAAAAAACTATGGACAGCAAGAAATCAATCGAAGCACTCCAATTCTTCGTAACACACCTGGCCGAAGGTGCCATGGTACACAAGCAGCAGGGTATGATGTTCAAGTCGCAGGGCTTCTCGAAGCTCGGCCAGAAGTATGTCGACCACTTCTTGGAAGAGATGGGTTGGGTGGAGAAGTTCACCGAGCGCATCCTCGACCTCGGCGGCGAAGTGAAGTTCGAGGGCATGCAGCCTCGCGAGCTCATCAAGAACCCCATTGAGTACGTCAAGGCCGACCTGGCCATCCAAGAGCCCGGCGTGGAACTGCTGCTGAAGTGCATGGAGACCGTGAAGGACGACCCAACCACCTACGACATCATGAAGGACTACCTCAAGGACGAGGAGGAAGACCTCTACTGGAGCCAGGGTGCCCTGGACATGATAGAGTGCATCGGCGTGCAGAACTGGCTCTTCACACAAGTCTGAGCATCTGTCATATTGGGATGGTGTAGCTAATATTCAATATCCAATATCCAATGGTTTATGGAAAACGCCAAGAAAGTCTATGATTTCCTGGAGAATGCCAAGACATTCTTCCTGGCTACGGTCGAGGGCGACCAGCCCCGCGTTCGCGTCTATGGCGCACAGTTGTTCTACGAGGGCAACCTCTACCTCATGTCCTTTGGACAGACGGCAGCCACCAAGCAGATAGCCCAGAACCCCAAGGCCGAATTCTGCGCCTTCAAGGGCCAGACCCTGCGCGTGGCTTGCACACTGGTCGAGGACAAGCGCCCCGAGGTGAAGCAGGCCATGGTGGACAAGATGCCCGCCTTGAAGCCCCTGCTCGGCGAGCACGGCGAGAACGGTGTGATGTACAAGGTGACGGATGCCACGGCCACGTTCTTCAAGATGATGGAACCCGTGGAGACGGTGAAATTCTAATCCCCCAAACGACTAAACGACTAAGACAATGAAAGAACAAGTTCTCCAAGCCATGCGCGAAGCCGGCAAGCCCGTCTCCGCAGGCGACGTGACAAAGGCCCTCGGTGCCGACCGCAAGGAAGTGGACAAGGCCTTTGCCGAACTGAAGAAGGAAGGGGCCATCGTGTCGCCCGTCCGCTGCAAGTGGGAACCCGCAAAGTAATCACTGACAGACAAAAGTCCCGAAACACCATACACGATGTTCCGGGACTTTTTTGTATCTTTGTCGAAATTGAATAACAATAAACATTACGAACCATGGAAATTAAAGCTGTCAAGTTCCGCAAAGACGGATTTTATACCCAGCCCTTTGCCTTCGGCGGAGAAGAGGGCATGGAGAAGTTTGACAAGAACGTCCGCTATCGCGGCAGTCTGCAAAACTATTTGATCGACACAGGCTCGGAGGTCATCCTGGTGGACACAGGGCTGCCCGCAGGCACACCAGAGGAGGTGCCCGATGCCGATTCGCTGGCCTACACAGGCAAGGACATCTGCACCTACATGGAAGCCCTGGCCGCACTGGGCTACAAGCCCGAGCAGGTGACCAAGATTCTGCTCACCCACCGCCATGCCGACCACTCGGGCGAGTTGCGCTCGTTCCCCAATGCCAAGGTCTATGTCAACAAGGACGAGACGGACGCCGCCGAGCTGCAGGGCCTGACGAATCTCGTGCCCGTCAGCTTCACCGACGGCCCCTACTACAACTTCCCCGAGGCGCAGAAGATACAGGACGGAATCTACCTCGTCAAGGCCAAGGGCCACACCAAGGGCAACAGCATCGTCATTGTGGAGTCGGACGGACTTTTCTACATGATACACGGCGACATCACGTACGTGGACGAGGCACTCTATGAGGACAAACTCTCCGTGGTCTTCGACGACCTGCCCGCTGCCCGCGAGACGCAGAACCGCATACGCGAGTTCATCCGCCTACATCCCACGGTCTACTGCGGCACACACACGCCACAGGGCTACGAGAACCTGGAGGCCCGCCGCGTGATGGACCTGAACCATCCCTACCCGACCACGCTGGCCGAGGTGGATTTCTCGCAGCATGAGGCATCGGGCAAATACGTCTGCAGCATCTGCGGCTACGTCTACGACCCCGCCGAGCACGATGGCGTGGCCTTCGAAGACCTGCCGGCCGACTGGCGTTGCCCCCGCTGCAAGCAGAGCAAGGAAAAGTTCAACAAGGCATAGCCGACCCCTAAATACATAGATTTGAACCGACTACTTTCATACATCGTACGCCTGATTGTGTGGTGCGCCGGACTGGTCCGCACAAGATTCAGGGCATCGGTGCCGGTTTTGTCCCCCAAACCTACGATGCCAGCGTCATCGACGAAGTCTTTGACGTGGAAAACGACGATGCCATCCGCACGGGTCGCCAACTGGCCCAGCAAGAGGGCCTGC